>NZ_CANUAR010000004.1:0-174867 GCF_947855755.1 uncultured Coprobacter sp.
AATGACCTGATAATATTTTTTGTTGGAAAATTTGGACAGGCTCTTATTTAATCAAAAAATATTTTTACGTTTGCAGCTGTATTTAAACAATGTAATATATGAAGCGTGTTCGGCGTATTATAAGAAATATTATCGCATTCTTTTTTATTTCGACGATTCTTTCAGTTCTTTTATACCGTTTTATTCCGGTATATATAACGCCTCTTATGTTGATCCGTTATACACAAGATATTATGGCCGGAGAAAAGCCCCGTTTATATCATCGATGGATTTCTTTAGAAGATATGAGCAGATGGTTGCCTCAAGCGGTAGTCGCCTCAGAAGATAATCTTTTTTTAGAACATTCAGGGTTTGATTTTCAGCAAATAAAGAAGGCGATAGAAGAAAATAAAACACGTAAAAAAGCCAGAGGAGCGAGTACTATATCTCAGCAGACCGCTAAAAATGTGTTTTTATGGCCGGGACATTCCTTTATTCGCAAAGGATTGGAGGCTTATTTTACATTTTTGATAGAACAGTTATGGGGAAAGAAACGAATTATGGAAGTGTATCTGAATTCTATCGAAATGGGCAAAAATATATATGGTGCGGAAGCTGTTGCAGAACACCATTTTGGAACTACAGCCCGAAGGCTTACCCGATCGCAGTGTGCTCTTATTGCCGCATCGTTACCTAATCCTCTCAATTTCGATTCATCGGCACCCTCTCCCTATATGCAGAAGAGAAAGCGAAAAATTTTGTTATTGATGGATCAAATAGGTACTGTGAAATTCTGATGCGATTTTTTATTTCTTGCAAATAGCTATTTTGTGAGATTATTTTTGTTCAAATTTGTAGAATAATAGGATTGTTCGCTTTTATTTTGTTATATTTGCACTTCAAAATAGAGAAGATATGTCAAAACAAAAAAATAACAGTACAAATGCAATATTGCTGATGCATTGTCCAGACCAGCCGGGTATATTAGCTGTTGTAACAGATTTTATTAATGTGAACGGAGGGAATATCCTGTATCTTGATCAATATGTGGATCGGGAAAATCATGCGTTCTTTATGCGGGTGGAGTGGGATCTGACAAATTTTATTATTCCGCAAAATAAAATAGAAGATTATTTCAATACATTATACGGACAAAAATATGATATGAGTTTTAATCTCTATTTTAATGACCGTAAGCCACGTATGGCTATATTCGTATCGAAGATGTCTCATTGTTTGTACGATATATTGGCGCGATATACGGCCGGAGAATGGAATGTTGAGATTCCTGTTATTATCAGTAACCATCCCGATTTAGAAAGTGTAGCTAAAAGATTCGATATAGATTATCATGTATTTCCTATCAATAAGGACAATAAGATCGAACAAGAAGCAAAAGAGTTGGAGCTGTTGAAAGAGTATGATATAGATTTTATCGTATTGGCACGATATATGCAAGTCGTTTCTTCCGATTTTATAACGCATTATCCCGATAAGATCATAAATATTCATCATTCGTTTCTTCCGGCATTTATGGGAGCTAAGCCTTATCATGCGGCTTTTGAGCGGGGAGTGAAGTTAATCGGAGCTACAAGTCATTACGTAACGACAGACCTTGATGCAGGTCCTATTATCGAACAAGATATCGTTCGTATTTCTCACAAAGATTCTATTTCCGACTTGGTCTATAAAGGTCAGGATCTCGAAAAAATAGTATTATCTCGAGCTGTAGAAAAGCATATCGATCGGAAAATATTGACTTATCGCAACAAAACCGTTGTTTTCAATTAAGGGAAAATGAAAGTTGCAATTGTAAAATATAATGCCGGTAATATTTATTCAGTAGATTGTGCTTTGAGAAGAGTCGGGGTAGAAGCAGAAATTACGGATAATAAAGAAATATTGATGTCGGCTGATAAAATAATATTTCCGGGAGTAGGAGAGGCGGCGTCGACGATGCGTTATTTGAAAAAAAATAATCTGGATTCTTTAATTAAAGACTTGAAGCAACCGGTATTAGGCATTTGTATAGGAATGCAACTGATGTGCCGACATTCAGAAGAAGGAGATGTCGATTGTTTGAATATATTCGATGTCGATGTAAAGCGTTTTCATACTGAAAGTATAGAGTACAAAATACCGCATATGGGATGGAATACGGTGAAGAATGTCGATATGCGTGTGTTTCCGCAAAATGTTGAAAACCAATATGTATATTTTGTTCATAGCTATTATGTTCCAATATGTGAATACACCACTGCTGAGACAGAATATATTTTGCCTTTTAGTGCGGCTTTACATAAAGATAATTTTTATGCTTCTCAGTTTCATATAGAAAAAAGCGGAGCTGTCGGAGAAGATATATTTAATCATTTTTTGTCATTATAAACATATAGAATGATATGATTGAATTAATACCGGCGATAGATATAATAGACGGTAAGTGTGTGCGCTTGTCGCAAGGTGATTATAAACGTATGACTACATATAATCATGATCCGCTGGAGGTTGCAAAAGAATTTCAGGATCATGGAATAAGGCGATTGCACGTTGTCGATTTAGATGGAGCTAAAGCTCATCATATAGTGAATTATAAAGCTTTAGAACGTATTGCTTCTCGTACGTCGTTGATAATAGATTTTGGGGGTGGCATTAAATCTGACGGAGATTTGGAAATCGCTTTCGAGTCGGGTGCTCAGATGGTAACCGGAGGCAGTATTGCTGTGAAAAATCCGGAGATATTTTTGTCATGGCTTGAGAAATTCGGTTCAGAAAAGATAATTCTTGGAGCTGATGCTAAAAATGGAAAAATTGCAGTCGGAGGATGGACGGAATCGTCAGATAAAGAGCTTATCCCGTTTGTTGAAACGTATGTAGAATCCGGAGTAAAAAAAGTAATTACTACGGATATTTGTAAAGATGGAATGCTGAACGGGCCATCTGTCGATTTATATAAAAAGATGATGTCTGTAATTCCTGAGATTTATTTGATAGCAAGTGGTGGAGTTTCCTCTATCGAAGATATTGAAAAATTAGAGTCGGCCGGAGTTCCTGCCGTTATATTCGGGAAAGCCCTTTATGAAGGCCGTATAACATTGAAGGAATTGTTACGTTTTTTATAAAAATAGATATGTTAGCAAAGCGAATTATTCCATGTTTGGATGTAAAAGACGGTAAAACTGTAAAGGGGGTAAATTTTATAAATTTCAGAGATGCAGGAGATCCGGTTGAATTGGGGCACGCATATAGCCGACAAGGTGCAGACGAGTTGGTTTATTTAGATATAACCGCTTCTTATGAAGGACGCAAGACATTTACGGAAATTGTCAAGAAGGTTGCAGCTAAAGTATCTATTCCGTTTACCGTCGGTGGTGGAATAAATGAAATAAATGATGTTGACCGTTTACTGAATGCCGGTGCAGACAAAGTTTCAATAAATTCTTCTGCATTGAAGAATCCGAAATTAATTGAAGAAATTGCAAAAAATTTCGGTTCACAAGTTTGTGTTGTTGCCATAGATGCTAACTTTGACGATAATTTATGGCGTTGTTATTTAAATGGAGGAAGAGTTTCGACAGATAAAGAGCTTTTTTCTTGGGCAAGAGAAGCACAGGAGAGAGGTGCAGGAGAGATATTGTTTACCAGTATGACTCATGATGGCGTAAAAGACGGATATGCAAATGATGCGTTAGCAACGTTGAATTCTGAGCTGAATATTCCGGTGATAGCATCAGGAGGCGCTGGTAAGAAAGAACACTTTAGAGATGTTTTCCAGAAAGGGAAGGCTGATGCTGCTCTTGCCGCAAGTGTATTTCATTTTGGGGAGATTTCTATTTCAGAACTTAAAGATTATTTAGATCGAGAAAATATTTGTGTAAGAAAATAACGTATTGAAATGAATATAGATTTTGCAAAAATGGGAGGATTGATTCCTGCGATTATACAGGATAGTTATACTTCTAAAGTACTGATGTTGGGCTTTATGAATGAGGAAGCGTTAGCAAAGACTAAAGAATTAGGTAAAGTAACATTTTTTAGTCGTACTAAGAATCGATTATGGACAAAGGGTGAAGAAAGCGGTAATTTTTTGTTGGTTGATTCAATAAAAGAAGATTGTGATAAAGACACGCTTCTTATCAAAGTACGTCCGGTAGGTCCGGTTTGCCATACGGGTAGCGATACGTGTTTTGATGAAAAAAACGAGGAAGATATTATGTTTATTAAGTATCTTCAAGATTTTATAGATCGCCGTAAAAAAGAGATGCCGGAAGGTTCGTACACGACTTCTCTGTTTAACAAAGGAATAAACAGAATGGCGCAAAAAGTCGGAGAGGAGGCTGTGGAGACGGTAATTGAGGCAACGAACGGGACAGATGATCGGCTTATCTATGAGGCATCTGATCTAATTTACCATTTGATTGTATTATTGACGTCAAAAGGATATCGGATAGAAGATCTTGCCAGAGAATTGAAAAAACGGCATAAAGAATAGAATTTATGGAAGATGCGTTATTGATACAATATGACCATGTTGAAGTCTGCCGTAAGGAACTTGTTGTTCTGAAAGATGTAAATTTTAAATTGTATTCGGGAGAGTTTGTTTATTTTATCGGTCGGGTAGGTACAGGGAAAAGTAGCCTGTTGAAGACGATGTATGCTGAGATTCCGGTAGTTGAAGGGGAGGCCTCTGTTCTTGGATTTAATATGAAATCTCTCCGAAAGAAGGATATACCTCAGTTGAGGAGGAAAATAGGTATCGTATTTCAAGATTTTCAGTTATTGACCGATAGATCTGTAAAAGACAATCTCAATTTTGTTCTTCAAGCGACCGGTTGGAAAAACAAGGCAGAGATAACTGAGAGAGTAGAGCAAGTCTTGGTGCAAGTCGGCATGCAAAATAAAGCGTATAAAATGCCGCATGAGTTATCGGGAGGGGAACAGCAAAGAATTGTTATAGCCAGAGCGTTATTGAATTCTCCGCAGATTATTTTGGCGGATGAACCGACCGGAAATCTCGACCCTCAGACTGGACAACAAATTGTATCGTTATTGCATTCTATTTGTCAGACGGGCACGGCTGTTATTATGACGACCCATAATCATCGGCTGGTAGAAGAGTTTCCCGGTCGCTTATTGAAATGTGAGAACAAATGTTTATCTGAAGTCTCTCTTTAAGTATCGGTTGCTTATTATATATAATATCTTATCTTTGCATTTTAGATATTGAATATAAATTATTGAAAATACAGGTATTTAATATACGAACTATTAATTGAAAGAATAAAAATGAAAGTTTTAAAGTTTGGTGGAACTTCTGTGGGCTCAGCACAAAGAATGAAAGATGTTGCCAAATTGATTTGTGATGGAGAGCAGAAGATAGTTGTTTTGTCTGCTATGTCCGGCACAACGAATACACTCGTAGAAATTTCGGATTATTTATATAAAAAAAATCCGGATGGAGCTAATGAAATTATCAATGGCCTTGAGCATAAATATATGCAGGTTATCGATGAACTGTATAGTACAGACGAGTATAAACAGAAGGCTACTGAAATTGTAAAATCTCACTTCGACTATATTCGTTCTTTTACGAAAGATCTTTTTACTCTCTTTGAAGAGAAAGTGATTTTGGCTCAAGGAGAGCTGATATCGACGGCTATGGTAAATTTGTACCTGAATGAGACAGGTGTAAAATCTGTATTGATCCCGGCTTTGGATTATATGCGAACGGATAAAAACGCCGAGCCAGATCCGATATATATTAAAACGAAATTAAAAGATTTATTGTCTGTAAATCCCGATGCACCTATTTATATAACGCAAGGTTATATCTGCCGGAATGCTTATGGTGAAATAGATAATTTGCAACGAGGAGGAAGCGACTATTCCGCTTCATTGATCGGTGCAGCTATTCAGGCTGACGAGATACAAATATGGACAGATATTGATGGTATGCATAATAATGATCCTCGATTTGTTAAAAATACTTCTCCGGTAAGATATTTGCATTTTGAGGAGGCTGCGGAATTAGCATATTTCGGGGCAAAGATATTGCATCCTACCTGTATTCTTCCGGCTAAACTAAATAATATCCCGGTACGTTTATTAAATACAATGGAACCTGAAGCTCCGGGAACTTTGATTTACAATCAATCAGAGCCGGGAAAGATAAAAGCTGTAGCGGCAAAAGACGGTATTACAGCCATTAAAATCAAATCGGGGCGTATGCTCTTGGCTTACGGATTCTTGCGTAAGGTTTTTGAGATTTTCGAAAGCTATCAGACAGCTATAGATATGGTGACCACTTCGGAAGTAGGAGTCTCCGTGACTATCGATAATACAAAACATTTAACAGAAATTTTAGATGATCTGAAAAAATTCGGTACTGTCACAGTCGATGAAGATATGGTTATTATTTGTGTTGTCGGAGATTTAGAATGGAATAATATCGGATTCGAATCGAATACAATGCAGGCAATGAAAGATATTCCGGTAAGAATGGTATCTTACGGAGGTAGTAATTACAACATATCGTTTCTGATAAAATCAAAAGACAAGACTGCTGCATTACAATCTTTAAGTAAATATTTGTTTGATAAATAAGAAGAGAAAAAACACGGACTATTAAAAAGTAGTCCGTGTTTTTTAAAAATTGGTTGCATTTATTGTAGTCGACAGGCCTAAAAACATTTTCATAGGCTTTTAAATCTTAAAATATTAAATTGATAAATATATGAAAGGCGTTTTCCCGATCGATAAGTTCAGAAATATAGAGACCCCCTTTTACTATTATGATACCTCTTTACTGAGGGAGACATTAGATAAAATAAAACAAGAAACAGTTTTGCATTCAAATTATCATGTTCATTATGCTGTAAAAGCGAATGCCAATAACCGTATACTCTCTATTATTAGAGAGAATGGATTAGGTGCAGATTGTGTGAGCGGAGGAGAAATAAAAGCTGCTTTGGATGCTGGTTTTCCGGCTCAAAAAATCGTTTTTGCAGGGGTTGGTAAGGCTGATTGGGAAATTAAGTTAGGACTGGAATCTGATATATATTGTTTTAATGTAGAATCCGTTCCGGAGTTGGATAATATCGATGAATTAGCGGCTTTATACGGTAAGACCGCTTCGATAGCTTTACGTATTAATCCTAATATTGATGCACATACGCATCACTATATTACTACGGGGTTGAGTGAGAATAAGTTCGGGATTAGTTTAGTTCATTTAGATTCGGTGCTCGGCCATTTAGAAACACTGAAAAATGTTCGGCTTATCGGGTTGCATTTTCATATCGGTTCGCAAATTACGGATATGGATTCGTTCAAGGGTCTTTGTATTCGAATTAATGAAATACAAGAACATTTGTACCAACGGATGATTATCGTAGATTCCATAAATGTCGGTGGCGGTTTGGGGGTCAATTATGAAGAACCGGACAAACAGTCTGTTCCTGATTTCAAAAATTATTTTGACGTTTTCCATAAACATCTTAAGTTGAGACCTAAGCAAGAAGTTCATTTTGAATTAGGACGATCTGTCGTGTGTCAATGTGGTTCTTTGATTACAAAAGTCCTGTATGTGAAGGAGGGAGTAAACAAAAAATTTGTAGTAACTGATGCCGGGATGACAGATTTGATTCGTCCCGCTTTATATCAAGCTTATCATAAAATAGAAAATATTACTTCAGATCAGTTGCCGGAAGAGTATGATGTCGTAGGTCCTATTTGTGAGTCGTCTGATTGTTTTGGAAAAATGGTCTCATTAAATAAAACTCAACGAGGAGATTTATTGGCTATCCGTTCGGCAGGTGCATATGGTGAAATTATGGCTTCACAATATAATTGCAGAAAACTGCCTAAAGCTTATTATCAAGATAAAATATGATATTTCCGTAGGTCTTGACAAATAAAATAGAGAGGGTTTGTGTAAACAAGCCCTCTCTATTTTATTATCGGATATTTTTATTTTTGTTTTGATTTGCTGATTTCTTCTTGTACTATGGCATCCAGAACGGCAACAGTCGTCAAGTTTACAATATCTCTTGAAGAACTTTCGATATCCGTAAAATGTATAGGTTTGTTTAATCCCATTTGAATCGGTCCGATAGACTCTGCTAATCCCATTTCCAATAACATCTTATATGCCGAATTGGCTGAGCTTAAATTCGGGAAAATGAGTGTATTTACTTCTTTTCCTGCCAATTTGTTGAACGGGAATGTTTTGTCTCGCAGAGTTGTATTAAGAGCAAAATTGATTTGCATTTCTCCGTCAATTGCCAATTCAGGATAATTTTCCTGCATTTCTCTGACCGCTTCATGCACTTGTACCGGACTACCGGTATTGTCAGCGCCGAAATTAGAATAAGATACCATTGCCATAACAGGTTCGTGGGCAAAGAATTTTACGGCATGACGGGCTAAACGAGCAATATCTACTAATGTCTCTGAGTCGGGATGGCGGTTGATGAGTGTATCGGCAAGGAAATAAGTTCCTTTTTTGGTATTCATGATATGCATTGCTCCGAAATGTTTATGACCTTCCCGAATACCGATAACATCTTTTGCAATTTGTATGGTTTCGGTATATTTGGTATAAGTTCCGGTTATAAATGCGTCAGCATCACCTACTTCTACCATCATCATTCCAAAATAGTTGCGGTCGAACATTTTTTCTCGAGCTTCGTCTAAAGTGATACCCTCTCTTTGACGTTTCTGTGCTAATATTTTTGCATATTTTTCACGACGTTCCGTTTCTTCGCCGCTTCGTAAATTTACGATTTCGAGACCATCGAGATTTAAACCGTTTTGTTCGGCTACACTATGTATATAGTCGGTATTCCCCAGTAAGATCGGGAAACAGATACCTTCTTGATAAGCAGTAACGGCAGCCGAAAGCATATTGGCGTGATTGGCTTCGGCAAATACGACACGTTTCGGATTCTGAACAGCCATTTCGGTGAACCGACGTATCATTTTATTGTCATATCCCATTAGAGCTCTCAATTTACTTTCATAAGCATCCCAATCGGTTATTATTGGAGCTGCAGCACCAGATTCGATTGCTGCTTTTGCAACTGCCGGAGCAACGGTCGTGAGTAAACGGGGGTCGAGAGGTTTGGGAATAATATATTCCGGGCCGAAACTTATTCGTTTCAGATTATATGCTGCATTAACGACATCAGGAACAGGTTTTTTAGCTAATCCTGCAATGGCATAAACTGCCGCTAATTTCATTGCTTCATTAATACAAGTTGCTCTTACATCGAGAGCTCCTCTGAATATGTAAGGGAATCCGAGAACGTTGTTGATTTGATTCGGATAGTCTGATCGACCTGTTGCAAAAATTAAATCAGGACGAGAAGATTTGGCTTTATCGTATGCAATTTCCGGGTTCGGATTGGCTAATGCAAAAACGATTGGTTTCTCGTTCATAGAACGAATCATTTCAACGCTTAATACGTCCGCTTTCGAAAGTCCGAGAAATACATCCGCACCCCGCATAGCTTCTTCTAAAGTATCGATATCCCGGTCTGTGATAAATTGCTTTTTCGATTCGTTCAGGTCGGTACGTTTTTTGTTTATCACTCCACGACTGTCGACCATTACGATATTTTCTTTTTTCGCACCCAACATCATGTATAATTTTGTACATGAGCTGGCTGAAGCTCCGGCTCCGTTAACGACGATTTTTACATTTTCGATTTTTTTACCTTGTATTTCGAGTGCATTTAACAATCCAGCTCCGGATATTATAGCTGTACCGTGTTGATCATCATGCATTACGGGTATGGATAGTTCGGCTTTCAACCGATTTTCGATCTCGAAACATTCGGGAGCTTTTATGTCTTCAAGATTAATACCTCCGAATGTTGGGGCAATGGCTTTTACGGCTTGGATAAATTTTTCAGGATCTTTTTCGTTTACTTCGATATCGAAAACATCTATCCCGGCAAATATTTTGAACAGAAGACCTTTTCCTTCCATGACAGGCTTCCCTGCTAATGCACCGATATCACCTAATCCTAATACTGCCGTTCCATTTGATATAACCGCGACCAGATTGCCTTTTGATGTGTATTCGTATGCTTTTTGTGGATCTTTCTCTATTTCGAGGCATGGTTCGGCCACACCGGGAGAATAGGCGAGTGATAAATCCATTTGTGTGCTGTATGGTTTGGTGGGAACAACTTCTATTTTCCCGGGTTTGCCCTGACTATGATATAAAAGGGCTGCTTCTTTCGTTACTTTTGACATATGCTGTAAATTATATATGTAATGTAAATAGAATATTAATTCAATATTTATCAAAATTTTCCATGCAAATCTAATAATTTATATTTATCCCGAAAATAAAAAATACAAACTATAACATTGTTAAATAATGTGTTCATTTTGAGATCGCCTTGTTTACATTAATTAACTGTATTGAAAAATGGATTATTCAGAAAACTTTATGTGTTTTATAAGTTTTCATTTATCTTTGTCAAATATAAAAGAGTGATTAAGCTTTTTAATGCAAAAATTTAGACAAGCTCTTAAGTAGACTCTAAAAGAAAAAAGCCGTATGAATAAAGAATTGAGAAACAGAATTATTGATAAAGCTGCGGTTTTGTTCACCAGACATGGGATTAAATCTGTGACAATGGATTATATCGCCAGTCAGATGGGAATCTCGAAACGTACGCTTTATGAAAACTTTAAAGATAAAGACCAGTTATTGTTAGAATGTATTTTGTATATTCAGAAAGAGACAGAAGATGAGGCTGAAGAGATTTATAAAACTGCTGAAAATTCGTTAGATCTGTTGTTAAAGGTTTTTCAAAGTACATGGCGTAAAATGCAAAATGTGAATAGAAATTATTTTAGTGATGTAAAACGCTATCATCCGTCTATTGCACAAGTTCTGGATAATAATAGAGATCAAAGAGCCGGATATATGGCTTCATTAATGGAACAAGGCAAACGAGAAGGTTTGATTCGTGAAAATTTGAAGTCGCAAATAGCTTCTTTTTTATTGATGGCGCAATTTGATTTTCTTTTTAATTCAGATGAAGTATTTGCCTCGCATTATTCGTTTATAGATGTTTATGAAACGATTTTCATGAACTTTATTCGTGGTATTGCGACTTCAAAAGGAATTATGTTTATCGATGAGTTTGTCGATAGAACAGAGAATACATAAAGATAAATTTATTAGAACCCAAATAAGTATGAAAAAAGATATGTGTTTAAGACAGGTCGGGATGACTTTGTTGTTAACATTTGCGATTGTATATAAAGTCGGAGCTCAGGAGCAGTCTCGGTCTTTGACCTTAGATTTGGATAAGGCTATCGAAATTGCTTTAAGCGAAAACCCGACGATAAGAGTAGCCGATATAGAGATCACCAGAAAAGATTATTCTCGCAAGGGGGCTATCGGAAACTTATTTCCTACGATTACGGCATCCGGAGACTATTCCCGAACATTGAAGAAACAAGTTATGTATATGGACATGGATATTCCGGGAATGGATAATGGTATGAAAGTCGGGCAAGATAACTCTTATTCTATGGGATTTAATTTTCAATTGCCGATTGTTGCTCCTACGTTTTGGAAAAATATACAACTTTCGAAAGCTGATATAGAGCAGACTTTAGAAAGTGCCCGGGCTTCGCGGTTATCTTTAGTAGATCAGGTAAAGAAGGCATACTACAATGTTATGATGAGTGAAGATTCATATCAAGTTTTGAAAGAGAGTTATGATAATGCCTGCCTAAATGCAAAGGATTTTAGAAATAAATATGAACATGGTGTCGCTTCGGAATACGATGTGTTGCGCGCTGAGGTTCAGGTACGGACTTTAGAACCCGGATTATTACAAGCCGAGAATGGGGTGAAATTATCTAAGGTAAACTTGAAGGTTCTTTTGGGATTGGACATGAATATTGAGGTTACTCCTGCAAATAAGTTGTCAGATTATGAGGCTGATATGTATGAACAAGCGTTGAATATCGATACCTCTTTACAAAATAACACAAATTTGAAACAACTCGATTTGCAAGCGGATTATTTGAAAAAAGCATTGGTTGTACAAAAGATGTCATGGTATCCGACTTTAACAGCAACCGGTTTATATAATTGGACTTCTATGAGTAATGGGCCTATATTTAAAGATTTTCGTTGGAATCCGTATTCAATGATCGGTTTAACCTTATCAATCCCGATTTTTCAAGGAGGTAGCCGTTATTATAAGATAAAGGATGCACAATTAACGGTTAATCAGATGAAATTCCGCCGGCAAGATTTAGTTAGGAATTTACAGATGCAATCTATCTCATATATGGATAATATTCAAAAATCCATTAAACAAATTGCCTCTAATAAAGAAGGGGTAAGACAAGCCGAAAAAGCATATTCAATCATGCAGAAAAAATTTGAGATCGGAGCTGCAACTTTTATCGAAGTAAATGATGCTAATGTTGCTCTTACAAATGCCCGATTATCATATTACCAAGCTATCCATGATTATCTGGCTGCTAAATCGGATTTGGAACAAGTTACAGGTAATGTCGATTTGAGTAAATATATGAAAGATCAACAAAATTAATATTTATAATTCTCAAAAAGTCAAGGAAATAAAAAACAATAAATATGGTAAGAAATAAGAAATTCTGCATTATGTCATTAGTCGCTTCGGTTGTGATGTTCTCTTGTACTTCAGAAAAAAAACAAGAAGTTAAGGTTGATGAAAAACCTCTTGTCCGACTCGAGACTGTAAAGACACAAGAGGTAGAACAGATACAGGAATTCACAGCGACGGTCGAAGCCAATGTCGTAAATAACATAGCTCCGTCAATGTCATTGCGCATCAATGATATTTTGGTTGAAGTCGGTGATCATGTCCGTAAAGGGCAAGTATTGGCTCAGATGGATAAAGCAAACTTGCTCCAATCGCAGACTCAATTGGAAAATATTCAGTTAGAATATGACCGTGCATTTGAATTATATAAAGTCGGTGGAGCATCTAAACAAAGTTTAGATGCTCAAAAGACACAGCTGGACGTAGCAAAAACTGCCTATGAGAATTTGAAAGAAAACACGAGATTGGTCAGTCCGATAGATGGAATTGTTACGGCACGAAATTATGATAGTGGAGATATGATCGGGGGTGAGCCGGTTGTGACTATTGAGCAAATGTCACCGGTCAAACTTTTGGTAAATGTTTCGGAAAGTTTTTATACTCGGGTAAAAAAAGGAATGGATGTTAATGTAAAAGTCGAAGTTTATGGAGATGAGATATTTCAGGGAAAAGTTAGTTTGATTTATCCGACAGTCGATCCCCAGACAAGGACATTTCCGGTAGAAATCAAGTTACCGAATAAAGATCTGAAAGTTCGTCCTGGAATGTTTGCTCGTGTTACGATGAATTTCGGAACACAAAATCATGTAGTTGCGCCAGATTTGTCTATAATCAAGCAAGCAGGATCTGGAGACCGTTATATCTATGTATATAAAGATGGAAAGGTCTCCTATAATAAAGTTTTATTAGGTCGTCGGATGGATGATAAATACGAAATTATTTCCGGAGTATCCGATGGGGATCAAGTCGTTGTTGCCGGGCAGAGCCGTTTGACGAATGGGGCAGAGGTTTCTGTTGAGAATGCAGAGTAGCAAAATCGATAAGAGTTCCTCTTTCCGTATTTCATTTAAATGTAAAAAGAATAAGTTATGAGTTTATATTCATCCGCAGTAAAGAAACCGATAACAACAGCTCTCTGTTTTGTCGCTATTGTAATTATCGGTCTTTTTTCGTTGAGTAGATTATCTATTGACCTGTTACCGGATATTGAGACTAATACTATCATGGTGATGACTGCATATCCGGGAGCTAGTGCTTCAGATATAGAAACAAACGTAACGAAAGTTATGGAGAATACGTTGAATACCGTAACCAATTTAAAACATATAACATCTCAGTCAAAAGAAAATTTGTCTATTGTTACTTTGGAGTTTGAGTATGGTACGGATATAGATGTCGCGACAAATGATGTCCGAGATAAACTGGATATTGTCGAGACCTCCCTTCCGGATAATGTCGAAAATCCCATTATTTTTAAATTCGGAACAGATGATATACCGATTTTGATTCTTTCGGTTACGGCAGAAGAGAGTATGCCTGCTCTTTATAAAATTTTGGATGATAAGGTCGCTAACCCGTTAAAACGTATCGGTGGAGTGGGGTCGGTATCTGTGACCGGAGCTCCGGAACGAGAGATACAAGTATATTGTGATCCGCAGAAATTAGAAGCATATAACCTTACTGTTGAGGGTATATCAGGAATCATCGCTCAAGAAAATCTTAATACTCCAGGAGGTAGTATCGATATAGGTTCTAATACCTATTCTTTACGAGTTCAAGGGGAGTTTACGGACGCAAAACAGATGGAGGACATTGTTGTCGGTACGTATGGCGATAAAACTATTTTTTTGAAAGATGTAGCACGCATAGAAGATAGTGTTAAGGAGAGGGCTCAGGAAGCATATAATAACGGACTTCAGGGAGGAATGGTTATTATTCAAAAACAGTCTGGTGCAAATTCCGTAAATATTTCTAATGCTGTTTTAAAACGGTTGCCTGCTATTCAAAAAGATCTCCCTTCTGATGTGAAGCTGGATATTATTATAAATACATCCACGAATATCGAAAATACGATCGGCAGCTTAGTAGAGACTGTAGCCGTTACGTTTGTTATTGTAATGCTGGTCGTTTTGGTTTTTCTGGGGCGTTGGAGAGCTACATTTATTATTGTTATTACGATACCTATTTCTTTAATAGCTTCGTTCGCTTATTTGTTGATATCCGGAAATACGTTAAATATTATATCGTTGAGTTCGTTAAGTATTGCTATTGGTATGGTTGTAGATGATGCTATCGTAGTATTGGAAAATGTGACTAACCATATTGAACGGGGAAGTGCTCCGAAACAGGCGGCAATACACGGTACGAATGAGGTTGCAATATCGGTTATTGCTTCTACTCTTACTATGTTGGCAGTATTTTTGCCGTTGACGATGATTACCGGAATGGCTGGTATTTTATTTCGTCAGTTAGGATGGATTGTGAGTATAATAATGATTGTTTCTACAGTTTGTGCCCTATCTTTAACACCAATGCTTTGTTCGCAGTGGTTGCGTCTCGATCCTAAAAAAGGAAAGCTGTTTATGCTTTTCTTTACACCGATAGAAAAAGTTTTGGATTTGCTGGATACCGGGTATGCAAAATTAATTACTTGGGCAGTCGGTCATCGTACGATTGTCGTATGTGGTGCTGCGGTAATTTTTGTCGGAAGTTTGTTTCTCACAAAATTCATTTCTACCGAATTTTTCCCGACGCAAGATAATGCTCGTATTGGTGTGACAATAGAATTACCGGTCGGTACACGTACGGAAATTTCAAGAGAACTGGCCTTGAAAATAGATAAGGAGTTCAGAGAAAAATATCCGGAAATTTTAATTTCGAATTTTACGGTGGGACAAGCAGATACGGACAATACTTTCGGATCGATACAAACCAACGGAACTCACATTATTTCATATAATATTAATTTGTCCAGTGTCGGTGATCGTGAACGAGGATTAGTGGAGATTTGTGAATTGATGCGTCAGGATCTGAAAAAGTACCCGGAAATTAAAACTTTTGAGGTAAATGCCGGAGGAAGCTCTGAATCGATGGGGGGACAAAGTACCGTAGATGTCGAAGTTTATGGTTATGATTTTAATATGACCGACAAGATAGCCTCCGAACTTTCGGATAAAATGAAAGATTTAAAAATTTGTTCAGGAGTACATATCAGTCGGGAAGATTATATTCCTGAGTATCAGGTTGATTTTGACAGAGAGAAGTTAGCTTTGAACGGACTGAACGTAGCTACGGCATCTTCATATTTACGTAATCGTATCAACGGATCGACAGCGTCTTATTACAGAGAGGATGGTGATGAATATGATATTACTGTTCGTTATGCACCGGAATATCGCCAATCTGTAGAAGACATTGAAAATATAATGGTATATAATTCTCAGGGACACGGTGTCCGGATTCGAGATTTGGGAAAAGTCGTAGAACGTATGACCCCTCCGACGATAGAACGAAAAAACAGGGAGCGGGTCGTAACGGTAAAAGGAGTTGTTGCTCCGGGTGCTGCTTTAGGAGATTTGGTTTCTGAAACACAGAATATAATTTCCAAAATGGATATTCCGTCTGACATAAGTTTGAGTATCGGTGGAGCTTTTGAAGATCAACAAGATACATTTAAGGATTTGACTATTTTAGGAATTATGATCATAATACTTGTGTTTATTGTATTGGCGGCACAATTCGAATCTCTTACCGATCCTTTTATTATTATGTTTTCCCTACCATTTGCTTTTACCGGTGTATTTATAGGATTAGCCGTGACGGGAACGCCGTTAGGTGTTATGGCGATGATCGGTGTCATTATGTTAGCCGGTATCGTAGTGAAAAACGGTATCGTATTAATTGATTATACTATTTTGAATCGGGAAAGGGGACTGTCTATTACTCATGCCGTAATACATGCCGGCAAGTCTCGTTTGCGTCCCGTGTTGATGACGACTTTGACGACTGTGTTCGGTATGATTCCCATGGCTGTGGGAACTGGCGAAGGCTCGGAGATGTGGCGTTCTATGGGTATGACAGTTGCTTGGGGATTATCTGTGTCAACGTTGATTACGCTGGTGATCGTACCTGTTGTATATTGCATATTTGCTAAAAACGGAGTATTGCGAAAACGACGTAAATTAGCGGCAGAATTGAAAGGATTAGAGAAATTGTAATTATATACTCTTTCAGGGAATCTGTCATTTCCTGAAGTTTAAAATGTAAATAGCTAACTTATGAAAGCAGTATTTATAGCCTTTGATCAGGCTCATTTAGAGATGATTCAGAGTATTTTAGATCATCATAATTGTCGAGGGTTTTCATATTGGGAAAATATTCAGGGGAGAGGCTCTGTAAAAGGTGAACCACATTATGGTAGTCATGCTTGGCCGAGTATGAATTCTGCGATATTGACCATGGTCGAAGACCGGCAAGTCGACGGATTATTGAAACTTCTCAATAACTTAGATAAACAAAAGGAAGCTTTAGGGCTTAGGGCTTTTGTCTGGAATATAGAACAAAGTATATAAACAAGTTATGGCCGAAAAAGCAAATGTTATTGTCAAATTTATGTTGAGTGCTCGAAAAAGGAGAGGTATCTATTTTTTTTCGACCACTATATTTATTATTACAATATTTTTATTTTTCTTATCTGTTATTTTATATGGGCAGCATTTGCCGGGACGTCGTTTAGCGTTGCTATTCGCATTGATGGGAATCTTGCTATTCTTTTTTTCTTTATGGGCTATTTATAGTTTACGGAAAGATGGATATGTAGGGATGATTATATCGGATGAGGGAATTACTGATCTTTCTACCGGTTATAGGATTGGCACGGTACTCTGGAATGATGTGACGAAAATTAAGGTTATGGATGATCTTGAAAATCTGAATTATAAATATGTCGTTTTGGTAGTCAAAAATCCCAATCAATATATAATGCAAGAACCCACAGCAATAAAAAAACGATCTTTAATGCTGAAGCTACATCAATATGGCTCTCCTATATGTCTTTCGATACGGGCACTGGATTGTTCTTTTGAGGAATTGTATGCGGTAGTAACATCTCGATATCAGGCTATAAGAGGAGTGAATGCGGTCATTGTATCGGATTGATTACGAATCAAATAAAAAAGGCAGGATTTTAAATCCTGCTTTTTTTATAAGGGAAGTTCTTCACATTCTTTTATCCATATTGTACTGTTTGCATCACTCGGCATTTTCCAGTCACCTCTGGGCGAAAGGCTCACCGAACCGACTTTTGGACCGTCGGGAAGGCATGAGCGTTTAAACTGTTGGTTGAAAAAACGTTTAAAAAAGATTGTTAACCATTTTTGTATCGTACTTGTATCATACTTTCCTTCGAAAGCTTGTCGGGCTAAGAAGTAAATTTTGGCGGGACGGAATCCGAACCGTAAAAAATAATATAAAAAGAAATCATGCAATTCATAAGGTCCTACCAAATCTTCGGTTTTTTGTTTGATATTGCCGTGCTCATCTCCCGGAATTAATTCCGGACTAATAGGAGTATTGACGATGTCTAATAATGTATGTTTCGCTTCGGCAGATATTTCTTGAGATGCAGCCCATTCGACAAGATAACGCACAAGAGTTTTAGGAATACTTCCGTTTACTCCATACATCGACATGTGGTCTCCATTATATGTAGCCCATCCTAAGGCCAATTCGGATAAATCTCCTGTACCGATAACCAATCCGTTATTTTGATTGGCGACATCCATAAGAATTTGAGTCCTTTCTCTTGCTTGAGAGTTTTCATAAGTAATATCATGAATATTAATATCATGATTTATATCTTTAAAATGTTGTATGCATGCCTCTTTGATGCTGATTTCCCGTATTGTCACGCCGAGCAGTTTCATTAGTTCTTTAGCATTATGGTAGGTTCGGTCGGTAGTACCGAAACCGGGCATGGTAACACCGATGATTTGTTCGCGGTTTAGTTTTAGTCGGTCGAATGTTTTTACACAAACTAAAAGTGCGAGTGTCGAATCAAGTCCTCCCGATATACCGATAACTGCACATTGTGCGTGTGTATGGATAATACGTTTTGCTAAACCGGTTATTTGTATATTGAAAATTTCTTCGCACCGATCAAACAAAAGTTTATTTTCGGACGGGATGAAAGGATGAGGTGTTATGGTTCTTTTCAATTCTGTTAATTCGTATGTCGGAAGATGGAAATCTATACTCCGGTATTTTTCTGTAGAATACATCGAGCAACTATTATACCCTGAATTTATTCTTCGGTCAAAAAGTAAACGGTCTATATCGATTTCTGAAATAATTAACTGTTTTTCAGAAATAAACCTCTGACCTTCAGCGAGAATTGTTCCGTTTTCTGCAATTATTCCATTTCCTGCAAAAATGAGATCAGTCGATGACTCTCCGCTTCCGGCAGATGCATATATATAAGCGGCATTACAACGAGCTGATTGCTGTCGTATAAGTTCTTCTCTGTAAATTTGTTTCCCGATTAATTCATTGCTGGCCGATAAGTTTAACAATATATTAGCTCCATTTAAAGCCTGTAATGAACTGGGAGGAACAGTAACCCACAAATCCTCACAAATCTCTGTACCGATAACGACTTGATCTGACCGGAACAATAAATCCGTACCGAACGGAACTTCTTGTCCACAAAAATTTATTGAGGTTTGTCGGTTATCCATAGAAGACGAAAACCATCGCTTCTCATAAAACTCTTTGTAATTAGGTAAAAATGTTTTCGGAATGATCCCCAATATTTTCCCTTCTTGGAATACGATAGCTGCATTGAATATTTGATTACCGTTGGTGACAGGAGCACCGACAACACACAAAAGCTTTTCATCACTTGTTTTGTCGATTAGTTTCTTTAAAGCTTTTTCTGCGCTTTCTATTAATAACTGTTGAGTGAATAGATCTCCACAGGTGTAAGAAGTAATACATAATTCCGGGAAAACGATTATTTCTATATGTTTTTGTCCGGCTTCTCGTATTAATTTTTCAATTTCAATTGTATTGTAAATGCAGTCAGCGACTTTTGTTTTTGGAATAGCTGCTGCAACTTTTACGAATCCGTTGGTCATGATTTGCTCGAATTAGGGTTATTTTTGCAAAAGTATGAATTTTATGTAGCCTATGGCGGTTTGGAATAAAAAAATATTTCGCAGATTTTTATCTTGAAATATGAATATGTACTTTTGTAAAAAACAAAATATATACAAATGAAAAAAGTCATTTATGTAGCACTTCTGTGCTTTTGTGCTCAATCAGGCTTTTCAGCACATACGTTTGATTTAAAGTCTATCGTATCCGGAGAATATCAAACGAAGCGAGTTCCTGCATTTTTACCTATGAATGACGGAGAACACTATACTCAAAGATCGAAAGATAAAACCATGATTATAAAGTATAGTTATAAAACCGGACAGGCTGTGGACACATTATTTAATGTAGCTTCGGCAAGAGAATGTCCTTTCAAAACTTTTGACGGCTATTCAATGAGTGCAGATGAAAAAAAGATATTGTTATATGCCGATGCAGAGCCTGTTTATCGCCGTTCTTTCAAGGCTGTATATTATACCTTTGAAATAAGAAGGAATTTGGTAAAGCCTCTTTCTGATAAACCGGGAAAGCAACAGATTGCGACATTCTCACCTAATGGAAGAATGGTTGCATTTGTGAGAGATAATAATATTTATTTGAAAAAGTTGGACTATGGAACTGAGTCTGCAATTACTTCTGATGGAGTAAAGAATAAAATATTGAACGGAATTCCTGATTGGGTTTATGAAGAAGAGTTTTCTGTTGTCAGCACTTTGTCGTGGTCTCCCGATAACACTACATTAGCATTTGTAAAGACAGATGAAACGGATGTTCCGGAATATTCAATACAGATGTTTGAAGGGGAATGTCCGAGTCTGACTCCTTATGCGTATTATCCCGGAGAATTTGTGTATAAATACCCGGTTGCCGGAACAAAAAATAGTAAAGTCGCTGTTTTTACTTATACAGTAGAGACTCGTGCAGTAAAAAAAATGAATGTACCTGTTGATGAAGACAGTTATATACCGCGTATTCGGTTTACGCAAAATCCGGATCAATTGGCCGTGATGACCCTTAATAGGAATCAAAATGACTTTAGAATGTTTCTGACAAACCCGAAATCAGGAGTGAGTAAATTATTGATTCAGGATAAAAATGAAACATGGATAGATCCGGATATTATGGATTACATTACTTTTTATCCTTCCGGTTTTATTTTTGCATCAGAAAAAAGCGGATTCAGACATCTTTATCATTACAATATGTCAGGTACTCTTATTCGACAAGTTACCCGAGGAAATTGGGACGTGACAGCATATTACGGACAAGATGCCAAGGGGTATTATTATTATGAATCTGCTGCTGAAAGTCCTTTATGTAGAGCTGTTTATCGTGTTGACAACAAAGGAAATATTGTAAAAATATCAACACAAAAGGGGTATAATCAAGCCCATTTTAATCCGGCCTGCACCTATTTTGTAAATGAATATAGCAATGCGGTAACTCCGCCGGTTGTGACAGTACATAATTCTCAAGGTAAACAATTGCGTATTATCGAAGAAAATTCAAAATTGAAAAATCTGCCATTTTCTCGGAAAGAATTTTTTACTTTTAAGAATGAGTCGGGAGAAATATTAAATGGTTATATAATGAAACCGGATAATTTTATCTCCGGGAAAAAATATCCTGTTGTGATGGTGCAATATAGCGGACCGGGTTCTCAAATGGTTTTAGATAAGTGGGCTGCTATAGACTGGACTCAATATTTAACGGATAACGGTTATATTGTTGCATGTGTGGACGGTAGAGGTACAGGGGGTAGAGGTACAGCTTTTTCTCGCGCTATATATTGTAAAATGGGAATTTTAGAAGCTCAAGATCAGATAGCAGCAGCCCGTTATTTGGGATCGTTGGGATATGTAGACTCAAGTAATATTGCTATCTGGGGCTGGAGCTTCGGCGGATATACGACATTGATGTCAATGTCGATGAGTTCAGGAGTGTTTAAGTCGGGAATAGCTATTGCTCCGGTAACCGATTGGCGTTATTATGATACGGTATATACTGAACGTTATATGCGTACTCCTCAAGAGAATAACGATGGCTATATACAGACTTCTCCATTAAAAAAAGCCGCAGATCTTGATGGGAAGTTATTGATTATTTCCGGTACTGCGGATGACAATGTTCATTATCTTAATACATTGCAATATAGCGAAGCTTTGGTACAAGCAAATAAGCAGTTCGAAATGCAGATTTATACAAACCGTAACCATAGTATTTACGGGTGCAATACCCGATATCATCTTTATACTCGGGTATATGATTTTTTGCAAAGAAATTTAAAATAAGAACAAGACTATAAATAAAAAGAACAGACTGAGTGCATAATTATTCAGCCTGTTCTTTTGTTATTATATTATACAAAAAATAAAGTTGTTCGCTATTTTGTTTAAATCTGGATATTAGTATTTTAGAAGATCAAATGTTAATCTGCTGGATTATGTTGCATATTACATAAAAATACTGCATCTTAGCTTCGAGTTTAGCCTATAAGGATGTATAACAATTATGCTTCTTCTTCCTTGATTAGGTTAGGGGAAATAAAATTCTTCATTCACCGTAAAAGTGCTATTCTACATGTTAACTTGATAGGAATGACTTAGAGAAAGGTTGTTTAATAAATAATTTTATTGCCAGAGTAAATAAAAAGACTATACTTGAATATTTAAAGTTTCGTCTGTATTACTGGGAATGTAAATTTTTTTTGAGCTCTCTGATAGTTGAAATATGAAACAAGAAAAATTGTTTAAGCATAGATATTTTTATTTGCAGTCGGCAGGTCTTTTACCTCTTTTTCTGGTATCGTTAACCAATAATCATTTGACAGAAATTAATACAGTAAAACTGGCATTGTTTATAGGTTTGATTTGTCTGTGTATCGAAATTTTTTACCGGATATTTTATCGTCGATTTTTGCTTATGTTCGGAGTTTCAACTCTTACGTTGATCCAATTCGCTTCTTTGAAATTGCTTTTTTACAATTCTTTATTTCTTATTTCCAATACTGTTTTTCTAGGCATATTGCTTTTTATTAATATTTTGATCGTTCGAGGATTACATAGGGTTTTATTTCATAGGCATTCTCGTGGTTATTCACGTAAAGATCGTGTGGTGATGGCCAATATAATGCATGAATTTATGTATATGTCACGATTATTGCTGTATGTATTGAGTTTTTATTTGGCTGTTACGATTATGTTCAATACTTATTCTCGTAGTATGTATCCGGATATATACGTTTTCTTGAATTATCGTTTGAACCTTATTTTGATGGTGTTTTATTTTGTTTACGAATGTATCCGGATTATTTTGTTGAATAAAATGCTTTCTAAAGAAACGTGGTTACCGATTATTAATGAATCTTTATCTGTTATCGGAAGAGTAGAAAAACACGAGAGTTTCCGTCGTGGGAATCATTATCTCCATCCGCATTTGCGTGTCATCATTATGTGTGGTAATAGAATATATTTGCAACCGGGTCAAATAAAGGGAAGTTTATCGGGACTTCATTTGGATACTCCGGTATCTGAAGATTTGCGTTATGGAGAAACGCCTGATAATGTGTTGAAAATGGCTACGGAAAAATATATATCTGTAGAAAACCGAAATGCCCCGCGTAGAATATTGACATCGAAGTTTAAAACCGATATCATGAATCGTGTAATTATGTTATATGTTTTGAATGTTTCCGATGAGTCGTATGTCATTAATAAACCTCGTGGAGGAAAGTTTTGGACATCCGATCAGATTGATGCAGAATTGGGAAAAGGTGTGTTTAGTACCTGTTTTGAACAAGAGTATGAGTTTTTGAAGAATACGATTTTGCTCGCATGGGAATATACTGAGAAGGAAAAATGAAATATATGTTTGATTTAATAACGATATTAGGACCTACGGCTTCTGGGAAGACTTCTTTGGCTGTTGCTTTGGCTGCTGATTTAAATACGGAAATTATAAGTGCGGATTCCCGTCAGATTTATAAGCGCATGGACATCGGTACGGGAAAAGATTTGGAAGAGTATAAATATGAAGATAAAGAAATCCCGTATCATTTGATTGATATTTGTGAACCGGGATATAAATATAATCTTTATGAATATCAAAGAGACTTTAATGTAGTTTTTCAGGATTTGAGGACGAGAAAAAAATTTCCTATATTATGTGGGGGAACAGGTCTTTATATAGAGACTGTCTTAAAAGGTTATAGTATGCCTCAGGTTCCTGAAAATAAAGAACTTCGTGAGAAGTTGAAAGACAAGACATTGACAGAGTTGACATCTATATTGAAAACTTATAAGACTTTGCATAATACTACGGATGTAGATAGTTGTAAGCGGGCTGTAAGAGCTATAGAAATAGCCGAATTTTATAGGAATCAGCAACCGGAGGAGAGAAAAAACAAGCCATTGAACAGTTTTATCGTAGGAGTCGATATAGAAAGGGAAGCCCGTCGGAGAAAGATTTCTGAACGTTTACAGATGAGACTTGATTCGGGAATGGTGGATGAAGTAAGAGCTTTATTAAAAGAAGGAATTTCTCCGGATGATCTTATTTATTATGGCCTTGAATATAAATATCTGACAGAATATTTGATAGGGAGACTTTCTTATGACGAAATGGTGAGTAAATTAGAAATAGCTATTCATCAATTTGCGAAAAGACAAATGACATGGTTTCGAGGAATGGAACGGAGGGGGTTTTCTATTTTTTGGTTAGATGCATTTTTACCTTTGGAAGAAAAAATCATAAAAATTAAAGAACAGCTGAAAAAATAGATACAGGGATATCCGGGCTATTCAGTAAAGAGAATGGAAAGTCAATCAAATGTTTAAGATGTCCCTGTACCTTTATATATGGTATTTATGGCTGTAAAACATTCCTATTTATAAATATGTTCGTCTGTATAAGACAGTTTTTGCCATAAAAAATATTATTTTTGCATCCGTTTGGATATAAATAAAATACAAATGGAAAATTGCATGAAGAAGGTATTTTTGTTTGTGATTTTTTTGAATAGTTTCACAAGTGCTTATACTACAAATTTCTTGACTACAGACAGTGCGCAAAATGTTCCCGTCAGATATTTGATTTCAAGGAAAACGCCGGAAAAGATAAATCGTATAACAGAAGCCAAATGGTTTCAGATGACCTATATTTCTGTTCCTTTAATTGTTACCGGCTCTTTGGTAGAAATGAAAAAAGAGCCTTTTAGGAGCTTAAGAAATGAATATGTCCCGTCATTTCATCATGGATATGATGATTATTTGCAGTATGTTCCTATATTTGCATTGGTCGGAATGAAAGCTGCTGGAGTTGAAAGTCGCAGCTCATGGGGAAGAATGTTGACTTCAGACGCTTTCTCTGCAGCTCTTATGGCAACGACTGTGAATGTTATGAAACTTGTTATAGATTCTCGGAGACCTGACGGAACGGCTTTGAATTCTTTCCCTTCTGGGCATTCAGCAACGGCATTTATGGCTGCGACAATGTTTCATAAAGAATATGGCGTGCGTAGTCCGTGGTACAGCATAGGAGCGTATACGGTGGCTACTGCAACCTCAGTTTCCCGATTATTGAATAATAGACATTGGGTATCTGATGTAATGGTAGGTGCGGGAATCGGAATTCTATCTACTGAATTAGGTTATTATTTCGCAGATTTAATATTTGGCAAGAAAGGACTTAGACACCCTCAATATGATTTTGATGTTACATATTCCGATATATCCTCTTTTTTAGGATTATATATGGGTTTTACAATGATGCCGCGCCATATATCTCTTTCTCCGGAGATAAATTTCAATACCTCTACGGGAAGTACCGTAGGTGTGGAAGGCGCTTATTATATAACACCGTATGTGGGGGTCGGAGCTGAATTATTGGCAAGTAGTGTCCCTATGAAAATACAGGGCGGATTGTCTGTGCCTTCTGATGCTCGTTTAGAATCTGGAGCATTCAATACGATTACGACATCTTTGGGCGCATATTTTTCGTTACCGATTTCCAAACGCTGGTATTTAGGAAGTAAATTGTTGGCTGGGTATGGAAATTTTCAGGGAAATGGTGTCGATGTGGTACAGAATGATCCGGAAACGGGTACGGAAGTAAGATCGGATTTTTTGAAAATGAAACATGCTAATTTTTTTAATGCCGGGACGGGTATCTCCTTAGCGTTTTGGGCAAAAAAGAATCTTCTTGCCAAAGGCTTTTTAGATTATAAAGTTGCACCGGTAAATATTCAATATTATGAGGCTTCAGAATCTCGTCCTTATCAAGAATCTCGCCAAACATTGCATTCACTTACTTTAGGAGCATCTGTAAATATTGTATGGTAAGGCAGTAATATTTTTTACTGAAGAAAGTGAACCTTTGAGGATTGTTTGAATTAAAAAGAGTTGATTGATAGATAAAAATTGAGATTTTATATGATCTCAATTTTTGCACATCTTATGTCAATATATATACCTTATTGTATTATTCGATTGCTATTTTTGATTTATGAATTTAAATCGAAATAGCATGAAAAATTTTTTATCTTTATTATTGGGAGGACTACTGTTGGTGCAGTTCGGTGTTGCACAGGTAGACTCGACATCTCCTGTATGTGTTGTTAATGATGATTTTTCAAGTTGGACAACGGAAGATCAGACACCGTCTAAATCTACAACTCAAAGAAAGAAGCCTGTATGTATTGATGGAATAGTTCAGGATTATGACTATTTTTATTGTGGTATTACTCAAGTTGCTTCAGGTAGACTTACTTTGGATAAATTTTCTAATGGAGCATATTTTCAGTTGCCGGAGTTTCAAATACAGACTATTCAGCTTGATGCGACTTGTCCTGCCGATAAAGATATGCGCCAAATTGTTGTACAGCAATTGGTAAATAATGTGTGGCAGACAGTTGAAGGAGGCACTAAGGATTGTAATGGAACAGTGACATTCGTGATTAATGCTTCTGAAGCCGTTTCGGTTCGTTTTATTAATCCTAACAATGGAGGGATATATATTCAGAACCTGAGAGTAATGGCAGGAGCTCCTATTCCTCAAGCTGAGATAAAGAGTTTTTCTTTTAGAGAACAAACGTGTCCGGCTGTGATTGATAATGAAGCCGCAACGGTGCATGTTACAGTACCTTGTGCTGTAGATCGAACGAATCTTATACCTGAATATACAGTTTCTTCAGGTGCAAGTATTGTATGTAACAATGATGACCCTTATGATTTTAGCCATAATATGATATATACGGTGACAAATGGAAATCTGAGTAAGAATTGGACTGTGATTATAGATTGTGAAGATGTTGAGGTCTATTACAGTTTGACGCCAGAAGTTGAAGGTTTTGGACAGGTCAAGCTGTTTCCTTCCGGAGGTAAATATGAAGCAGGAACAGTTGTCACGGTAATAGCAGAGCCATTTTTTAATTCTGTTTTTTCCGGTTGGTCGGGAGATTTGTCTGGAACAAATTTGACAGAAAAAGTTATTATGGATGCGTCGAAAAGTATAAAAGCTGTGTTCTCCGGAGGAGAAATGGATCTTGATTTTGAAAAATGTATAGGTTTTGCATCAGTTCCTAATAGTGACTATCCTGAAGGAACTGTCGGGGGTAAAAGTGGTATTACTGTTTATATAAAGAATATGGAAGAGCTATCTAATTTTTTGTTAGATAGAATGTATCGTTGGAAAGGGAAAAAAATTACAGATGCAAAGACTAATTGGGGAACTTTCTTATGGGAGAATCCGCAATATCAACCTTATATTCTTATATTAGCACCGGGAACATATTCCAATGATGGAGGAAATCCGGAGTCTTTACGTAATGATATGCTTGATGTAAAAGAACATAGTTCTATAACGATTCAAGGAAGTAGAGATGTCAAATTCTTAGGAGTAGGCATACAAATAAATAAGGCCCAAAATATAGTTGTCAGAAATATAACGTTCGAATGTATCCCTGCTCCGGGTGATGGAATTAATGTAGATAATGGTCAGCATATATGGATTGATCATTGTACATTTTGGGATGGTCCGGGACGAACTTCCTATCAAGAATTGGATGGGGCGGTAGATATTAAAAATGGTTCTAATTATTGTACGGTTTCATTTTGTAAGTTTATGATCCATCGTAAAACGTGTCTTTTGGGTCATACCGATAAAAGTAGTGTAGATGTCAATAAATTGAAAACAACTTATTATATGAACTTTTGGGATGCTACTTTTTCACGCCATCCGAGGGTTCGTTATGCAGATTGTCATATTTTGAACAATTATTATAATAACGTAGGATTAGGTATTGAAGCTCATCCGAAAGAAGGTTGCGGTACAGGTGCGGCCGCTTGTTGCGATGCGCAATTGTATATTGAAAATAACTTTTATCAAGATACCCGTTGGCCGATGTTCGTAGCCTATGATGTTGCTAAATGGAAAGAAGTCTACGGTACGTCATTAGATTCTCCTTCAGGAAATATTCCGGGTGCAATAGTCCATACGGGAAATGTATATGATGATACAAACCTGACAAAATCTTTGGAAGGTATTGTGAATGACGAGATGCTTAATCCGAGTAAGAAATCGATAAAATTCGATGGTTATACTCCGGAATCGAAGCCCGAAACTTTTACTTTTAATCCTTCGGATATATATTCTTATTATCCATATCCTGCAGATGTCGTGCCTCAATTGACAACAAAATATTCCGGAGCAGATAAGATCAAATTTCCTGATTATGTATCGGCAGTGAACAGGGTAACTTTAGGTAATACTTCTTTACAAATATATCCTTCTCCGGCTACGGATTATATTCAAGTTGTTGTCCCTTTTAGCGGATTGTATGAGGTGCGTATTCTCTCGGTTTCTGGAATGTGCTTATATCAAAAAAGGTATGGCGAAAGTACGATACAGATTGATTTAAGCAGTGCGGGGATTATGCCGGGATGTTATTGGATACAGATCATTTCGAAAAATATGAGATATCAGAAAAAGTTTCTTGTAAAATAATTGAGGGTTCAATAGAGCTTGAAAATATCCGGAGCGTATGATGTTACCTCTGGATATTTTCATTCAAAAAATAAAATCGATCGAACGTTTTTTCTATTTTTCTTGTTTAATAAGAAAAATAGAAGACTATGTATAGACTTATATTATTACGACACGGAGAAAGTGTCTGGAATAGTGAGAACCGATTTACCGGGTGGATGGATGTCGATTTATCTCCTAAAGGAGAAAAAGAAGCAGAAATGGCAGGCTCTTTATTGAAAAGATATAATATTTTGTATGATTTGTGTTATACATCTTTTCTAAAACGAGCTATCAAAACTCAATTTATTGTTGCAGAGAAGGTTGATCGATTGTGGATTCCGGTTGTTAAATCATGGCGATTGAATGAGCGACATTATGGTGCTTTACAGGGATTGAATAAAAAGGAGACTGCTCTGGAATATGGAGATGAACAGGTAAAAACATGGCGAAGAAGTTTTGATGTACGTCCTCCGCAAATCAGTTTAGAAGATCCTCGTTTCCCCGGTTTTGATCCTCGATATGCTCAATTAGATCCGGCAATTTTACCGCAAGGGGAGTCATTAGAAGATACTGTTGCAAGAGTTCTCCCTTATTGGCAAGTTGAGATTGCTCCGCAGATAGCAGAAGGAAAAACTATATTGATAGCTGCACATGGTAATAGTTTAAGGGCTTTGATTATGTATCTTGAGGAATTGAGTCCGGAGAAGATCGTAGGAGTAGAGATACCTACGGGAACGCCGTTAATATATGAATTGGATAAACAGTTAAAACCTGTTACTCATTATTATTTGGAATGAGCGATAATCTTTTTACCTTTGTTTGGTAGTAACAAGAAAGATCATGAAGGTAAATAAGACTAATGCAGCCCGTTTGCTGGATAAGGCAAAGATCGTTTATGAGTTGATTCCGTATCAAGTGGATGAGTCTGATCTGGCGGCTACGCATGTCGCCGAACAGTTGGGCGAGAACATAGAACAGGTTTTTAAAACATTGGTTTTGCGAGGAGATAAATCAGGTGTGTTTGTCTGCGTCATTCCGGGTAATATGGAGGTAGATTTGAAAGCTGCGGCGAAAATATCCGGAAATAAAAGTGCCGAAATGATCGCTATGAAAGAACTCCTGCCCGTTACCGGGTATATCAGGGGCGGTTGTTCACCGATAGGAATGAAAAAGCATTTTCCGACATATTTTCATGAAACATGCCTTGATTTCCCTTATATATATGTAAGTGCGGGAGTGAGAGGAATACAGATTAAAATCAATCCTGCAGATTTGATAAAATTTGTTTCTGCAAAAGTCGGTGAGATTGCAATGTAAAAAAAATTTACAGTAGAGAGCCGAGATTCATTATTCCGGCTTTTTGCTGTAATATTTACAGTATTCTCTTATACCACATTCAAGACATTTCGGTTTTCTGGCAGTACAAACATATCTGCCATGCAATATGAGCCAATGATGAGCGATTGGCAGTAAATGCCCCGGAATATGTTTTACTAATATCCTTTCTGTTTCAAGAGGCGTTTTGGAGTTATCTGTAAGTCCTATTCGGTTCGAGACGCGGAAGACATGTGTATCTACGGCCATAGCCTCTTTATTGAATACGACCGATGCGATTACGTTTGCGGTTTTTCGGCCTACTCCCGGCAATTTTTGTAATTCATCTACATCAGAAGGAATGATTCCGTTAAATTCACTAAGTAATTTCTTTGCCATTCCGACCAAATGTTTTGCTTTATTATTGGGATATGATACGCTCTTGATATATTCATATACAACTTCAGGAGTTGTCGCCGCTAATGCTTCGGGCGTAGGGAAAGCCTGGAATAAAGGCGGAGTGATTATGTTTACCCGTTTATCGGTACATTGAGCGGAGAGGATAACGGCAATTAGTAATTGAAACGGATCTTTGTAATGAAGTTCCGTTTCGGCAACGGGAACATTTTTTGAGAACCACTCGATGATTTTGTCGTAACGTTCTTGTTTTCTCATTCTGTATAAATATAAAAGGTACAAAGTCTATGTGGAAAAACTTTGCACCTTGTTTGGGTTCGTTTTGATCTTAATGAGCAGATTCGAATTCTTCTAAAAAGCGTTGATCGTTTTCAGAGAACATTCGAAGGTCTTTTACTTGATATTTTAAATTTGTAATGCGTTCTATCCCCATTCCAAGTGCATATCCTGTATAAGTCTTACTATCTATGCCGCATGCTTCCAATACGTTCGGATCTACCATTCCGCAACCTAATATTTCGACCCATCCGGTATGTTTACAGAATGAACATCCTTTTCCTCCGCATAAGTTACAAGATATATCCATTTCTGCAGACGGTTCGGTAAAAGGGAAGTATGAAGGTCGCAAACGAATTTTCGTATCGGGACCGAACATTTCCTTTGCAAAAAACAGCAATGCTTGTTTCAAATCTGCAAAAGAAACGTTCTTATCTACATAAAGGGCTTCTACTTGATGAAAGAAACAATGAGCTCTGGCGGAGATCGCTTCATTCCGATATACACGTCCCGGACAGATAATGCGAATCGGTGGTTGAGAATGCTCCATTACCCGAGTCTGTACGGAAGATGTGTGGGTACGAAGTAAAATATCCGGACTACGTTGAATAAAAAACGTATCTTGCATGTCTCTTGCCGGATGATCTTCTGCAAAATTCAATGATGAAAATACATGCCAGTCGTCTTCAATCTCAGGACCTTCCGCAATGGAAAAACCTAAACGTCCGAAAATTTCGCATATTTCGTTTTTTACAAGAGAAATCGGATGACGAGTTCCTACATTAACAGGATAGGCTGTGCGTGTAAGATCTATCAGGTTATTCTCTTGTGCGCTGCTATCAAGGTTTTCTTTTAATTCATTAATACGATTGAGAGCTTTCTCTTTCAGTTCGTTCAGAAGTTTGCCGACTTCTTTTTTGTTTTCGGCAGCAACATTCCTAAAATCATTAAAAAGAAGAGATATTTCTCCTTTTTTACTTAAATATTTTATACGTAAAGCCTCTATTTCGTCTGCCTTGGATGCTTTTAATGCGTCTATTTCTGCTTTAAGTCGATTTATTTTATCAATCATGATTTTGCTATTTTCCTGTTTTAGCTGCAAATTTAATAATTAATAGTGACTTAAAAAGTCGTTTGGGAGGTAAATATTTTATAAATCAAAAAAAACAGTTACGTTTGTACATTGCATTTCGAAATTCGGATATATGGATTTATCAGAAATAACGCTTCGTGTGAAGCGATTTATCGATTCAAGAATACATCTTGATAAAACTATGCCTGTTCTTATCGGTCTTAGCGGAGGGGCTGATTCAGTTGCTTTATCGGATATTTTAGTTACATTAGGTTATCGATGTATTGCTTGCCATTGTAATTTTCAGTTACGAGGAGAGGAGGCGGAAAGAGATATGGAGTTTGCCCGGAATATAGCACAGACATTGAATATTCCTTTTCGCAGCATACGTTTCGATACGGAATTATATGCTTCAAAAAAACATATATCCATTGAAATGGCATGTAGAGAGTTGCGTTATGAATGGTTTGAAAGGCAGCGTAAGGAAATCGGTGCAGGGGCGATTGCTATTGCTCATCATAGAGATGATTCGGTCGAAACTGTTCTTTTAAATTTGATTAGGGGTACGGGAATATCCGGGCTTACGGGAATTCGTCCTGTTAACGGGTATGTCGTGAGACCGTTATTGTGTTTAAGTCGCAAGGATATTGAATCATATTTATCGTTACGGGGAATGCCTTATGTTACGGATCGGACAAACAGAGAAGACATTTATATACGAAATAAAATTCGTTTACAAGTTTTACCTTTATTGGAAAGTATAAATCCGTCTGTTTATGAAACGGTAGAACGTACGGCTTCAAATTTATATGAAACAGAACAATTGTATCGCTCTGCCATAAGTTCATTTATAGACAAAATAACGGAACAGAAAGATGATGAATTGTATATTGATATCTCAAAGTTGCTTGATTCTCCAGCTCCTCGTACGTTATTATTTGAAATTTTGAAACCTTTTGGATTTTTACCTATTCAATTAAACGAAGTTTTGAAAATGGCTTCTGGTATATCGGGAAAATATATTTTATCGGGAACTCACATTTTGTTAAAGGATCGAGGATTTTTTATTGTAAAAGAAAAAGACGTTTGCAAAAATGATGTTGTCGTTATTTCTGAAAATGTTTTGAAAATATCTTATCCGGTAAAATTAGAGATTTCCCGGATAAATAGAACTTCTGAATATGAAATTCCCAAAGATGCATGTATTGCGGTATTTGATGCGGATAAGGTCGGTTTTCCGTTAATGATCAGATGTTGGAAAGGAGGAGATCGTTTTATTCCGTTCGGAATGAAAGGCAGCCGTAAACTGAGTGATTATTTCAGGGATAAGAAATTTACATTATACCAAAAGCAAAAAGCCTATGTCCTGCTTTCGAAAAATGAAATTATTTGGGTAATAGGGGAAAGAACTTCCGATAAATTCAGAGTTGACGAAAAAACAACTCGCATTTTGGAAATAAAATGTGAAAAATAATTAATACGAAAACTTATTGTTAACCATTTTTGTTGTATTTCCAAAAAACAAGTGTACATTTGTAGCGAAATAAAAGAGGGTTATATGCTCTCTATCTCAAATTATTTCCGAACAAATTCCAATTTAATATTATTTTATTATAGTTTTTGCCTTACTTTTTTAAGGCGATGATTTTGATTAATGTAGTTAACTCTATCACACCAATATAGATTCATGTATAACATTCTGGAACTAAAAGATAAGTCTTTGGAAGACTTGAAGGTAATAGCCCAAGAAATGGGTATAAAAAAAATTGATGCTTCTGAAAAAGATGATTTGGTATATAAAATATTAGATCAGCAAGCAATCGATATAGCAGGTAAAAAAGTTGCAGCTCAAGCAGAAACAAATGCTGCAAAGAAAAAAAAGACCACGACTAAGGCAGCAAAGCCTAAAACAGCTGTCAAAAAAACAGAGACAGAAGCGACCGTAGCTGTAACGATCTCTACCGAACAAGAACCTGTCGTAGAAAAAAAGACGACAAAAGGGCGTAAGCCGAAAGCTGAGAAAACAGTTGAGGCTACTGTCGAAAACAATAATAAGTCGGATATTTCAGAGCCGGTTGCGGTAGAAGAAACAATACAAAAAGAACCTGAACCTCTCAAAACGAAAAAAGCAAAATTTTCACATCCGGCTTTGAAAGAGCAGGTGGAACTGCCTGTTGTTGAAAATAATGAAGTTCCGGTTGTTGAGAAAACCGTTGAAACGGAAAATAATGAAAAGCCAAAGACTCGGAGAATTTTTAAAAAAGAAATATCCGAGCAACAGCAAGAAGGTGTTTTGAAAGAAGAAAAAAAAGAATCTGCTTCTGAATTTTCAAAACCTACAGACAAATCGGCAGCAGAAGTTCCGGTAAAGGAAAAAGTTCAGTATGAAATGCCTTTACCGATACAATCCGAAACCCATTTGGAATCATTTTTCCCCCGAAGTGAAAGACAACGTTTCGTACCGCGCAATCAGCAACAACGCTATTCAAATAATAATAATTCAAATAATCAGAGTAAGGATATACAGCAAACTGCACAGCAGCCTGAACGTGTTAATAACGAAGTTAAGGTTGCAGAAAAGCCTTATGAATTTGAAGGTATACTTACAGGAAACGGAGTTCTTGAGATGATGCCTGACGGGTATGGCTTTTTGCGTTCTTCTGATTATAATTATTTGACGTCTCCTGATGATATATATGTTTCTCAATCCCAAATTAAGCTTTTTGGTTTGAAAACAGGTGATGTGGTAGAAGGGCCGATTCGCCCACCGAAAGAAGGAGAAAAATATTTTCCGTTGGTTAAAGTAGAGAAAATTAATGGCCGTACTCCGGAATATGTTCGTGATCGGGTTCCATTCGACCATTTGACACCTTTGTTTCCTGAAGAGAAATTTAAACTGACCACCGGTCGTTCAAATGATATTTCGGCAAGAGTCGTAGATATGTTTTCCCCGATAGGTAAGGGACAACGCGGGCTGATTGTCGCTCAACCGAAAACAGGAAAGACCATGCTTCTGAAAGATATAGCCAATGCTATTGCAGAAAATCATCCGGAAGTATTTATGATTATATTGCTGATCGATGAACGCCCTGAAGAAGTAACCGATATGGCCCGCAGCGTGAAAGCAGAAGTAATATCTTCGACATTTGACGAACCGGCCGAGAGACATGTAAAAGTCGCCAGTATAGTTTTAGAAAAAGCAAAACGTATGGTAGAATGCGGTCATGATGTTGTTATTCTTTTAGATTCTATTACTCGTCTTGCTCGTGCTTATAATACGGTTTCTCCTGCATCTGGGAAAGTTCTCTCCGGCGGTGTGGATGCAAATGCGTTACATAAGCCGAAAAGATTTTTTGGAGCAGCCCGTAACATTGAAAACGGGGGAAGTCTCACGATTATAGCGACAGCTCTTACCGATACCGGTTCTAAAATGGATGATGTGATCTTTGAAGAATTTAAAGGAACGGGAAATATGGAATTGCAATTAGATCGTAAGCTTTCTAATAAGCGTATTTTTCCGGCTGTCGATATTACGGCTTCGAGTACTCGTAGAGATGATTTGCTTCTTGATAAAGATACGTTGAACCGGATGTGGATATTAAGAAAATATTTGTCGGATATGAATTCTATTGAAGCGATGGAATTTATTAAGGATAGAATGGAAAAGACATCTTCGAATGAAGAATTATTATTGTCTATGAATGACTAATGTACTTTCTGTAAAAAAATAAAAGATGACTTGTGGAGTTCTTCACAGGTCATTTTTTATATCTTTATTTTCTTATCTTTGAAAGTTATGCGAAAGAACCGTTCATATTGTAGATTTCAGATTATTATATTGTCTATGATTTTATTGAGCAGTTGTCATACGATAAACCGGACGACAACTACTTCCGATTTGGCTATATTCAAATCGTTGGGGGTAGAACTTAATAGGAGTGATTTTATTCCACTATACAAAGAAGCGGCATCATGGATAGGAACTCCGTATAAATACGGTGGAAACACTCGCTCAGGGGTTGATTGTTCGGGTCTTACCTGTATTATTTATCGTACGGTTTATGGCATTTTTTTAGACCGATCATCCGAAAATATTTATAAAAATTGTATTCATCTTTCTAAGAAGCATTTAAAAGAAGGTGATTTGGTCTTTTTCTCGACAGGAAGAAAACAAAAGATAAATCATGTCGGCATTTATTTGAAAAATGGATATTTTATTCACTCTTCAACATCTAAAGGTGTTGTGATCAGTCACTTAAAAGAGTCTTATTATGCCGATAACTGGAAGGGTGGAGGAAGGATAAAAAAATAATGTCTATCTTTTTGAAGAGAGACATTATTTTTTAAATCTGTTTTCGTACTTAAGCCAGTCGTATGAATTTTCCGACAAAAAATACGACCAGGTCATTTTTGTGTTTTCTTCCGGTCTGTTTTCCCGTTTTCACTTGTCAGATAGCCTGCTATCATCCTCGTAAAGACAATAAAAACATCTTCGAAAGAAAATCTCAAAACTGACTCGAGTAAAATTTAGAAAGGCTTTTACAGTTTCACAAGTTTATTATGTCTTTTAAATTATTTAAGTTTATAGTAATTGACCAGTTCCGTTATACCATAAATAATTGCACATATACCGAACATGATCAAGATCGCATCTTGAGTTTCGAAAGGATTCAAGACGGTTATAATTCCGGCAATAAGAATTAATATAGGGGTGATATAGTAATATAAACTTATCGGTATATTGCGTTGTATATTAACCAGCGATATAATTTGAGTTATACTTCCTAAAATGAGAAGGAATCCGAGGCAGTACATAAAAAATGCCGTGAAAAATTCAGGAATCAATGCCATACATAAACCTAATAATATACTGCCGATACTTTCTATCAAAATATAAGAAGGTAATTTCATCCCTTCCTTAGACTTGCGTATCCAATAATTGATTAATGTAACGATTCCCGGTATGATAAAAAGGATACCGATAATTATGATAATCATGTTCGGGGCAAGTCTTGGCCATTTGATTAATACGATTCCTATTACGATAGCAACAATACTTCTAACGATTGTATTTTTTAATTTGTACATAGCTTGAATATCTTTTATTATTCAGACAAAGATAACATAAAATTTGTTCTATATTCTGTTTGTTTTGGTCTGAAATAACAGATTTTTTAGTATTTAAAACCCTTGTTGGGAATTATAGTTTTTACAGATTGGATTTAAATGGTTACATTTGTATAGTAAATGATATAATTTGTTTTATTTATCTATGGGCACTCGAAAACGTCTGTTGGCTATTATAAATCCGATATCAGGAACTCACTCAAAAGTGAATATTCCTGAAACTATAAAAGCGACATTGGATGACAGCATATTTGATATTCAGATCAAATTTACCGAATATGCCGGACATGCCACTGTTTTGACGAAAGAGGCTGTAACTGAAAAAACAGATTATGTGCTTTCTGTAGGTGGAGACGGTACTTGTAATGAAATAGCAAAAGCTCTTATCCATTCCGATACGGCTTTAGGAATTATTCCTATCGGATCGGGTAACGGTTTGGCACGTCATTTAGGAATTCCTATCGATGTCGTACGTGCATTGAAGATTGTCAATGAAAATAGAATTGTAGCTTTGGATTACTGTAAAGCTAATGATAAAGTATTTTTCTGTACTTGTGGTGTCGGTTTCGATGCTTGGGTAAGTATGAAGTTTGCGGAAGATAAGCATAGGGGAGGACTTACCTATTTGAGAAAAGCTGTTACTGAGTATATGAAATATAAAACCGAGACTTATCGTTTGGAAAGTAAAGACGGATCGGTTAAAGAAAAAGCATTTTTAATAGCATGCGGCAATGCTTCCCAATATGGGAATAACGCATATATCGCTCCACGTGCCAATATGCAGGATGGGAAGTTGGATGTTACGATCATACGACCCTTTACTCCGTTTGATATAGGACCGTTAGCAGTTCAATTGTTTACGAAGCTTATAGACCGGAATAGTAATATTAAAACGTTCGAAACAGAGTCTATATCTATCATTCGGGAAAAACCGGGAATCATGCATATAGATGGAGAACCGATAATGATGGATGCCCGTATAGATGTGAGCTGTATTCCGGGAGGATTGAAAGCCCTTGTTCCGGAAGAGAATAATAAAAAATCACTGATAGAGCCTATACAATCTGTATTCTGGGATGTTGTCGATACGATAAAGACGGAGTTGAATATTTAGACAGCCTCTTAATTCCATTATAAAAGACCTTTTAAATAGCTTTGTAATCGTAGAAATTCGATTTCAAAATTAGGTGTAAATATTTGCTTCCCTATATTTTGTTCAATTTCGTCAATGCTCCAAAAACGACCGGTTTCTACTTCGTCTTTATCGGGAACTATCAGTCCGTCATATATAGTGCGGTAAGAATATACCATTTCCTTTTCTATCTCAGATTCAAAGATATATGAAAACGAGAAAGTCGGAGAGAAATCCGTGATGCCCAGTTCTTCCCGAGTCTCACGAAACAAAGCGTCTTCAATACTCTCACCGTAATCAACGTGTCCTCCGACTGCGGTATCCCATTTCCCCGGTTGAATATCTTTGTTCATAGCTCTTTTCTGGAGATATAGATTCCCGCATTTATTAAAAATCTGTAAATGAATTACCGGATGCAACAGTTTACTTCCGTTATGACATTCTTTACGAGTCGCTTTCCCTATTGTATAGCCCTGTTCGTCTATTATCGGAAATAGTTCCGTAGAATTATTCTTCATTTCGTTCTGTATTATATTTTTCTACAACCTTTTGAAGTCCCTCAGTCGAAATATCCGGTGGGCAATCAGAAAAATTAATTCTGAATGTACAGCCGTTTTTCCAGTTAGAACATCCGTATGCAGATTTACCTTTTAGTATTTTCCCTTGCTTGCATATAGGACAAGTTATTTCATTTATTTCCGATTCAAGCCTTTGATCCTTTATTTCTTTTTTTGTCGGATTCGCATTTTTGCTTTTCTTTTTCGTATCTGTTTTTTTCGCTTTATCCGTTTCTTTTTTTTCCGTATCTTGAATAGTAATGCTTCTATTGACAGAGTCATTTCTGACGTGGTTAACGATTTGAGTAACCATTATTTTAAGTTCGTCTAAAAAGTTTTTGGCATTATATTCGCTACGCTCTATTTTTCTTAGTTTATTTTCCCATATACCTGTCAATTCGGCTGACTTTAACAGTTCGTCCTGTATTGTTTGTATCAATTCTATACCGGTGGATGTAGGAATGAGATTTTTACGCTCTTTTCGGATATAATTCCGTTTAAAAAGTGTTTCTATTATTGCTGCACGAGTGGATGGTCTTCCTATACCGTTTTCTTTCAGTGCATCGCGTAATTCATCATCATCTACTAATTTCCCTGCAGTCTCCATTGCTCTTAGCAAGGTAGCTTCGGTATATAATTTGGGGGGCTGTGTCCATTTCTCTGTTAAAGATGGCTCATGCGGACCGCTCTCTCCTTTTATAAAATCGGGTAAAACTCTTTCTTCTTCATTTTCTTTTTCCGGATCTTTATCTTTTTCGAAAACAATCCTCCAGCCGGGTTCTATAACTTGTTTCCCTGTTGTTTTGAATTCGACATTATTGACTTTTCCCAAAACAGTTGTCGTTGCGATTTTACAATCCGGATAAAATACTGCGATAAAACGGCGAGCGACTAAATCATATACCTTCCGTTCATTATCCGTAAGATTATTCGGTCGTACATTCGTCGGAATAATTGCGTGATGATCTGTCACTTTTGAGTTGTCAAAAACTTTTTTAGGTTTGGGCAGTTTCCCTTTTTGTAAAGAGGTTATTAACGGTTCATAAATCGAATTAGAGGCTACAGCTTGCAGTATTCCGGGAACTTTAGGATAAATATCGTCACTTAAAAATGTCGTATCTACACGAGGATAGGTCGTTACTTTCTTTTCATATAAAGATTGTATCAATTTGAGTGTATCTTCTGCCGAAAATGCAAATTTCTTATTGCATTCTACTTGTAGAGATGTCAAATCAAAAAGTCGGGGAGGAGCTTCTTTCCCTTGTTTTTTGGAAACATCGGTTACTTCAAACGGGATTCCCAGAACTTCTTGCAAGAAAGTCTCTCCTTCTTCTTCCGTCTGAAAACGGCCTTTCGTAACAGAAAAGACGGTTTCTCTATATATTGTTTTGAGTTCCCAATAGGGTTGCGACACAAAATTATCAATTTCGAGCTGACGGTTGACGATCAAAGCTAAAGTCGGAGTCTGTACACGTCCTATTGATAAAACTTGTTTATTCTGACCATATTTTAATGTATATAAACGGGTGGCGTTCATTCCCAATAACCAGTCTCCGATAGCTCTTGATAGTCCGGCTTCATATAAAGTATTGAAATCTTCTTGTTTTTTCAAATTTTCAAAACCTTCCCGTATAGACTCTTCGGTAAGAGAGGATATCCATAGCCTATATACCGGACATTTGCAGCCGGCTTTTTGCATTACCCAACGTTGTATAAGTTCTCCTTCTTGTCCTGCATCACCGCAATTGATAACAGCCTCAGCTTTGGACATGAGAGTTTCGATAATACCGAATTGTTTCTCAATGCCTTTATCCTGAATCAGCTTTATCCCGAATCGTTGAGGTATCATCGGAAGACTCCATAAGGACCACGATTTCCATTGTGGAGCGTATTCGTGAGGCTCTTTCAATGTACAAAGATGACCGAATGTCCACGTAACCTGATATCCGTTCCCTTCATAATATCCGTCATGTCTGGTTTTTGCTCCTACGATGTCGGCAATTTCTTTTGCGACACTCGGTTTCTCGGCAATACAAACTTTCATTCGTTTACTGATTCGATTTTCTTTACAAATGTAAGATTTTAATTTTAATGCAGAAAAGAGCTTTCGTCGATAATCTTATATTATATTTGTAAATCATTTGATGAAGAATGATTATGCAAAGAATAAGCTTCAAGAAATTTAATTCGGTCGGTTATTTTTGTTTAGGGGCATCAGCAGTTTATTGCCTGATATTTATCATTTATTCGTTTTATTGGTTGATTTCTCCTTATCCGAACGAATACCGGGAGTTTGCTAATATTGACATTACCCGTATGTTTCTTGAAGGAAAGAATCCGTATGATACGGTTAATATACCTCCTTTTTTTTATGTCTATGGATTTGTCGTGCCGTTATTGACATCTTGGTTATATTCCCTTATTAGTTTTATTCATATAGATCTGTTGTTGTTTCAACGTCTTATCGCTTTATTCGGCACTATACTATGCGGTTGGATATCAGCGAAGGAGGTAAAAAATCAGACAAACTCGATTGTGTATGCCTTTCTTACATTTTCGATAACTTTGATTGTCGGATGGAGCATGGGACTTTGTGTAGCCTTACCTAATACGTTAGGAGTTTTTGTTATGTTATTGACCTTATACAAAGCTAAAAGAATAAAAACTATCACAGATATTTGCGGGGTATCATTTCTAACCATATTGTCATTTTTTATAAAACAGTATTTTGTAATTGTCTGTGTGCCTGTATTTATATGGTTGTTATTCCGATCTAAAAAACAGGCTTTATATTATGTCTTGTTTTCGATTTTTGGTTTCATTTGTGCGGCAAGTTTTATAAACTATTTATATCCTGCTTTTTTTTCGATAGCCATTGTTCATCATTTAGCTATCGCATCACATAGTTTGTCTCATTTGATAAAGCAATTGGCTGTAACCGGATTGTTTTATTTTCCGTTGCTTTTACTTTTTTTGCTGGTAGTGTATAATCGGTATAAGAATATATCCGGGAAGATCATAATATCTTTTAATTTAGGGAAAGATCGGAATAGTCCATTAATAAAGTTGTCCGAAATGCCCGATATTTATGCTATATCCGTTTGTGTATATTTTATCGTTATACTTCGATTGGGAATGCATGAGGGAGCATATATGACTTATATTTACCAATTGTTTATACCGGTTTTAGCTATTTATACGCTATCCCATATTGATATATTGAAAAAAGATAAATTAAAGAATGTTGTTCTTATAGGAACTGTTTTATTTTCGTTATACCATATCGGTCTTTTTATTAATATTCCGAGAGAGATGAATGATCGGGAAAAATCTGAATGGGAAAGTCTTTATAAGATTTTAGATACAGACAAAACTAAAGGTGTGCAGATATATTCCCCGTTATTAGCAAAATATGCATGGGATAATCAACTCCCTGTTTGGAACAACGGACAAACGGAATATATTTCTACTTTACAGAATAGTAGTGCTATAAGTCATATTTTCCCGGAAGCGAATAAAATAGCATTGAAGAATAAAGACTGGCAGCTGCAACTCCATCAACAGATTTCGACTTTTCAAATACCTGTCATTATTACGGATAATCTTTCGTTTTTGAACTCTTCTTTTTTAAAACAGGCCGGATATTGCATAACAGACTCCGTTTCATTGAAAGCCGGAACTACTCCAAATTACACCGTTTATCGTTGGATACCGTGTCGGGTACGAAATTGATGTTGATTTCGTTCATTAATTGCTTTAAGAAAGGTTGTTCTATGTAGAATGTATATGTGTCGAATTCTTTCGATGTTAATTTCCTTTTCATTGCATTCAAACGAGGAATAAATTTTCTGGTATATAATAAATCGAGAGTGATTCCCGGATTCAGACCTAATTGACTCGTATATATATCGTATGTTTTTTGTGTATTCAGTTTTTCTCTTATTAATATTTGTTCTGATGCGTATTTATGGTTGAATTCATACATTCTGGATGCAAAATTTTTAAAGTTTACAGTATCGCTTAGGTTCTTTAAATTCATAGAAAAAACGATTAGCTCTTTCTCATCCGGAGTTAATTTCACTCCGATATTCGCAAAAGAATCGATGAGGTCTGAAGATGAAATTTTTCGAGTGGCAAGAAGAGGATTCGACAGCTCTAACCTGTTGATGAATAATTTATAGTCGGCAGCGAGAAGAGAATTTTCGTTATTTAGTGGTAGAGTTTTAAGAAATTGATAATACTCTTGCGGAATTTCTTGGTTCGGAAACTTGCGAATATGATAAGTCTCATAATCAAGCAGCATACGGGCATAGGCGTAATCTGAATTTAGTAAAGCTATTTCTGCAGTCTTGCTTGAGATATTATTTTTTTTCAACCACTCTTTTAGTTTCTCTCGTTGTTGATGATATTCTCTTGTATATTTTTCTTTAAAAAGAATAGGAGATAACGTCAATATATCTGTTGCTAACTCTTGTATATCGTTATGAAATGATGTCCGAATATTTCTAAGCTCATAGTTCGTTTGGGCTAAGTTCCCGTAATATTTTGCATAATTATGTTGTTTTTCGAGGTCTTCTATATTTCTAACAGGTGTAGTAAGATGATCCATTTCTGTTTCGACGAATAGGGTATCTCCCGGTTCTATATAAAAATTGATATATCCTTTGGGAAAGAATAACGTTTGTTGTACAGGGTAATATAGCTGCAATGTTGTTGTAAAGTTTCCAAGACTATCGATATTTACGGGAATTGTTCTCTGTTCTTTAGTTATTACGTTATCTAAATAAATCGATCCGTTTCCGAATTGAAGTCTTGGATGATAGCCGTTGATATGGCCTTTTAATACAGCAATATTCTTTTTTAAGATTACTGTATCCTGCTGTGAAATATTTTTATGAAATAATGCCGTTTGGATTGTATCTTTATCAGAAGATACGGAAGCGTCTTGTAAGTTTATATTGATGATTCGTATAGGGAAATCTTCCGACCTTTCACATAAATCTATTGTTTTTATTCCTTTAGGTAGAGCCGGAAAATCTATACTGATATTGGCTTTTCCTTGTTCCGATACTTGGAATTTACGGTTAAAATCAGTTCCATCTATCTCGATAGCTTTCCATTCTCGCTTATCTGCCGGAGAGATGATATATAAGTCGGAATGGATGATCATCCATTGGCCGGGAATATGATTGCACGTGGCATAAATACGGGTTAAATCATCCCTTATTTCTATGCTGTCTATACTGAAAGTTGTCGTATTCCTCGCTTCAAAAGACGGCTCTCTGATAATTTTTGCTATACCGGGAACAAATTGAGTAAATAAGAACAGAAGTGTAATAATGGTGATGCGCATAAAAAAAATGTTAGTAATAAATAAAAGCTATTTATTACTAACAATAATATCTCTTATTGGTTCATTCTAAGAGTTTGCCTAAATTTTGCTCGGGTCAGATTTGGAAGTTTCTTTCAGGAAAATAGACCAGAAGAAAATGCGAAGATGACCTGATAATATTTTTTGCATCGGAAAATTTAGACTGGCTCTTAAAAAGGTTATTTTATTTTCTCAAATTGGTATATATAGATAATATCTTTTACATCATTTCCTTTACGAGTACTTTTTAATATATCGGTAAATTTATATTTGTCGGAATATTTACCGGCAATATGAGGATAGTCTTTTTCTCCCACCAACAAATATCCTTCTTCCGGTTGTTCTTTTTCAAATTCGACAACTCTGTTGTCATTATAAAAATTGATAATGAAGAAACGCATCATCGGAGCTCCGACATAGGAATATATTTTCCCTTCAGGAATAAGCTCTTCTACTTGTTGTGCAAAAGGACGCATTGATTTGGCATTAAGTATTGTCGGTAAAATCGTGGCATCTAAAAGGATTTGCAACCAAAAGAATAGTGCTACTACCGAATATAGATAGCGGTTATTTAAAGATAATTCTCGTTTGTTTTTATATACCTGATAAAGAACTATTATTAAAATTACTACACATCCGACACTGACGAAATCCCATGAAGAGTGGAATGCGTTAATGTAGTAGATTATATCTTCTGGAAAGTTACCCGAGTTTGTCAGATACGGCAATATCCATCCGGATTTAAGAACTATGAATATGATAAGCACCAGACTCGTTAAGATAGATAAAAATATGCCGAATGCTCTCCAAACTTTCTGATGTTTTTTTAATAAATAAAGCATATATTCTGCAAGAAAGAATGCGAGAAAAGGATAAATCGGTAATAAATATACAGACCGTTTACTTTTAGGGATACAATAGAAAATGAAAATTACCACGAAGGCAAGGAATGTAAAAAGTTTTATGGAATCTGTGTTTTTGACGGCAGATCTTAATTTGTGCCACCATGTCTTAACGGAAAGATTAGGACAAGAATATTTTAGGGCAAAAAGGGAAATTAGAACTAAGATAGACCAAGGAACGAAACCCGCAATAGTTGTATAGATATAATAAATAATGGGTTGCTCATGGGATTCGTATGACATTTTACCTAAAAATCTTCCGAAATTTTCTTCCATGACCAAATTTATAAATTCACTGCCACCTTGTCGATAGGCTAAATAATACCAAATAGCAGGTAATATGCATGATATCAAGGCTGTAATCAAAAGTTTATAGAAAAGCTTCCAGAAATTTTCGTTTCGTAGCAACAAATATGCTCCGGTAACGACACACGGAAGAATAATTCCGACAGGCCCTTTGGTCAATGTTGCAGCACCCATAAACAGAGTTGCAATTAGGGGAATTCCTCTTAGATTTTTCTCTGTCCATTGGTATAGTTGGAATAGTGCTAATACGATAAACAAAGTCAGTACCATATCAACACGAGAAGCCATAGCTGCCCGATGAATCTCAAATGCAGACAAGAATAGCAAAGATGTCAGAAATGCAAGGTTGTTATTCGTCCTTTTTGCATAAAATAAGAATGTAAACAACGCAATAATAATTGCTGATAAAGCTGACGGAAATCTGGAGGTAAATTCTGTCACTTCTCCTGCAAAAAATGACGTTACGGCGATTGCCCAATGGAACATGGGTGGTTTGTAAGCCATATCTCCGCCATTGTTTTCGGGTAATATCCAATTTCCACTATCTAACATTGAAACAGCAACAATGGCTTCTCGGGGTTCTCCTTTTGTATGAAAATCTGTCAGACCGATAAAAGGGATAAGTGTTAAAAAACTGATTGTTACCAATAGTATTCCGAGCGTCGATTTAGAGTCAAGTTTCATGTTATATATTATTATTTAAACTCTTATTGTTTAGTTTTAAATGTAATAAACTTATTCAATATATAATTGGATATTGTATAAACTATCATTGCCGGAATTTGAGCCCAGTTTGCATTGATCTTGCAATATTCAACTAATGTTCGGAAGCATACGAATTGGATTCCGTAACAGAGTACGAAAATAAGAAAAAAATAGATTGCTTCACGGATAATATTCCCTCCGTTTTTTCGGAACACCCATAATTTGTTCCAAAAAAAACTGTTGATAAGTCCCGCTATATAAGCGATAAGATTAGATATGTACTCGTTTATATCTATCCAATTATACAATATATAAAAAATCGCCAGAGATAATCCTGTATTTATGCATCCGACAATTGCAAATTTTATTAACTGGATAAATGTCTTATCTTTAAAAATGTTGGATTTGTATCGCTCCATGAAATTCTGCTAATTAGATTCATCATCATCCCCATGTAAAACGGGAAGTCCCCAGTGATATTTAACTGCAGCAAAACGAGTAAGTATGACACTTGCTGCGGCAATAGATTGAGTTATTTCATCCGGTAGTTGCAATGTATAGCATCCCCAATAAAATATTCCGCCGACAACGCAGGCTAAAGCGTAAATGTCTTTCCTGAAAATCAGGGGTTCTTCGTTGATGAGTATATCACGAATTATTCCGCCGAAAGCACCGGTTATAGTTCCCATAACTATTGCTACCCAAAACGGATATCCTACGGCTAATGTCTTTTGGATACCAACAACGACAAACAGCGCCAGTCCGATAGAGTCGAAAACGAAAAATGTATTTTGCAGACGGATTAAAAATTTCCCGAAAACGATAACGGCGACAAGAGCAATGCCTGTTACTGTCAGATAGATACTGTTCTGCATCCAGAAAGGGGGAAGGTTTAATAATAAATCACGTAAAGTTCCGCCTCCGATCGCTGTCACTAATCCTACGACATAGGCTCCGAACCAATCAAACTGTTTTGCGGAAGCTAAACGTATGCCGCTTATTGCAAAAGCCAATGTCCCAATGATTTCGATAATGGAAACGAATGTATTCCCCATGATTTTTGAGTTAGATCGTACAAAAATACAAAAAACGCTGGAATAATCAACTGAAATCAGAATAATAGTGTTTATTTATCTGATTATAAGTATATTATGATAAAAATCTTAGAAATGTAAGAAATGGTAATTCTGCAAAGAAACGTAAGGTAATGAAATAGAACGATTGTCTAATCGTTACCATATATAATGGAGTAAGATTTTTCTTTGTGTCGCCACATATTATAGTTCTTTTTTATCTCAATGGATGATAAGGAATTTCGTAGTACGAAAATATTGGATTTTGTGAAGTTTGTTTAAGGTGTTGTTCTATGTGAACGTAAGCAAAGGAGAAAAATGAAATTATTTCCATTATGGAACGAGTGACAACCAACGGTTCAATACCCTAATTCAGTTGTAAACGTACCATTGCAAAAAAACTTTGGGATGAGCCAAAGGTGAGAGTCTTACGAAACGGAGAACCGTAAATTAACGAACTACATCAACAAGATTTTGCATTACTTTCCGTATGTGGAAAAACTGATGACGATGATTAAATAGCTTAGCGAGAAAATGGGTTACAATGACGATTTTATACGAAAGCCGTGTGTTCTCAAGGAAATTCCCGTTACAGGTAAACTCTATTCCAGTAGTGCATAACTAATCGTTCTTGGCTAATGGTGCGGGCTGATCCCGCAAACAAGCTAAAAAGGGACGATTTAATCTTTGAATCGATGACTTCACCTATCTTGATTCAGTGCAAGGAAGATGAGTTTATGAAAGTGTTAGAATTGCCAACAAGCAGAAATCAAAATTGAGGGTTGAAACTCTAAAACACACCTCTAAGTTCGTAATAATTCGCTCGTAGAGTGCTTATTATTACAATTTTTTTACTAATTTTGCAGTTGGATATGAATTACTTTATCCAAGACATATGAGAAAAAGAAGAAGCGTTATGCTTATCTTGTACTTGAAAACGTAGGAAATTTTCAAATTGGATACGAGGATAGCATAGTGGTTCTCACGCTATAGCGTGGGCTGCTATTGTTACATCCGTATCCAAGGTTTCCTACGACCTTCAAGTAAGAGTGTGGCATACAGTTCCACGCTTTTCTTTATAGATTAAAATCCTTTAGGAACTGGAGATTAAAATGTACAGTGTATGAACACAATTAAAAATTGGTTATTAATTATTTGCACTATTCTATTAGTAAATGGGTGTGCACCACTTCGAACACCTGTAATAGTAAGGAATGCTCCTATTGAAATGTATAAATACGCATACATTTCCCCGACAAAGGAATTGACATCAAGCACAGGAGGTACATATGGAGGACAATATGGCATCTATGGCTCTTCAACCACCAAAAGTGTTAATCCGAGTGATGTGATAGCAGGAATACTAATAAAAGAAGGATATATTATATTACCCGAACTCAAATCCGAATTATCTAATGAAACTCTAATCGTCAATTATGGCGAGAGTGGTAGGCGTAATAGAGGTTTAGGTTATACAATAGAAGTAACCATACAATTTAGTTCTGCAAAAACCAATGAAATGATATGCTCTTGTACGGCAGAGGGACAAGGTGAGACAGAGGCAGATGATATTCGTCAAGCCATTAGAAGAGCATTATCAGGTTTATTCCCTGATAAATAAAATCCGTTAATTGTCAAATAATAATATAACATATTATGAAAAAGCTTTTTATATTACTTACTTTAATTATGACTTCTTGCACACTCTCTAACGAGGAAAAAGCAGAGAAATTGGTTAAAGAGACGCTTAAAGACTATCTTTATCACCCAGATTCTTATGAACCAATATCAACAAGAGTTGATAGTATGTTCATTGATGTAACTACTATTGAGCCTATTATGGAAATCAGCGATGAAATCAAAGATTCGATGTCCAAAATAAATAGATGTAAAAGAAAAATTAAATCCGCTGAATCTTCTATGGATATTTGGGTTCCTAATGGTTATTCTTCTCAATACTCTCGTGGAGAGTATGCACGGGCAAAAAAAGAAAAAGAAGAAGCGAAATCTGATTTGGATAAATATATCAAGAAACTTTCAGAACAACTTGCTTCTCTAAAAGAAAATGTTGCTAAATATTACAAAGGAGAATTTACTGGTTGGGTAGTAAGTCATAGATTTAGGAGTCTTAATGGCGCAGGTTCAATGACCATTCCGGGAGAAATGCTTTTCTTTTGCAATGAAGAGTTTACAACTTGTAATGGTTATGAAGTTGATAAGATCGAGAACTTTGCAAAAATTTTGAAAGCTGTAGATGAGGCAACTTCTGATGAAGATATAATGGATTATTTTAAGGACAATAGCTTTTTACTATAATTTCCGTTTTTTATTAGCATAGAAAGTTAGAGTGTTTTTGTTGTACGTTAATTTTTATACAATGTAAGTATTCGCAACTACAAATCTTTTTTCTAATATGCAGTGGGGGTTTATTGGGGTTATTTGTATTATAGCTATTTCAATTGTTGTAATAGCTATGGTACGAACACGCCTCAAAAACAAATCCAAAGAATTATCAGAAAATTTAAATCATATATCTGTTTATAGCGATAAGTCCAGTTACAAGCAAGCCCAAGAGAGATTATCTAAACTAAATAATGTTGTATTTGTGGATATTCCGACAGCCCTAGATAATGGCTTTTATGGTAAGATAATATCGACAACGCAAGAAAAGGATTTCACCAATCATTATATATCATATTTTCAAGAAGCACATTCACTCGTTAAGAAACTTGAAGCTTTCAATATCACTCCATCTGAAACCATTTCCAAATTCATCAATGATTTTGGAGTCATCAATAAACTTGTAAAACAGCATAATGAGGGCGTTATTACATTTTTGCTTGACACTCATAAAGATTTTTTCGACCATTGTCTAAAATATCCATTAGACAAGCAACAAAGACGTTCAATCGTTTCAGAGGAAGATAATTGTTTGGTGGTTAGCAGTGCGGGTAGTGGTAAAACATCTTCTATCATTGGCAAGGTTAAATATCTTACCGAAATCAAAGGTATATCCCCCGAAAGAATTTTGCTTATCAGTTATACAAATAAAGCAGCAGCCGAACTGACAGAGAGAATGGCTACTGATGGTTTGAAAGGTTATACATTTCATAAATTAGCCATTGATATTATCGGAAAAGCGACAGGTATAAAACCCTTTATTTGCGACAATACTGATGCCTTATTCATAGATATTTATCACACTTTATTAGGAAATAAGGCTTTTAAGAATAGTGTAGTAGAATACTTCATTGATTACCAAACTAATGAAGCAGATTGGGAGCAACGCAAGAATGAAAAGCGAGAAAAGTTGTCGGAACAAAAAAATGTTCAACTAAAAGCGATGTTTCCCGATATGGACGGTAGAGCCATATATGTGAGAAGTGAACAGGAGCAAAAGATATGCTTTGTTTTATCATCACTTGGAGTAAAATTCAGATATGAAGAGCCATACGAACATCAATTAGCAGATGAAATGTACTCTCAATATCGCCCCGATTTTTCTATATACTTCGAGCAAAAGGGAGTAACCAAACGGATCTATTTGGAACATTTTGGAGTTGATGAGCATAGTCTTGTCCCTGCTTGGTTTGCAAAAGACAGGAATATAACATACGAAGAAGCCAATCAAAAATATAATGATGGTATAACTTGGAAGAAAGCTGCTCATGAGAAATTTGGCACTCAGCTTTTAGTAACATCAAGTGCTGATTTCCATTATTCTGATATAAGGGATAAACTCCGTAAACTATTAGATGATGCAGGTGTACCAATTCAAGAGAAAACGGATGAAGAGTTATATGATTGGGTTTTGCCCAAAGGTAGTAAGCAGGAAAAGGCATTTATACGACTTGTTGTTACTTTTGTGACATTGGTAAAATCAAGTTGTAAATCAGTTAAGGAGGTTCTTAAACAAGCAAAGAATGCAGATGATGAGCGGAGTGTTTTTATTATCAAGAACATATTTCAACCTATATATGAACTCTATATAAGCGCATTAAGCGATAGTAACCAAATTGATTTTACCGATGCGATTCTTAAAGCCACAGAAATATGTCGTGCTTCACATCCTGTTGAGTATGATTATATCATTGTAGATGAGTTTCAAGACATATCGGTTGACCGTTATAATTTCCTAAAAGTATTGCGAGAGGGAAGCCCGCCTGCAAAGTTGTATTGTGTGGGCGATGATTGGCAGTCCATATATCGTTTTTCGGGAAGTGATATGGCTCTTTTTAATCAGTTTCCCGAATACTTTGGAGCAACAGAGATAAACAAAATTGAAACTACGTACAGATTTGGAGAGCCTTTGGTTTCGTTGTCCTCTCGCTTCATACAGCGCAATAAAGCCCAAATACAAAAGGACATACACTCGTTCAGCCCTGAAATGAAAACAGAGTTGGAGTTCCATGCATACGATAGACGAGATTATTGCAATACGATAGGACAACTTGTGGCTTCTATTCCATTGGATAAATCTATATTTTTGTTAGGGCGTTATTCCTTTGATGATTATTACCTCTCTTTTATGTATCAATCCATTAAAGAGGGCAATAGGTTCTTTTATGTGATAGGAGGACGAAAAATCGAGTTTTTGACCGTACATAAGTCGAAGGGGCTTGAAGCTGATTATGTAATACTCTTACAATGTAATAAGGATACATATGGTTTCCCTTCTCTTGTGAGTGACGATCCTGTGCTTAACTACGTACTCACTAAAAGCGACCAATTCCCATATGGAGAAGAACGCAGATTATTCTATGTTGCAATAACAAGAGCCAAGATAAAAACAGTAGTACTTTACGATAACCGTTTTCCCTCTGTCTTTGTTGATGAGTTTTTACATCCTGAAAAGGTTTCAGAAGAGAGTTATGTTAAACATCCTAATGCTAATAAAAGGTGGACGAGAAGCGCAGACCAATTTCTATTAAAACTACATAGTGAGGGCAAGAGCGTGAAGTATATTGCAGCTAAAATGGGCAGAAGCCAAACTTCAATCGTAATGCGATTGAATAAGCTAAACCAATAGGCTATTTTATTTTTTCTATGATACGGTACATGTATCGGACTATTCTATAACCTTTGTGGTATTAAAAGGCTAACAATGAAGAACTTAGAAATATAAACAGTTGCTATCTCATTACCCAATTTCCAAGTAATCTGATCAACATATTTGTTCTAAGCAAGTTATCTTTCTTGCAGAAATACAAAAAATATTCCTTGAAAAGCTAAAACGGGAATAAGTGTCATAATTTATATTTTCCCGAAATAATTCAAATATGGAGTTTTTGTTTTGGGTAAAATGAAGTATCTTCGTTTGCTGTTTTATAATTGTATGATGTATTTTGAATTAAAGAAATATATATTACTTTTCCCTTTTCTGTTTTCTTTTTTAAATATGGCAGCGACATCCTCTAAATACGAAATAAGAGGGGTTTGGTTGACTACCAATTGGGGATTGGATTGGCCGAAAAAGATCATAAAAACGAAAGAAGATATAAAAAGGCAACAAGAGGAATTGTGTTATTTATTGGATCAAGTCCAGAAAATGAATATGAATGTCGTCTTTTTCCAAACTCGATTGCGGGGCGATGTTTTATATTTTTCTCGGTATGAACCATGGAGTTCTGTTCTTACAGGCATATCGGGGAAAAATCCAGGATATGATCCTCTCCGTTTTGTTATCGAAGAATGTCATAGAAGAGGACTTCAATGTCATGCTTGGCTTGTTTGCATGCCATTGGGAACTTCCCGTCAAATAAAAAATCAAGGTAAAAGTTCTGTGGTATCAAAATATCCAGATATGTGTAAATATTGGGACAGAGAATGGTATCTTGATCCCGGGAATCCGAAGACCGCTTTATACCTTGCATCTATTGCCGGAGAGATTGTCTCGAATTATGATGTAGACGGAATACATCTCGATTATATCCGCTATCCTGATAAAGCCGGCTTTCCTGATAGGAAGACATATCTGAAGTATGGTTCTTCCGGTAAAACTTTGAATCAGTGGCGTAGAGAGAATATCAATAAAATCGTATATACGGTTTATGATTCTATAAAGAAAATTGATCCGGCAGTGAAATTAAGCAGTGCTGTCATCGGAAAATATAATACGCTTTCGGTATTTTCTTCTTTAGGGTGGAGCGGAATAGAGAGTGTTCATCAAGACCCGGTAGAATGGCTGAAACAGAATAAGCATGACTTTATTGTTCCGATGATGTACTTTTCCGAGCGTTCTTTTTATCCTTTTTTGATAGATTGGGTAAAGCATTGTGCGGAGCATCCGATAGTTTCCGGATTAGGAGCATATAGGCTTTGTGCGAACGACGGAGATTGGCGACTGCAAGATTTTATGCGTCAAGTTTATGACGGTCGCAGGTATGGTGCAAGGGGACAAGCTTACTATCGTTTGGAAAATTTGATAAATAATGAGAAGTTTGTATATACGGCGCTTTTACAAGCATATCGCTATCCGGCATTATATCCTCCGATGAATTATATGGGGAAAACATTGCCTTGTGCGCCTGACTCTTTGTGTGTAGAATATAAAACGCTATCGACCTTTCTATATTGGAATTCTGTAACAGATGTGCGGGAATATGTTTTATACGGAAGTGATAGTTATCCGGTAAATACAAATGATCCGGCAAATATTATTGCTTCAGGAGTACGTGGATGCTCTTTTGAGACTTCTCTGAAAAAACGTTTTTATGCAGTGACAGCTGTAGATATGTATCATCAGGAGAGTATTCCTGTGCAAATGTCGTTTCCTGAAACTTATTATAAAAGTGCAGATAATGAAGTCGTTTTGTCGAATACATTGGAAAACTTTGATAGAATTGCTATTTTTAATATTTTTGGGAAAAAGATCTATGAAGGAAAGTTTAAAGTTTCAATAAAAACAGATGGCTTATTTTCAGGCGTTTATCGAGTCGAACTATATAATAATCAGGGTAAGGAAGAAAAAATATTAATTGTCAACTGAAAAATAATATGATGTATCCATTAAAATTTGAAGTTATCCTCAAAAGTATTTTATGGGGAGGAAGTGAGATTTGCAAGTTTAAAAATTTAAGCGCAAAGCTTGATGGAATCGGTGAGAGTTGGGAAATTTCTCAAGTAAAGGACAATGTCTCAGTTATTGCAAATGGAGAGTATAAAGGGAAAAACCTGACAGAACTTATGCAAGAAAAAGGTGCTGAATTACTCGGTCAGCATGTTTTGGATAGGTTTGGGGATAAATTTCCTTTATTGATTAAATTTATCGATGCTCGGGATAATTTGTCGATTCAGGTTCATCCGAATGATAAGTTGGCTAAAGAGCGCCATAATTCATTTGGTAAAACAGAAATGTGGTATGTTATTTCAGCACAGGAAGGAGCTGGGTTGTATTCAGGTTTTTCTAAGCAAATTACTCCGGATGAATATGTCGAACGGGTAGAAAATAATACGATTATGGATGTCCTTCAATTCCATCCGGTTAAGAGTGGAGACGTATTTTTCTTGCCTGCAGGAAGAATTCATGCGATCGGGAAGGGGATATTTATTGCTGAGATACAGCAAACTTCTGATATTACATACCGGATTTATGATTATAATCGAAAAGATGCCAATGGAAAAGGGCGAGAATTGCATACGGCTTTAGCAAAAGATGCGATTGATTATAAAATGTATTCTGATCTGAAAACAGAATATACTCATCAAGAAAATGAACCGGTATTGTTAGCCAGTTGTCCTTATTTTACAACGAATTTGTTGGAGATAAATAGTGAAAAGACTGTAAAAAGAGAGATTGCAGATAAGGATTCTTTTGTTATTTATATTTGTATGGAAGGAGAGGCTGTCATGGTTGATAATAATGGATGTAAGACAGAGCTCCATCGGGGAGAGACGGTTTTAGTTCCGGCATCCACAAGTTTCGTAGAGCTATCGACGACACAGTCGGTTAAGTTGTTGGAATGTTATATTCCTCGATAATAATAGAATTCCTTATAAAAGAGATTGATTAGTATTATAGTGGAAGATTCTTTTGTTATAATGAACAAGATCTTCCGCTATTTGTTTATTTACAAAAAATATATGATATGAATAGGTATGTTATAATTATTTTTGTTTTGATATTAGGCTTTTCTTTGGATGCCTGCAAACATACAAAACAAAAAAATCCTGTCGTCCAGGAGTCGTCTGTATCTGAAGATTCTGTAAAGTATATTTATGAGGGTATTTTGCCTGCAGCCGATGCAGCCGGAATACGTTACACGTTGACTATTTCAGCTCCTCGAAATAGCGGAGACGGTGCATTTGTCCTACAACAAGCTTATTTGGGAACAGGAGAAAAAGATACGGTATTTACAACTACGGGAAGACGTTATACCCATAGGGGAGACGCAAATGATATAAACGCAACAGTTTGGCAATTGAAATCTGATAATGGAAATGATATATTCAATTTCTTATGTGAGAATGATTCGACTTTAATATTATTAAATGAGAACTTTGAAAAAAGTGATTCTGAATTAAATTATTCTCTTCATTTAGTTAAATAGTAAAAAGCCAGTTCGAAAAAGGACTGGCTTTTTTATTGTCTTCCTCTAATTCTATTAGAGGAAATGTCGTATCTCGGTATAAGCAATCGAATAAGTCCGTTGTTTCTGTTCTCGATTTACAATTTATTTTAGAATATTTTCTATTTTACATAATTCATCAGGAGTAAACTCCGCATTATCTAAGGCTTTTAGATTGTCTTTTAATTGAGTTACTGAGCTTGCCCCGATGATGACACTGGTTACCCGATTGTCTTTTAATAACCATGCTAATGCCATTTCTGCGAGAGTTTGTCCTCTTTGTTCCGCTAAATCGTTTAGCAATTTTATTTTAGCAATTTTATCTTCTGTAACTTGATCTGATCGTAAATGTCCGGTAGATTTTGCCGCTCTTGAATTTTCAGGAATCCCATGTAGATATTTATTTGTCAGTAGACCTTGAGCTAATGGCGAAAATGCGATCATGCCTACTCCGTTTTCATCTAAGAGTTGTAGCAGCTCGGGTTCTACCCATCTATCGAACATTGAATACCGGGCTTGATGTATCAGACATGGTACTTTCATTTCTTTAAGAACAGATATGGCTGTTCGGGTTTGCTCTGCATTATAATTCGAAATGCCTACATATAGGGCTTTCCCTTGATGCACCATGTCAGCTAAGGCACACATAGTTTCTTCTATCGGAGTTTCCGGATCAGGGCGATGAGAATAAAATATATCGACGTAATCGATTCCCATTCTTTTCAAGCTTTGATCCAGACTTGCCATCAAATATTTACGGCTTCCCCAATTTCCATAAGGTCCTGGCCACATATCATATCCGGCTTTGGAAGAGATAATCAGTTCGTCTCTATACAATCCTAATCCTTTTTTTAATATTTGTCCGAAATTTTCTTCTGCCGAACCGTATGTAGGGCCATAATTATTTGCCAGATCGAAATGTGTTATTCCGTTATCGAAAGCTGTATATGCAATTTGAACGAAATTATTGAATACATCTACACTTCCGAAATTATGCCATAATCCTAAAGAAATAGCAGGCAACAATAGTCCGCTTTTACCACAGCGGCGATAAGTCATTGTATCGTACCTGTTATCGGATGCTTTGTAATTTTTCATTATTGTTATTTTGAAGGTTAATGAACAAAGATATGTGTTTTTTTGTAAAGATGTGATATTAATAAAAAAAGAGATTCCAAGTTTTCCTGAAATCTCTTTCTCTGTTAAAAAAAACATTATAACATTTCAACGGATCGTTTAATAAACTGACTTAAAGCTTCACCTTTTAACATATTGTTGGATAATAGTGCCAAATCAACTAATTGACGAACCAACTTATGTTTGTTGGCATACTGTGTAAGTAGTTCGGATTCTTTTTTCCGTAAAGAGTCGACTTCTTTTTCTTTATTTCGAAGTTCTTCTTTTTCAGTAACGGGAATCTCTTCGTCTTTTTTCCCTTTCGATGCTTCCTGAAGTTTGGCGATAGCATCATTCAGTTCATTAATTTCTTTTTGTATAGGTTCTATTTCTGCATGACAGTCCTTTTCTGTTTCTTCTATTACTTTTTTAGACAAAGGATGTTCTGTATTTATTATTAAATTGAAACTGTCAGGCATCTCTCCGTAGAAATTTATTCCCGGTTGCATGGCCGACATATCTTTCATTCGGCGCATAAATTCGTTTTGGGTTATAATGACCGGCTGAGATTGTTCTCCCAAAGCTTCAAACATCACCATAAATTCGGCTTTTTCCAAAGTCGGTATTTGAGATTTGAATACTGTGGTCATCATATTTCTCTGAGCGGCATCTAAAGAAACTTCGGTTTTGTCATTTTTCCGAACAAGATTGTCTATGATGTCACTGTCAACTCTCACAAATCGGCTTTTTTCCAATTTTTGTTCAAGTAGTCCGATAAAATGAATGTCCAGTTGACCATCCATCAATAAAACATCATAACCTTTAGATTTGGCTATCTCGATATAACTATATTGTGCAACAGCATCTGTAGCGTAAATATATATCAAATTCTTGTCTTTATCCGTCTGATTCGCCTCGATCAGAGTTTTATATTCTTCGAGCGTATAATATTTCTTGTCTGTATCTTTTAATAAAGCGAATTTTTGCGCCCGATCATAAAATTTTTCATCAGACAGCATTCCGTATTCGATGAAGAGCTTGATATCATCCCATTTTTCTTCGAATTGTTTTCGTTCGTTATTGAATATTTCTTGAAGTCTGTCTGCAACTTTTTTTGTGATGTAAGAGGAAATCTTCTTAACATTAGAATCGCTTTGCAGGTAAGACCTGGAAACATTCAGCGGAATATCAGGTGAATCGATGACCCCTTGTAACAACATTAAAAAATCAGGAACGATTCCCTCTACAGAATCGGTAACAAATACTTGGTTGGAGTAAAGCTGTATGCGGTTTTTATTTATATCGAGGTTGTTTTTTATTTTGGGGAAATAAAGAATACCTGTCAGCTTGAACGGATAATCAACGTTTAGATGTATCCAAAACAAAGGTTCATCCAACGAGGGATATAAATCGTGATAGAATTTACGATAATCTTCTTCTGTCAGTTCTGTCGGTTTCTTTGTCCATGCAGGTGTCGTATCGTTTATGATTTTATCTTTATCCGTATCGATATATTTACCGTCTTTCCACTCTTGTTCTTTACCGAAAATGACCGGAACGGGAAGGAATCGGCAGTATTTCTTCAATAAAGACTCAATTTTTGAGTCTTCGAGGAATTCTTTATTCTCATCATCAATATATAATACGATATCTGTACCGCGTTCTTTTTTATCAATTTCAGACATTGTATATTCCGGAGAACCATCACAGCTCCACATTACTGGTTTGGCATTTTCTTGATAGGAAAGAGTTCTGATTTCTACTTTCTTAGCGACCATGAAAGAAGAATAAAATCCTAAACCGAAGTGTCCGATAATAGCATTAGCATCATTTTTATACTTATTCAGAAATTCTTCAGCTCCGGAAAATGCAATTTGATTGATGTATTTGTCGATCTCTTCTGCTGTCATTCCGATTCCATGATCCGATATTGTAAGAGTACCTTCTTTTTTATCGATAGATACTTTCACGTTCATCTCGCCTAATTCTCCTTTAAAATCTCCGAAAGAAGATAAGGTCTTTAATTTTTGAGTTGCATCTACTGCATTCGAAACGAGTTCACGTAAAAAAATCTCGTGATCACTGTACAAGAACTTTTTAATAATGGGGAAGATATTATCTGTTGTAACCCCGATAGTTCCTTTTTGCATAGCTATATTATTTTTTAAAGTTAAATTTTATCACAATCGTTTGTAGAAAAACAAAAAAAATGCCAGACCAACCGGTCTGACATTTTGACTTATTCATTATTATTTTGTCACTCTTTATCACTATGTACAGAAGATACGATCTTGTCCTCATGCTTATCGTAGTCTATGATTATTGTGTCTCCTTCTTTTATCGAATCACGTATTACCAACTCTGCAATCTCGTCTTCCAAGTATTTTTGTATCGCTCGTTTTAAAGGACGAGCTCCAAACTGAATATCATACCCTTTGGAGGCTACGAATTCTTTTGCCGCATCGGTCAACGTAAATTTGTAGCCCAATGCTTGCATTCTTTGGTAAAATCCTTTTAATTCGAGATCGATGATCTTGTAGATTGCTTCTTTGTCGAGTTGGTCAAACATGATTATATCATCGACACGATTCAGAAATTCCGGAGAAAACGCTTTGTTCAAAGCTTTTTGTATAATACTCCTCGAAAATTCTTTATCCTCTAATGACGCAGACGTAGAGAAACCGACACCCCGTCCGAAATCTTTCAGTTGGCGTGTACCTATGTTGGAAGTCATGATGAGAATCGTATTTTTGAAATCGACTTTTCTTCCTAAACTATCTGTCAATCGTCCTTCGTCCATTACCTGCAGCAGCAGATTGAATACGTCTGGATGGGCTTTCTCCAATTCATCTAATAAAATTACGGAATAAGGTTTCCGTCTGACTTTCTCTGTTAGTTGCCCACCTTCTTCATATCCTACATATCCCGGAGGAGCGCCTATTAATCTCGATACACTGAATTTCTCCATGTATTCGCTCATATCTACCCGAATCAGAGCATCTTTAGAGTCGAACAGATATTCTGCCAATATTTTTGCCAGATGTGTTTTTCCTACTCCTGTAGGGCCTAAGAACATGAATGTCCCGATCGGTTTATTCGGATCTTTCAGACCTACCCGGTTTCTTCGAATGGCTTTTACTATTTTATCAACAGCATTGTCTTGTCCTATGATAGCTTGGCGTAAAGTATCACCCATGTGTAATAACTTGGTGCTTTCTGCACTGGCAATTCGCTGTACCGGTACTCCTGACATCATTGCAACTACTTCTGCTATTTTTTCTTCGTCCACGATTTCACGATGTTCTTGGAGTTCTTCTTCCCATTTTTGTTTTGCAGTTTCCAGTTGAGCCTGAATATCTTTTTCCTTGTCTCTGAAACTTGCCGCTAATTCATAATTTTGAGATTTTACAGCTTTTATTTTTTCCTCTCGTATCGTTTCTATTTGAGCTTCGAGAGTTTCTATTTCTTTAGGTACTACGATATTTGATATATGTACACGCGAACCCGCTTCATCCATTGCATCTATGGCCTTATCCGGGAAATTACGATCACTGATATAACGTTCGGTCAGTTTTACGCAAGCTTTTAACGCTTCCGGTGTATAGGTGACATTGTGATGGTCTTCATAACGGCCTTTGATGTTATTCAATATTTGCAATGTCTCTTCAGGTGTTGTCGGATCTACCATTATCTTTTGGAATCTTCGTTCTAATGCACCGTCTTTTTCTATACTTTTTCGGTATTCATCTAATGTCGTAGCTCCTATGCATTGAATTTCGCCCCGAGCCAAAGCTGGTTTTAACATATTTGCCGCGTCCAAAGTTCCGGTTGCACCACCAGCACCTACAATAGTATGGATTTCATCTATAAAAAGGATTATATCCGGATTCTTTGTCAGTTCGTTCAATATAGCTTTGATACGTTCTTCGAATTGTCCGCGATATTTAGTCCCTGCGACGATAGAGGCCATATCCAAAGATATAACCCGTTTGTCAAATAAAACACGAGACACTTTTCTTTGAATAATACGTAAAGCTAAACCTTCTACAATAGCAGATTTGCCGACTCCCGGTTCTCCTATCAATACAGGATTATTTTTTTTGCGCCGACTTAAGACCTGAGCTAACCTTTCGATTTCTTTCTCACGACCGACAACCGGGTCTAATCGATTTTCTTCTGCCGCTTTTGTCATGTCAGTACCGAAATTATCGAGAACCGGTGTATCTGCAGATGTTTTCCCGGGAGAAGTTGTCGCTTTTTGCTGTTCGTTTTTATATCGTTTTTCTTCTTCGAATTCATCATCATCGTCATCTGCAAATTCAGCTCCCATTAGAGGATTATCAGATAGAGGTTTGGACATTTTAAAATATTCCATAACTTCTTGATATGTTACATCACAATCTTTTAAAGAACGTGTAGCTGGGGTATCAGGATCTTTTAGTATCGCTAATAAAAGATGTTCGGTATCTGTTGTATCACTTTTTAAAATTCTAGCTTCTAAGATGCTCATTTTTAATACCTTATCTGTGCTTTTGCTGATTGTAATCTCATCTCCGGCATTAATATGATCGTTTGATAATCTTAAATCTTTTTCAACGGAAGCTTTCAGCTCGGCTAATTGGACTCCGAGATGCCGCAAAGCCTCTATGGCTTTACCAGAACCGTCTCTCAGGATTCCCAGCAAAAGGTGTTCCGGGCCGATATATGAGTTTTGTAAGCGTTCCGCTTCTTCTCGGCTATATCCAAGAACATCTTTAACTCTTTGTGAAAAGTTTCTTTCCATGTAGTTGATCTTCCTTTCTTCTTTATTCGATAATTTACAATACAAATATAAAATGAATATGTGTAAACCTTGTTTTCGTACAACATATATTATATGTATTTAATACAAATAGTATGCCATTATTTTTGATTTTTGATACGCTTGAAATTATCGAGGAAATTATAAACGAAAAGATATGTTCTAAAATTGTGAAATTAGAAATCTTCTTGTATTATTTCCGATTGAAAAAATTTTTCTAATCGGGAAGAATGTTGTAATTTAGTGCAGTTTTTTCAAAACAAGTAAATGTATTAACCAATCTTTTAAAAATGATTGACCAGGAGGATAGAATTTTAAAAATTAACATTGAGAACGAGATGAAGAAATCATATATCGATTATTCGATGTCTGTGATTGTCGCTCGTGCTCTTCCCGATGTGAGAGATGGTTTTAAACCTGTACACCGTCGTGTACTGTTCGGAATGAATGAACTCGGGAATACATCTAATAAACCGTATAAAAAATCTGCCAGAATCGTCGGTGAAGTATTAGGAAAATATCACCCCCATGGCGATTCTTCTGTATATTTTGCAATGGTGCGTATGGCTCAGGAATGGTCTTTGCGTTATCCATTGGTGGACGGACAGGGTAATTTCGGATCGGTGGACGGAGATAGTCCGGCTGCCATGCGTTACACAGAAGCCCGATTATCAAGATTAGCTGAAGAAATGTTGCGGGATATAGATAAAGAAACCGTTGATTTCCAAAATAATTTTGATGATACATTAAAAGAACCGCAGGTTTTACCGACTCGGATTCCCAATTTATTGGTAAATGGAGCATCCGGTATTGCAGTCGGTATGGCTACCAATATGCCTCCGCATAATCTGACAGAAGCCATTAATGCGACTATCGCATTGATAGACAATCGGGAAATGGAGATTGCAGATTTGATGCACTATATCAAAGCTCCCGATTTCCCTACTGGCGGATATATATATGGCTATTCTGGAGTAAAGGAAGCTTTTGAGACCGGACGAGGACGTATTGTTATCCGTGCCAAGGCAGAGATTGAAACGGAAGGGAATAAAGAAAAAATCGTTGTTACCGAAATTCCTTATTTGGTCAATAAAGCGGAGTTAATTAAGAATATTGCCGATCTCGTAGAAGAAAAACGATTGGATGGCATATCTAATATTAACGACGAGTCTGACCGAGCAGGAATGCGTATCGTCATTGATATCAAGAAAGATGCTAATTCGAGCGTTGTGCTTAACAAATTGTATAAGCTTACGGCATTACAATCTTCGTTCAGTGTCAATAATATCGCATTGGTAAACGGTCGTCCTCAAGTGCTTAATTTGAAGCAATTGATAGAAGCGTTCATCGATCATCGTCATGAAGTTGTTGTTCGTCGCACGCAGTTCGAATTGAGAGAAGCCGAGAAAAAAGCTCATATTCTTGAAGGACTCATTATTGCTTGTGATCATATAGACGAAGTAATTCAAATTATACGTTCTTCAAAAAGTCCGGATGAAGCTCGCGAGCGTTTAATCGAGCGCTTTGGCCTTACGGATGCCCAGTCAAGAGCTATTGTGGATATGCGCTTGCGTCAATTGACAGGTTTGGAACAAGATAAACTTCGTGAAGAATATAAAGCTCTTATGGAGTTAATAGCTTATTACAATCGTATTTTATCTGATGATTCAGTCTGTATGCAGGTTGTAAAAGATGAATTGATAGAGATTAAAGAAAAATATGGGGATGACCGGAAAACGGAAATCATCTATGCTTCGGAAGAATTTAATGCAGAAGATTTCTATGCCGATGACGAAATGATTATTACCATTTCTCACTTAGGGTATATCAAGCGGACACCTCTTTCGGATTTTCGTGCTCAAAATAGGGGAGGAGTCGGAGCAAAGGGAAGTGAAACGAGAGAAGAAGACTTTATAGAATATATTTATCCGGCTTCTATGCATAACTATATGCTTTTCTTTACACAAAAAGGAAAGTGTTATTGGTTGAAGGTGTATGAGATTCCTGAAGGTGCTAAAAATTCTAAAGGGCGCGCTATTCAAAATATGCTGAATATTGATGCCGACGATAAAGTCAATGCCTTTATACGGGTTAAACAATTGCAAGATCCCGAATATAATATGTCTCATAATTTATTGTTCTGCACACGTAAAGGTGTGATCAAGAAAACGAAACTTGAAGCATATTCTCGGCCTCGTCAAAATGGTGTGAATGCAATTACCATACGGGAAGACGATCAGGTAATCCAAGTTCGTTTAACGACAGGTGACAGCCAAATTATTATGGCGAATAAACATGGTCGTGCCATTCGTTTCCATGAAAGTACGGTTAGAGAAATGGGACGTACAGCAACCGGAGTTCGTGGTATGACGCTTGACGAAACAGGAGATGACGAAGTAATCGGAATGATTTGTATCAAAGATCCGGAAAAGGAAACTGTAATGGTCGTTTCTGAACAAGGATATGGTAAACGTTCTGAAATAGAAGATTATCGTATTACTAACCGTGGCGGTAAAGGCGTGAAGACTTTAAATATTACAGAAAAAACCGGAAATTTGGTTGCGATCAAGAGTGTTACCGATGAAAATGACTTGGTCATTATCAACAAATCGGGGATTACTTTACGAATGAAAGTTGCCGATGTCAGGATTATGGGGCGTGCAACGCAAGGAGTTCGGTTGATTAATCTTGAAAAGCGGAATGATGAAATCGCATCTGTATGTAAGGTTTTGTCAGAAACCGAATCGGATTCTTCTAATTCAGAAAATATAGATTCGTCATCTGAAATGAATGAAGCTGAGGCTTCGGAAACAACAGAATAAATTAATTATTATACTTCTAATCCTAAAACGTGAAAAAGATGAAAAAGGTTCTATTGACAGCAGGTATATGCCTATTTGCCGGAAGCGTTTTTGCTCAAATGAAGAATGTGAATGCGGCATTTAATGAGGCAAAGATGCCAAAGCCTAATTTTGGCGAAGCTCGTAAGTCCATTAATGAAGCTTTAAAGAATCCGGATACAAAGGATCTTGCTAAGACTTGGTATGTGGCAGGTTTTATTGAAAATAAGAGTTTTGAAGGCGATTATAATAAGACTCTTATAAAACAGAGTGTAAATGAGAAGAATATGTATAACGCTTTGTTGGATTCTTATGAAAAATATTTGGTAGCGGCAAAGCTGGATACGATGCCGAATGAAAAAGGGAAAGTGAAATCTAAATATCTGAAAGATATTAAGAATACGATTAAGAACAATCAACCTCATTTCTGGAGTGCCGGAGCTTATTTTTATAATGAAAAAGATTATAAAAAGGCTTATAAAATGTGGGAGATATATCAAGATATTCCCAAGTTGAATTTCATGGCTAAAGAAACTCTGAATGCAACGGACAGTTCCTATATGCAGATTAGGTACTATGCTGCTTTAGCTGCTTTTCAAACAAAAGATAATAAATTGGCGATTAAAGCATTGAATGAAGCAAAAAAAGACAACTATGAAATTCAAGACATTTATTATTATTTAGTTTATGCATATAGTCAAGAAAAAGATACTGTAAACCAGCTTAATACATTGAAAGAGGCTGTCGAGGTTTTAGGTGAGAAAGCAAATGATCCTAAATATCAGTTTATGTCTCAATTGATTAATTTATGTATTTACACAGGAAAGGGGGATGATGCAATAGCCTATTTGAAAAAAGCGTTGGAAACCAATCCTAACATCGCTGAGTACTGGAAGGTTTTGGCTGTTCTGTATTATGAAAATAAAAAAGATGAGGCAAATGCTGTGCAATGTTTGGAAAAAGCGATATCTGTAAAACCTGATTATGCCGATGCCTATGGTGAATTGGGCCGTATCTATTTTAATAAAGCGGTGACAGCAAGTAATGAAGCCAGCTTGATTAAAAATGATGAGGAATATCAAAAAGTAAGAGAAGAAGTTGTGTTGGCTGCATACAAAAAAGCTCTTCCGTACTATGAAAAAGCTCATTCGATGAAACCTGATGAAAACGAATATATGATTGCGTTGAGAGGTATATATTATAATTTGGGTGATGAAGCTAATTTAAAGAAAATAGAGGCTGAGATGAATGCATCTGAATAAAATAAATAAATCTATATAGAAAACGGGGACAAAAAATGTCCCCGTTTTCTATATGGTAATTTCTGGCATTTGCATTAGAAAAGCTTCTGGAAAATTTTTTCGTATATATTGATTTATTATATTCAAAGAATCTTGAACAATGATTTCATCTGCATGAGGAGATAGATTATATATGACAGAATGTAATTTTAAATTCCTATTTTTAATAGCTTCAAGACTTAGAAATGTATGGTTTATACTTCCTAATCTACCGGAAGTTACTAATATTATAGGATAATTTTGTTGAGATATATAATCGATTGTCAACAAATCGGGAGTAAGGGGAACCATGAGTCCTCCTGCACCTTCTAACAGAACTATATCATATCGCTCTTTTAGAATCCTGCTGGACAAGGTTATTGCATCAATATCCAATTCTTTTTTATCGATTTTTGCTGCAAGATGGGGAGATGAGGGGTAGCTGAAGATCACAGGAGCTGTCAGTTTTGAAATATCTTCCGGGAGCATTTCCATTTTCATAATCTTTCTATGAAGCTCAATATCTTCTGAATATTCTTTATTTCCTGTTTGTACCAATTTTTGTGTGATAACTTTTACATGTTGATTTAATAGTTGTTTGGCAAGCCATCCGGTTGCTATAGATTTTCCGATGTTTGTATCGATACCGCTAATAAAGTAAATTCCTTTCATGATTTCTATTTTTTTGATGCAATTATATAGATCGGGTGATATGTTAATGGAACTCCGTAATCTGATTTGAATAGTCTATTATACCGATCTGTGAAATATAAAAAATCTGATTTTGTCCATTTTTCTGAGGCGATACCGTTGACACCTGAACGCTTTAAGTGTAATAGTACATCTTTAGGTAATGAAAAATAAACAGTTTTGATCTCTTCTTTCATTTTGATAATTTGGAATGAAGAAGAAATAATATGCTCTAAATCTGATTTTGTAAAATAAGATAAGCCGATATTGGTAACTTGTTTTATTTCTATAAGATTTTTTTCTCCGAATGTTGAAATCGCCACAAGACCTTTGTCAGAAAGACTACGGTTTATTTTTTTTAAAAATAATGGAAAATCCTCTAACCATTGTATTGCCGATGATCCGGCTATCAGATCGTATTTATCCGGAAAATTAATCGTTTCCATATCTCCGGAAATAAATTTTATGTCATTAGGAATATAATTGACAACTTCAGGACAAAGGTCGTTTGCTGTAATAGTTGCGGAAGAGAAATGAGAGTGTAGTAATCGGGTGAAGAAGCCTGTTCCGCATCCGATTTCTAAGATCGAAGACACAGGATAGTTTGAATATACAGATAATAATCTGTATAATTCCATTGCTATTTGATATTGAACAAAGGCTTCTTGTTCATATGTGGAGATAGCCTTTGTAAATGATTTTCTTATTTGCTGTTTATTAATCGACATATTTATTGAAATCTAAGAAATGGGCTTCGTCTATAATATCGTATTTGTTTTTTTCCCATGCTTTTAGCTGATTTTTTGTTGGGAAAATGAAATCACGCGTTCCTATTATCGCTTTATCCCATTGAAAGGTTGATGTCATATCTTTTTTAACCATTGATTGTATAGAAATTAATTCTTGTTTTAGACTTTCAATAGATCTGTGGGAAGTATGATTTATAAAAAACTGAAAATTCTCTTTGTTTCCACACATCCGTTTATTAAACTTTAATAAGTTCTGTTCATTCAATAAATCTATTGTTTTTTGGAAAATTGTCGGATCTATGCCTTTTTCTTTTTCTATCGGAAAGATCGTTCCGTTTATTGCGACGCTTTTCCGAATAGGTAAATTACAATCCTGTAAAACTTGAGATGCTGCCCATACACCCATCGACCATCCATATACATCAATTACTTGATAATTTTTATAATGAGATTTTTCGAAATCTATATTCGTATAATCGAAACAGATGCAGGTATCGAAATCCTTTTTATTGATAGATAAGGTGTTTTGATCCATGCCCCAACCTGTGAAAAATAAAATCAGAGACTTATTATTTTCCTGTTTTGTAAAATATTGTTTCATGATTTCGATAAATTCCTGATGCAGTATATTAATCGATTTATTTCTTCTTCTGTACAATTTGCAGTTAGAGAAAACCGTATTCTTGCTGTTCCATCGGGAACGGTTGGAGGACGTACCGGAAGAACATAAAATCCTTGCTTTTGAAGTTCTTTTGCCGTATTATGTGCAGACTCTGAAGATCCTGTGATATAAGGTATAATATGGCTGCTACTTTGTATTTCCCGATTTTCCGAACTGAGTTCTTTTTTTAACAAGTTTGAAATTTTTTTTATATGTTCTCGTCGGCCATTCATGCCAACGGCTTTATTCAGTGTAAAAAGAGTCCATTTGAGATTGATAGGAGGCAGTGCTGTCGTAAAAATAAATGTCCTCATTGTATTAATAAGATATTCTCGCATTATCCTATTGCAAATCAAGAATGCTCCGCAAGATCCTAACGCCTTTCCGAATGTACCGATCAAAAAATCGATATGTTCGATAATATTGTGTTCTTCACAACAGCCCAGTCCGTTATTCCCTCGTACACCGATTGCATGTGCTTCGTCTATGTAAAGCATAATTGCCGGATATTTTTGTTTAAACCGGACCAATGTTCGTAAATCCGACTCATCTCCGTCCATACTGAAAATGCTTTCCGTAACAATAATTATGCGGTCATAGCGTTCTCCGGCCTGTTGTATGAGGCGTTCGAGCTGTCGATAATCATTATGTTTGAAACGAATACATTTGGCCTGGCTTAGACGAATACCGTCAATAATACTTGCGTGAACTAATTTGTCGGCAAGTATCATTGAACGGGATGTGGTTATCGCCGGGAGGATTCCTGTATTTGCATGGTAACCGCTATTAAATACCAACGCTGATTCAGAATGGAATAATTCGGCTAAACGTTTTTCTAAGATAATATGAGCCTCGTAATTTCCTGTTTGTAATCTGGAAGAGGATGCAGAAAACTGAAAATCATTATCTTTTAAGTTTTCTAAAAACTCGGAATATAAATGGCGGTCTGTAGCGATACCTAAATAATCATTGGAGGTAAGATTTGTGAACTTTTTATTTCCTGCAACGATTCCGTTTTCTATATTGGTTATTATTTGCAATTCCCTTAGATTTCCGGAACTTTCTATTTCTTTTAATCTATTTTCAAAATATCTGTCTTTCATTGTTTTATTGCTTGCTTACAACACTTAATAATGCTGATGTCAATCGAGTTAATTGATCGGGATTGATGATGTATGGAGGCATAATATATACTAACTTACCAAAAGGTCTTACCCATACACCATGTTCGACAAATTGACGTTGTATCTTGGACATGTCTACAACCTCTCTCATTTCAATGACTCCAATAGCGCCTAATACACGAACATCTGCGACTTGGGAGTATTCTTTGGCAGGAGAAAGATCTTCTTTTAATTGAGCTTCAATACTTTTAACTTGCATTTCCCAGTTGTTTTCTAATAATAGGTTGACAGATGAAAGAGATATTGCACAAGCTAAAGGATTTCCCATAAAAGTCGGTCCGTGCATAAAGACTCCGGGAAATCCGGAAGAGATTACATTAGCTACGAGATTTGTCGATAATACGGCAGCCATTGTAAGATATCCGCCGGTTAAGGCCTTTCCGATACACATGATATCCGGAGAGACATTAGCGTGTTCGCAAGCAAAAAGTTTTCCAGTACGACCGAATCCGGTAGCTATCTCGTCGAATATTAATAAAAGGTGATACTCCTCACAGAGTTTTTTTGCAGCTTTTAGATATTGAGGATGATAAAATCTCATTCCTCCAGCACCTTGTACTATCGGTTCTAAAATCAATGCTGCAATATTTTCATGATGAGCTTTTATACATTCTTTTAACGGCACAATACAATTTTCATCCCAATCATCGTAAAAACGACAGCTTGGTGAAGGTACAAAATATCGGTGAGGAAGTGAATTTCCAAAAATAGAGTGCATACCTGTCACAGGATCACAAACCGACATAGCGTTCCATGTATCGCCGTGATATCCCGATCGGATAGTAACAAAATTTGTTTTTTCATTTTTCCCTTGAGCATACCAATATTGTACCGCCATTTTAAGAGCTACTTCTACAGCTACAGATCCGGAATCACAATAGAATATTTTCTGGAGTTTCTCAGGAACTAATGTCAATAATTTTTCTCCCAGTTCTATTGCCGGACTATGTGTTAATCCTCCGAACATGATGTGGGACATTTTAGACAATTGTTCTTGTGCTGCTCGATTCAGTACAGGATGATTGTATCCGTGTACGGCAGCCCACCAAGAAGACATTCCGTCAATTAACTTTTTCCCGTTTTTTAGTTGAATATATACCCCGTCTGCCCGCTCTACTTCATACGTAGGTATGGGATTTAATGCAGATGTATAAGGATGCCATAAATGTTCTCTGTCAAAATTATTCGTTTTCATATTCATTGTCAATAGAATATCCGCAATTGGTAAATAGTTTTTTATCTTCGGCAACTTTAGAACCCACAGTTGTCAACATATCTCCGACAATAGAAGAATTGATACCGATCATTAACGCTTTTTTCAGTGTATCTTGAGATAACTGAGCCCTTCCTCCGGCTAAACGCAAGTATGCGTCAGGGTTAATAAAGCGGAAGAGTGCGATAGTCGTGAGGAGCTCGTCTGGAGATAATGGAACTGTTTGTTCTAAAGGTGTACCGGGTATGGGCTGTAATATATTGATAGGTATTGAATATATGTTCAGATGTTTCAAAGTAAAGGCCAATTCTATTCTTTGTTCTGCTGTTTCTCCCATACCTATTATCCCTCCGGAACAAACTTCCATTCCGATTTCCTGTGCTGCACGAATCGTTTTTATCTTTTCCTCTTGAGTATGGGTAGAACATAAAGTCGGAAAATAGGAGGGAGCGGTTTCCAAGTTACAGTGATACCGTTTTACTCCGGCAGCCAAGAGTAATGATAATTCTTGTTTGTTCAGAAGACCTAATGATGCGCAGAGACGGGTATTTATATTTATGCTTGATATATATTTGTATAAGTCGCATACTCGAGTTAATAATTCTCCTTGAACTTTACGTCCGCTTGTGACTAATCCTAAATGATGTATTTTCTGTTGAAATACCTGAGAAGCTAGTTTTTTACACTCTTCTCGATCAATAAGGGAATATGTATTGATCTGGGTTTTGTAGTGCCCGGATTGTGCACACCATTTACAATCTTCCGGGCATTTCCCGGAGCGAGCATTTATAATGGAACACATATCGAATTTGTTCTTACAAAAATGTTTTGTAATTTCTCCTGAGGCCTTATATAAAGCTTCTTTATCTGTCGTTTTAAGCAAAGAGAATGCATCTCTTTCTGATAAATGTTCCCCTGATAGGACTTTGTTTTTTAATTTTTCGATCATATTTTTTTATAAAAAAAGACCGAGAACTACATGATAGACAGTAGTTCTCAGTCTCTATTGGGTATAATAGAAAATAAATACAATAAGGAATATCGTTTGATAAAATAACGGGTAATATCTCTAATTTTTTGAATAAAAATAAAATATCTGGAGGGGTCTTGCCATCATTTTCATCGGCTTCCGAGTAACAGATAAAATCACTTTTCTTCGATGTATAGAGAATACCTTTTTGTTTTTTCAAGGAAATATCGATGATTGACTTACATACGCATCCGATATTTACACATTTCCCGATACTTTGAAATGCAGCAAACTGGTTTCGACTCCAACGACGGAAACGAATGGTTTTCGAAATATTTTTTATGCTTAAAGTCATCGGTTGCAAATGTAATAGAAATAACTATAAAAAGAGTATTTTGTCTTTCTTTTAATTGCAGGATTTAATAAAACTTTGCATGTGATTTTGTTACATTCTTCTTATATTTGATGCATAATTTGATATTTGAATATTTAATGAATTTGAGAAATTGTATATATATTATTGTCTTATTGGGTGTAATAGAATCTTTTTGTTGTGAACCTCTTTTTGCTAAACGGAAAAAAGATAAAATAGAAGAGGTAGAACCGAGTGCTGAGGAATTGTTCGTTAAAAATAATTTTGAAGAAAAAAGGTGTGCCGAATGGACTAAAGGACGACGATTTATTTATGTTAGCGATGACCTTTCTCTTTTATTAAAGCCGGAACAGGATACAGTTCCGATGCATGTCTCTTTTAAAAATAAGATTTTCACATTCGAAGGTATGATTGAAAAGTCTATACTCGGACAGGCGCAGTATGCTGTATTGATTTTTGATTGTGAGGGGATAAAATACCAGTATAGAACCGAAAAGACTATAAAAGAGATAAAGGATAGCGATTATAAACCTTTACTGCCGGACATGGTTGCTGAAGAGGATGTACTGAAAGCCCAGAAAATGTTGATAGGAAAGACTTTATATATCAAAACATCTATTTGGTATGATGAGAGTGGTCTGGAAATAGGAGGTCATAAATTCGTCCCGGTGGTGATCAAAGATATATTACCCGGAGATAAGGTATTACCGATAAAATTTGTTTTTGAGGATAATGCAGGAAAAACAGCAAATGTATTGGGTACTTTATTCCCAGAAACATTAGCAACGCAATATACGACATTTGACAGACTTTTTAGTTTTGAGAACCCAAGACGTCAGTATAAAACGATCTCTGACGTAAATTGGGATCTTATAACTAAGTCCAAAGTAATGAAAGGAATGACAAAGGATGAGTGTCGTTTGTCATTAGGTCGGCCTAGTGATGTGAGAAGAATACCGACTTATGGGGGATTGAAAGAACAATGGTTTTATAATACAGGGAGTTATCTGTTTTTTGAAGATGGGATTTTAACGGACTTCAGATTATAAATTTTTGAAATACATATTATGATAACAATAGAAGAGAATAAATCTCTGCAACAATTACATACTTTTCATTTATCTGTTTCATCCCGATGGTTTATCGAATATCAATCGGTAAAAGAGCTGATAGACTTATTAAAAACGGATTTATTGAGGGAGAATCCATTTTTGCAAATCGGAGGAGGTAGTAATTTATTGTTTATGTCCGATTACGAAGGTGTAATATTACATTCAAAAATAAGATTCATCGAAGTAGTATCGGAAACTTCTGAATATGTAACTGTAAAAGCCGGTTCAGGAGTGGTTTGGGACGATTTTGTTAAATATTCGGTAAGTAATGGATGGGGTGGAGCAGAAAACTTATCATTAATTCCCGGAGAAGTCGGAGCAAGTGCCGTTCAGAATATCGGAGCTTATGGTGTTGAAGTGAAAGATATTATTTTGCAAGTAGAAGCGATTGATGTTGCAACAGGCAAAGAACGGACTTTTACGACAGCAGAGTGTATGTATGGATATAGAGACAGCATATTCAAGAAAGAACTAAAAGGTAAATATATTATAACGTCGGTGGTGTATTTGCTTCGAAAAAATCCGGTTTATCATCTTGATTATGGAAATCTTCGTCATGCTATCGGCAATAAGAGTATTAATTTGCAAACAATAAGGGATACCGTAATAGAGATTCGAAAATCGAAACTTCCCGATCCTGATGATTATGGAAATGCCGGTAGCTTTTTTATGAATCCGGTCATTCCTGTTTCTCAATATGATCTATTAAAAGAAAAATATCCGGAAATGCCGTTTTATCCGGTTGATACTCAATTTGTAAAAGTCCCGGCAGCATGGCTTATCGATAAAGCCGGGTGGAAAAGTAAAATGTTGGGAGGAGCAGCAGTACATGATAAACAGTGTTTAGTATTAATAAATAAAAATAATGCTGTAGCAAAGGATATTATAGATTTGGCTCAAAATATAGTTGATTCTGTAAAATCTCTTTATGGAATAACAATTAAACCTGAAGTAAATTATATATAGTTTCTGCCGGAATATTATGCAAATTAAATTTTTAGGAACAGGGACATCGACCGGAGTACCTGAAATTGCATGCCATTGTGAAGTTTGTTCTTCGAACGATCCGAGAGACCGAAGATTAAGGACATCGGCGTTGTTTACAATAAAGGGTAAAAATATTTTAATAGATTGTGGTCCGGATTTTCGGCAACAGATGTTATGCAGTCATACAGAAAAGATCGATGCGGTTTTATTAACCCATGTACATTATGATCATACGAGTGGTTTGGATGAGTTGCGAGTCTTTTGTAAAGAGCATTCTGTGGATGTCTTTTTAGAGCCTTGGGTTGCAGATGCGATAAGGGCAAGAATACCTTATTGTTTTGTCGAACATCCTTATCCGGGTGTTGCAAGTCTTAATCTAAATGAGATTGGCACAGATCCGTTTTGCGTACAGGATATCTCTGTAATACCGATTCGAGTAATGCATTATAAGCTTCCCATATTGGGTTATCGGATTGAAGATGTAGCTTATATTACGGATATGTTATACATCTCAGAAGAAGAGATAAAGAAAATAGAGAGTGCTAAAATATTAATTATAAATGCTTTACGACATACAGAGCATATATCTCATCAATCATTAGAAATGGCGTTGCATCTCGTAAAACGTGTAAAGCCCCAAAGGACTTATCTTATTCACATGAGCCATCATATGGGATTACATGAAGTGGAATCGAAAAAACTACCTGAGAATGTATATTTTGCTCATGACGGATTACTAATCGACACGGAATATATATAAACGGACAACTAATTTATAACTTCAGTTGTTTTATTAGAGTAATTCAATTCTAAAGAGTTTTTTTATGAAAAAGACAACTGAACCGAACGTGGAGATAGGTACAACTGCTGCTCCTGAGATGTTTTATATTAAAATCTTGGCAGACGGACCATATTTGGTATACGGAAATCCTCCTATTGATCAAGAGATTATTATGCCGAATGAAGACGGAGCTTCTTGGGTTTATAAAAAAGGACGTCATTACAAGACAGAAGGTGAATATACGGCACTTTGTCGTTGTGGTGAATCTTGTAAAAAACCTTTTTGCGATGGTTCTCACACTAAAGCGGACTGGAATCCGGAAGAAACAAGTGACAAGCGTCCTTTATTAGAAGATGCCGAATTGTTCGAAGGTCCGGCAATGGTGTTGGCCGATAATGAGAAATATTGTGCTTTCGCTCGTTTTTGTGATGCATACGGTCGTATCTGGAATATTGTACAGACTGCGGAAACTCAAGATGAAATAGACCTTGTCAAACATGAGGCTGGCCATTGTCCAGCTGGACGCTTGGTTGTATGGGATAAAAGAACGAAAAAAGTTTTTGAACCGTCGTTTGATCCTTCAATTGGGATTATAGAGGATCCCGGAATCAAGGTAAGTGGTCCTATATGGGTGAAAGGTGGGATTCGTGTTGAGAGTGCTGACGGAAGTAGCTATGAGATTCGAAATAGAGTTACTTTGTGCCGTTGCGGTCAATCTTCCAATAAACCTTTTTGTGACGGGACTCACGCTTCTATGCATTTTAGAGATAATTTGCCTTTAGAAGTCGGTAAAGAAGAATGGTAGTTCTATTTTCAAGTATGTTTTTCCGTTCCGGACTACGAGACGTGTAGAGAAGGATAAAACAACTCTAAATTAGGGATATAAGAACTTATTAAAGTTTTGTTGGGGTCAGTTTTGAGAATCCTCTTTCGAGGATATTTTTCTGTTTTTGCAAAGATGATAACGGACTATCTGATGATTAAAAACGAGGAAAAAGACCGAAAGAAAATGCAAAAATGATCTGATAATATTTTCTTATTGGAAAATAAAATTAAGACTGGCTCTAGAAATCTGAGTATATATTTTTACTCAATTTAGGCCAGTTCTTATTTATAAAACAGATTTTCGACCAATGGAATCAACAAAGATGTCATAATTCCCATCAGTCCTATTGCAAGTCCGCTAATAGCTCCTTCTACCGCACCGAGTTCTATTGCCTTAGCTGTACCTAAACCATGCGCAGCCGCGCCAAGAGCAAGACCTTTAGCAACCCGGCTTTTTATATGCAATTTACGAAGAATAAATGGCCCGATAATTCCACCCAATATACCGCATATAACGACAGTAATAGCTGTTAATGACGGAATTCCTCCACTTTTTGCAGAAAGGCTTAATGCTATGGGAGTAGTAACGGATTTAGGCTCTAATGAGACAATGACACTATGTTCTACTCCCATTAATTTGCAAATCCAAATTACGCTTACGATCCCTACTAAACTTCCGACAATAATAGAAGAAGTGATGGATAGAACTTTTCCTTTCAAATATCCGATTTGTTCGTATAAGACATACCCCAATGCTACGACAGAAGGTCCTAACATAAAATGGATCATGTAACTGCCTTTGGAAAAAGTCTCATAATCGATTCCTGCCCATTTTAAGACCCCTATAATAACCGCTATGCTGATAATAATGGGATGAAGAAGTGCAATTTTACTTTTGGTATAAATATATGTTCCTGATAAATAACTTGCTAATACAAGGAATAATAAAAATGGGGTAGATGATAATATCTCGTTCATACGAATTACTGTTTATAGCTTTTTTTCCAATTTATCTTGCATATATCCGACAACAGCGATGATAACAGCTGTCGTAACGACAGATACGATTAATAGTGCTGCCCAATAGCGTGAAATGAGATCGAAAGACGCCATAAGTCCGACTCCTGCCGGGACAAAAAAAAGTGCCATATTCTGTGTCAATGCATTTGATACACCTCTTACATCTCGAGGTTTTACCAATTTCAACAAAAGAGATAAGAATAACAGAACCATTCCGCAAACACTGCCCGGAACAATTCCATTAATTAAAAAACTTAAGCATTCTCCTAAAAAATAGAATAACATAATAATAGATGCACCTTTAACCATAATTCTTATATATAATAAAGTCCGTCTTTAACCTGAACAAACTGTTCATCACATAAAAAACGTAATGTCTCGACTATTTTTTCCTGTGAAAAAGGAATACGCTCTATAATTGTGTCGAGACTACATTTATCAGCCTGCAATAGTTTGTAGATTTCTTTTTCTATCCGGGAGAAATCTCCGGTGGTTAACTCCCCGCATTTTTGTTGTAAACAAATATCGCATAATCCGCATACTCTGTTAAATGTCTCGCCAAAATAGTTTAATAAGATTTGAGTTCTGCACTTTTTATCGTGAAGTACATATTCCAACATACTATGAATACGATGAGAAAAACGTTCTTTGCGTTCTTCATAAACATTTCTGGGTATTGATAAATACTTCAGATCTTCTCGAGGTGCAGTATATATAATAAAAGGGGTTCTTTTTTGCGGTATATAGTGTAAAATATGCTGTTTTGAAAAATAGATTAAGTTTTCGTACACCTCTTGAGAAGAGAACCCGCTTCGTTTTGACAAGAGATCTTCCTGAATAAAAACGTAATCGGCGAATAAACCTGTATAAGAGCGGAGTAAACATTGTAATAGTTCTTCTTTTCCAGAATCGTCCGTTTGCAATTTGTACAATTCATCACGTTGTACGGTTATCATTACTCTCGACAGAGATTCTATTTCTTCCGTAAACTCTATATATTGAGCTTGTTCTAATATTTTTAGTGCGTTAAATGTCGGTAATATGGGAAATTTAAACGTTTTGCAGAATGTATTTAAATTGAAATCAAAAACAGAATTCATTCCCGATCCGACTGCTACTTGCAAAAAGTTTCCTAATGCTTCATATACACGGGCTATAAATTCTCGTTCGGGAAACATATCACGGATTCTTTTTTCTAATTTTACTTTATCGGCATTTGCATATAGAATGACTGCGTATGCCTGAAGTCCGTCTCTTCCTGCGCGTCCGGCTTCTTGATAGTATTCTTCTGGAGAGTTAGGTAAATCCAAATGAATAACGAGCCGCACATCCGGTTTGTCAATACCCATTCCGAAAGCATTTGTAGCAACGATTACTCGACAACGATCTTCTTTCCATGCCTGTTGTTTTTGGTTTTTATCTTCTGATTTCAAACCTGCATGATAAAAATCAGCATTGATTTTGAATCGTCTTAATTCTTCCGAAATCTCTTTCGTTTTTTGTCTACTACGGACATAAATTATGGCACTTCCCGGAACACGGTTGAGGATATGTATTAATTGTTGAATTTTATTTTCTCCATAGCGTACTACATAAGAAAGATTGGGACGGAAAAAACTTTTTTGAAAGATTTTTCCTTTTTTGAAATGGAGTTTTTCCTGTATATCTTCTACGACTTTGGGAGTTGCAGTTGCAGTCAGGGCTAATACAGGAACTTCAGGAAACAGAGTCCTTATGCCGGCAATTCTTATATATGAAGGTCTGAAATCGTATCCCCATTGAGAGATACAATGGGCTTCATCTACTACTAATAGAGAGACTTTCATTGCCTTTACTTTGGATAGGAAAAGATCGTTTGAAAGACGTTCTGGAGAGACGTATAAAAATTTATATTTACCGAATATGCAATTTTCTAATGTAACAATCGTTTCATGACGAGTTAATCCGGAATATAGATAAATCGCTTTTATATCTCTGGCTCTAAGATTATCCACTTGATCTTTCATTAAAGCGATCAGGGGTGTTATAACCAAACAAATTCCATCCATGGCTAAGGCCGGAACTTGAAATGTTAAGGATTTTCCTCCTCCTGTCGGCATCAAACCCAAGGTATCGTTTCCTGTTAGTACGGAATTGATAATGTCTTCCTGTAAAGGTCTGAATGTATCATATCCCCAATATCGTTTTAATATTTCATAGATGTTTTGTCCCATACCTATATTCGAGGTTGCAAAATTACAAATTGTAACGGCATATTTTTCTTTTTGACGATTATTTTGTACATAATAAAACCGGCTTCGAATATATATTATCGAAACCGGTTGAAAATTTTCAATTTTATATGTTATATTATCGAGTTTGAGAATATTCAATGAAGTTATATATCAATTTTTTAGCCACATCAGAAGATCCAGAAGACTGATTTAGATTCGGCATAATATCTAATGTAGAGAAGATTATTTTACCTTTGCCGCAAGGGATGATTCCGACTGCTGTTCCAAGATTAAAACCATGGCTACGATAAACTCCGGCAACCAATTCTTCTCCTTCGAGTTTTAGTCCTAACCTGTGATCTCCGTCATGAACTAATGCTTGATAAGGCCAGCTCATACCGACATTGCCCGGCAGATCTTTAAATAGGGGATGTGCTTTTACAAAATGAACTCCGCCGACCCAATTTCTGCCCATTGCAAAATTACCTTTATTTTTAAGATTGGTATATTTAGAGATGACATCCATCCATGTTTCCGCTGATTCTAACAAGATAAGGGTAGTTCCGTCATTTTTGCAGCGATCTATTAATGATTTAGGATCGAGTGTGGCATTCCCCGGCGTGGACCACTGTAATTGAATCGTTCCGGTTTGTTTTTGTTGTCGGTATTCTACTTGAATATTTATAGCTTTTCCAGCTTCAAGAGTAACAGGACGTTGGTAAGCATACATTTTTTTATTACCCCATTCATCTATTACCCGTTGTCCATTAATAGAAAGGCGTAGGCCTCCGTCTGTATTGACCGCTATAAGATATTGTCCGGAAACAGGAGGTACGAGTTTCCCTTTCCATATTGCAGAAAACGGTTGATTTGCTGATACAGAGGCATCTGGTTGTGCACCGTCTGCGAATTGGAAATCAATGTGCGTGTCTGTGCGAGTTCCGGCTGCTTCTCTTAAATCATCGTCTTTAAAGAAGGTTGCTGCAATTCCCGGTCTATTATCATTTGTTATGTACACTTCTGGTTGTATTTTTTGTGGAGCATCTAATGGAGGACGTGTAATGACAACCCAGTCCAATTTACCTGCATTTTCAGAGAAGTCGGAAAGTATATTTCCGGTTTCTTGTTTATAAAAACTTACAAATGTATTCTTTGTGTCATTTTTATAGATAGCTCCAGTACCCGATAATTTTTGAGAATTCCAGTTTACTCCTAATACCTGATCTTTTCCAGAGGCTTGTTTTTCTTTATTTAGATCATATAAAGTTGCTTCTATTGAAAACATTCCGGATTGATTGTTTAAAGGAAGTTGCATATTTCCGATTAGTAGTTCTCCGAATGTTTCTCCTCCCGAAAGTTGAACATTTTTATTTTCTTGATATATGTTTTTACCATTCGGGTCTTTTACATTGATAGATAAGATGTATTTTCCTTTCAGATTTTTTTCATTAACGATATAAAAATCTACCGGAACGGGATTTGGAGTATGTATAATTTGTTTTCTCGGACTGATTGCCACATAAAGCGGTTGGTTATAATATGCTAAAATTTTAGAGTCTCCTTTTGCATTCCTATAAAGGTCCACTACACCGGAATGGTTGTCATAGGGCATAGATTCCCATCCGTTAATTACGTAGCAGTCGCCTAAGTTCTGCATTCTCATACCTTGAATTCTACGACCTTGGTGTTCGAATGATATGTCTCCCATTTTTTCGGTGAGCATATCGACTGATTTGAAATATGGTTCTAAATTTTTATCTGAGAAAAATTTACAGAATTCTTTGTATTGTTTTTGCCAGAATTTCCCGTCCCAGCCGGTTTTCCCGGTTTTAGAGAGATAATCGTCTATTTCTTTAATACGAGGAGGTGTAGAAATTGCAGCCTCTTCTCCACGCATATATATTTCAGTATTATTATCGGTGTACATAAGATTGTCAGTCGGTGATTTATAAAAATCTTCTCTCCAAGTTTCCGGTCCTCCGGCTCTATGGTTATCGAACCAGCCGCTCATGTATAGTTTTGTATCGAACGGACGGAAATGGGCTTTTGAATCTTCTAAAGCATCTCTTTTGTTAGCCCATCCCGATGTAAATGTAATTGTTCGGCTCGGATCAATGGCATGTGCATCCCGCATATCCTCGAATCGTTTTGCTACCAATTCTTTATCTTTAGATAAACGACCTCCGAATTCATTAATCATATTATAAATAACCAGACTGGGATGACTTCTGTCTCGCTTGATCATACGGAATACTTTTTCACGTAAGATAGTCCGGATAAAAGGATCATGAGTACCCGAATGAAAAGAACCAGGTTCTTCATAATATAATAACCCCATTTCGTCAGCTTTATCCAATACAACAGGAGTTCCTATGTTTCTATGAAAGTTCAACATATTGAGACCTAACTGTTTTGCTGTAGTTATTTGTTTTTCGGCCATTTCTGGAGTTGCAATTAACCCTGTTACCGGCCAATATCCCCACGAAATAGCACTTCTCAACATAACACGACGACCATTGAGTTTCAATACAGCTTCTTCTCCGATATTCTCTGGTGCGAACCATCGAAACCCGAAAGTCCGTTCATCATTGTCTTTGTTGGAAAGAGATACTTTACTTACATATAAATTAGGGGATTCTATATCCCAAATTTTTGCATTTGGAGCATCTATTTCTATTGTTATTCTACTATCCCCTTGGGGAATTTGATGATTTTTTATTTGCTTTGAAAATAATTTTATTGACGGGTTATTTTTTTCAACGATATCAAGGTTGATATTTTGCTTAAGTTTCTTATCCGTCAGATTTCGTATAGAGATAATTGCATTTACTTTTGTCTTTTGCGGTGTATTTTGCATGTAAATGTCAGATATATATACCGGATTTAATGCTTTCAAGTTCACATCTCCAAGTATGCCTCCAAAACCGCGTCCCGGTGGGATCAAATATTTTCCCCAATTCATGACGTCGAAATCTTGCCAATGAAAATTTCCTCCGGGATTGGTAACACGAACGGCAAGAAGTTGTTTTTCTCCCGGACGTATAGCTTTGGTCACATTTGCTTCGAATGGGGTTTCTCCGACAATATCATATGCCACAAGCTGCCCGTCAAGATAAACTTCGGCTCTCATTCTTACAGCTCCGAACTCTAAAATAAATGTTGCATCTTTCAGGTCTTTGGGAACATCGAGAGTTCTAAACCACCAGCTAACACCGGAAAAATCGGTAGGCTGAGGCCAGTCCGATACGGTCATATATTCTTCGACAGTGCCCGGTACACTTACCTTTTTTGCGGTGTTTGTATTTAATGATTCCCATCCTCCGGTGGGCGGGTTAACCGGTAGCTTAGACAGATCTGATACTTCTGTCGGCAGATATAACCGGTCATTGTTCCAGCCAGCAGGAGAATTTGCCGATAATGTTGATAATCTCGCCACTTCGCTTGGCAGGTAAAGTTTGTCATTTTTCCACTCAGCTTTCGTATCACGCCATAGGTACCATTCCGACCCAGATAGAGGAATAATAACACGAGATTGATTTCTTGTGGATGCAATCCCTAAAAGAGTATTGAGCAGGAGAAAATAGCTCAATAAATAAATTTTTTTCATGTTTATTCTGATTTTTAGATAAAGTTTCTATGTTACAAAATAAGGGTTCTCCTATTAATATTTTATCGAGATATGTATTAAAAGGCACATAATATCCTATTAAAAATTATATTATTCGGTAATATGAACTGTTTACTGACAAAAATGTTATTAATATCCAGAGTCGAGAAGTGTAAAAGCTGTCAGTATTATTTTTAAGTTAATTATAGTCGCTGTCTTTTTGGCAGATTTTTAGTAAAAAATATATTTGGCATAAAATTAGCTATAAGATTATTGCTTCTCAAACGATGAATGGGGAGCGGAAAGATAATTATTAACAACTAAAATATAATAACAATGAACATTAGACCTTTAGCAGACAGAGTTTTGATTAAACCAGCGCCTGCAGAAGAAAAAACCGTTGGTGGTATTATTATTCCTGATTCAGCGAAAGAAAAACCTTTGAAAGGCGAAGTTATCGCTGTCGGTAACGGTACTAAAGATGAAGAAATGGTTGTTAAACCGGGTGATCATGTTTTATATGGCAAATATGCCGGTACGGAGATCGAACTGGATAATGACAAATTCCTCATTATGCGTCAGTCTGACATTTTAGCTATTCTCTAATTAAAATTGTTTCATTTTAAGAAATCAAATCATGGCAAAAGAAATTAAATTCAATATCGATGCCCGCGATGAATTGAAAAAGGGTGTTGACGCTTTGGCGAATGCGGTAAAAGTAACTTTAGGCCCGAAAGGTCGTAATGTAATTATTGAAAAAAAATTCGGTGCTCCCCATATCACTAAAGACGGTGTATCAGTAGCTAAGGAAATCGAGTTGGAAGATTCATTTCAAAATATGGGAGCTCAGTTGGTGAAAGAGGTAGCATCAAAAACCGGAGATGATGCAGGTGACGGTACTACTACTGCAACAGTTTTAGCTCAATCTATTGTTAATGTAGGGTTGAAAAATGTAACAGCAGGAGCTAATCCCATGGATTTGAAACGAGGAATAGATAAAGCTGTTGCTAAAGTTGTAGAAAGTATTAAAGCTCAATCAGAGGAAGTGGGTGATGATTTCGAAAAGATCGAATCGGTAGCTCGTATTTCTGCTAATAATGACAGCGAAATCGGTCAGTTGATTGCAGAAGCGATGAAAAAAGTAAAAAAAGAAGGTGTAATTACGGTCGAAGAGGCTAAAGGTACTGATACTACGGTAGAAATCGTAGAAGGTATGCAGTTTGATCGTGGATATATTTCTCCATATTTTGTAACGAATACAGAAAAAATGGAGTGTGAAATGGAAAATCCTTATATCCTGATTTTTGATAAGAAAATTTCTTCTTTAAAAGAAATGCTGCCTATTCTGGAAGCAACTGCACAATCGGGACGTCCTTTATTAATCATTGCCGAAGATGTTGATAGTGAGGCTCTTGCAACTTTAGTTGTAAATCGTTTACGTGGTTCTTTGAAGATATGTGCCGTTAAAGCTCCGGGATTTGGAGATCGTCGTAAAGAAATGCTTGAAGATATTGCTGTATTGACCGGTGGTGTTGTTATATCTGAAGAAAAAGGTTTAAAACTGGACGGTGCGACGATCGATATGTTAGGTCGTGCGGAAAAAGTAACAGTTGATAAAGAAAATACTACTATTGTAAACGGTTTGGGAAATAAAGATGCTATCGCTTCTCGGGTAGCTCAGATCAAGGCTCAGATCGAAAAAACAACTTCGGATTATGATCGGGAAAAACTACAAGAACGTTTGGCAAAACTTGCGGGCGGTGTTGCTGTTTTATATATCGGTGCGGCTTCAGAAGTTGAAATGAAAGAGAAAAAAGACCGTGTAGATGATGCTTTAAGCGCAACTCGGGCTGCAATTGCTGAAGGTATTGTTCCTGGTGGTGGTGTCGCTTATATCCGCGCAATTCCTTCTCTTGAAGGTCTGAAAGGCGATAATGATGATGAAACTACAGGTATTGAGATCATTAAACGGGCTATTGAAGAACCGCTTCGCCAGATTGTCGATAATGCCGGTGTAGAAGGAGCTGTTGTCGTTCAGAAGGTAAAAGACGGTAAAGGAGATTTCGGATATAATGCTCGTACGAACACGTATGAAAATTTCTTTGCTGCAGGTGTTATTGACCCAGCTAAGGTTACACGTGTAGCTCTTGAAAATGCAGCATCGATTGCCGGAATGTTCTTAACTACAGAATGTGTTATTGCAGATAAGAAGGAAGAAAATCCAGCACCTATGCCAGCTCCGGGAATGGGCGGAATGGGAGGTATGATGTAATCCTTGCTTAGAATATAATATCTGAATAGACCAGGCCAAGAAATAAATTTCTTGGCCTGTCTTATTATTTTTAAGAGTCTGTTTTTTTACACACGCTTTGAAAGAATAGAAATAATTAAAGCAAATTACTTGCCAGTTCGGAAAGACGGCTTCTTTCTCCTTTAATTAAGTTTACATGACCAAATAACGTTTGTCCTTGCATCTTATCTATCATATAAACTAACCCGTTAGATTGAGAGTCTAAATAGGGTGAATCGATCTGTTGTATATCTCCAGTAAATACCATTTTTGTCCCTTCTCCGGCTCGGGTTATAATGGTTTTTATTTCATGAGGAGTTAAGTTTTGAGCTTCGTCGATAATACAAAATGTCTCGGAAAGACTTCGTCCTCGTATATAAGCCAAAGCCTCGATAACCAATGTTCCTTTTTCCTGCATATCTTGTAAAACTCTGTAATCGCTGCTTTCAAGAGAAAATTGATGTTTAATGACATTTAAATTATCGAATAGAGGCTGCATGTAAGGAGCTATTTTTTGTTTTTCATCTCCGGGTAAATATCCCAAATCTTTATTAGCCAAAGCTACAATAGGACGAGCTAATAAAATTTGTTTATACAATTTGTTTTGTCGTAAAGCTCCGGCTAAAGCTAATAGCGTTTTCCCAGTTCCGGCTTTTCCCGTTAAAGCTAAGAGTTTGACTTCAGGATCATTTAGTAAATCAAAAGCAAAGGTTTGTTCTGCATTACGTGGTTCTATGCCGAAATTCTTTTCTTTAACAACTTTACGGACTTTACCGCTTTCGGAAACATAGCGGGCAAGGACAGAAGAAGTTCCACTTTCTAAAACGAAACATTCGTTCGACTTAAACGGTTCATTCGATATTTCTGTGGCCGGAATACCATCTTTAGATTTATAAATAGTATCGATAATTTCTGGAGAGACGTTGTCCAATACCCTATGCTCTGATTCGAAAATATCGATATTTTTGACTTTATCATTGATATAGTCTTCAGTTTCAATACCTATAGCACGGGCTTTCATCCGTAAATTTATGTCTTTAGTTACCAGAATAGTCTTTTTGTCAGGGTGATTTTCTCTTACTATCAATGTTGCTGCCAGGATAAGATGATCAGGTTTCTTTTCTGGAAATACCGATTTTACTTTTTCAGGATATGTACTATTGACAACGATGGACAATCGTCCTAAATCAGGGCCTAATAATGCGCCTTCTGTAAACAAATGATTATCTGTAATCTCGTCTAACTCTCGAACAAATTCTCGAGCATTGAAATTAATTTGGTCGTTTCCTTTTTTGAATTTGTCTAATTCTTCTAAAACAACTATGGGAATGAAAATGTCATTATCTTGAAAATTAAACAAGCATTTGTAATCGTGCAGAATAACATTCGTATCTAACACAAAATTTTTTTTGGCACTCATAATAGCATGTTTTAATAGTTAATATTTTGAATAAAGACATTTTGTCTTTCTCAAATATAATCATTCATTTAGAAAAAAACTTTCTTTTTGGATTAAAATAGCTTAACACTATTGTGAAACCAGCTTTTGGAACAGAAAATGTGAAATAAGGAAAAGTTTATGTATGTTTGTGCCGGATTATATCGGAAAATATGAAAAGAATAGGATTATTATCTGATACACATGCTTATTGGGATGAGAGATATATTAAATATTTTTCAGAATGTGATGAAATATGGCATGCCGGAGATATAGGATCTATGGAAATTGTCGATAAGTTTCAATCATTTAAACCGTTCCGTGCAGTTTACGGTAATATTGACGGACAAGATATACGTGCTGTGTTTCCGAAACATCTTCGTTTTATTGTAGAAGGTGCAGATATATGGATGACTCATATTGGCGGATATCCCGGAAAGTATGACAGAGAAGTTATCCCCGAAATTTATAGAAATCCTCCGGATTTATTTATATCCGGACATTCTCACATACTAAAGGTTTTATATGATAAAACTTTAAAGCTTTTACATATAAATCCGGGAGCTGCCGGTAAATATGGTTTCCATAAGAAGAGGACATTGGTACGTTTCACGATTGATAATAAAATGTTTAAAGATTTGGAGGTGATAGAATTAGGAGAAAAATAATTTATTTTTTCATACATGTCAGATAGATGAAGTCTATATCATAAGCAAATTCTTTTTTTATTTTCGGAGAAATTTGATTATAAATTTTTTGCAAGATCTCTTGTATATCGATAAACGATAGAGCAAAGGTTTGAATATTTACATTGTTTTGTATGATTGTATTTTCACCGGTTTTCAGAATAAAGTCTATTTCTTTGCTATATTTATCGAATGTTTTGTCAATACCGTTTTCCTTTATATTCAGTATTATTTTATCGATATTCCGAATTATATCGTCTAAAACGAAGTCATGGACTTTTACTTGATTTTCTATTTCTTGAGATGTGGAGAGGTTGTTTTTTATATTTTCTAAATTGTTAATAAGGTCGGTCAATGGTAATTTTTCAGGATTATAACCCCAAAATATATTAATAAAACCATTCGGAGATGAATTCGGAGGAAACGTATCATGCTCAATTCTCTGTAAATAAACACAAATTTCTTTGAAGCCTAAACCAAGAAATTCATTACTGCAATTTTGGTCAATTGTCGCTTGTTCCGGGTGTTGCTGTTGATATGAAATAGAGAAATATTTATTCATATTAGGTTTCTGTATATGCTTAATAACAAAAACTATAAAAAAAAGTTTTTCTAATTTATGTGAACACTTTTTATTATAAAGCTGTTTTATGTTTTAAATTCAATAAATGAGTGTATTTTTGCCTAAATAACGGAGGATGATATGGGATTAAAACGTTTCGGAGTTTCTTTGGATGAAAATTTATTAGAGTCTCTTGATTTATTTGTTGTTAATAACGGTTTTACAAATAGGTCTCAGGCAATTAGATTTTTGGTTGAAAAAAATATTGCGGAGACTAAATGGCTATGTAATCATGTTGTAGCCGGAACAATCATTATTATGTATGATCAGAGTAAGAAAGATATTTCTGTAAGAATTGAGGAAATACAACAAGCATATCAGCAGGTTATTTTGTCATCTTCTCAATATTACCTCAATAGTAATTTTTGCCTTCATATTGCAACGGTAACCGGAGAAGCTTATAAGTTGACCGAACTTTCGGACAGGCTGATCGCAATAAAGGGGATAAAACATGGAAAGCTTGTTATGAGCAGGGCTGATTAATTTTTTTTGAATTTATGGTAACACGATAATAAGAAAACGTGTCACTCAAGTAATAAAACTAAAAAGGATAAAGATGAAAAAAGGTATTCGACACATTTATTCAGTTGTATTTTTATTTTGTATTGTTTTTTCTACTCATGCAGGACCGTCGGTAAAAGATACGTTGGATATACAAGAAGTTGTTGTCACTGCGACAAAAACGAAAGTGAACAAAAACAATACTCCTTTGTCTGTTTCTATAGTCACTCGTCAAGAGATTGAGCGTAGTAGTGAGTCTGCTTTACTTCCGGTCTTATCTCAAAGAGTACCCGGATTATTTGTCACTCAGCGGGGAATTACCGGTTTCGGAGTATCTACGGGATCAGCCGGAACGGTAAATATAAGAGGTGTGGGAAGCGGTAATAAAGTGCTTATGCTATTTGACGGGCAACCTCAATGGGCAGGGATTTATGGACATAGTCTTCCTGACACTTATGTTGCATCTGATGTGGATAAAGTAGAGGTGATACGCGGGCCGGGATCGCTTCTATACGGATCTAATGCAATGGGAGGGGTTGTGAATATAATCACCCGAAGTCAACATGAAGAAGGAGTCAGTACTCATGCGAGAGCGATGTACGGTTCTTATAATACCCAGAAATACATGATCAATAATGGCGTGAGGTCGGGAAAATTTAACAGTTTTATTTCCCTGAATCATGATCGTACGGATGGACATCGCAATAATTCGAAATTTAATATTACGAACGGATTCATAAAAATCGGCTATGATATTTCTTCTCATTATAGTGTTGTCGGAGATATTAGTGCTGCATATTACGATTTAAGGAATCCCGGAAAGGATACCGAGCCGTTATTAGACGGTTGGATGCATATATGGCGTGGAATCGCATCTGTGGGAGTTGAAAACAAATATCAGAAATATTCCGGAGCAATAAGGGCTTTTTATAGTTGGGGAAATCATAAAATTAACGATGGCCATGAAGCGGATGAAGCGGCAAAAGATTATTTGTTTCATTCAACAGACTTCAATTACGGTGTACAGGCGTATGAATCATTTTTTATTATTCCGAACAATCAATTTACATTAGGAGTTGATTATAAGAATTGGGGTGGAAACGCGTGGAATGCATTTTTTTCAGGAGAAAGAAAAGACATTATTGCAGATAAAAGCGTACATGAATTGGCCGGATATGCGATAATGCAACAAGAATTCTGGAATCAATTCACTCTAAATGCAGGAGTTCGCTACGAACATAACAGCACATACGGTAGTGAATGGGTACCGCAGGCAGGATTTACATGGAGACCTTTTTTCGGAAATTCTATTAAAGCTTCTTTTTCGAAGGGGTTTCGTAGTCCTAATATGCGAGAACTTTATATTACATTCGGACCTGGAAATAAAGCGAATGCAGATTTGAATCCAGAGAGCATGTTGAATTACGAGGTGTCTATCGGACAATATTTTTGGAACAATCGGATACATGCAGAAGTAACGGCATTTTATATCGATGGAAAAAATATGATTCAAGTTGATCCACAGTCAGGGCAGCTTGAGAATGTCGGAAAGTTTTATAATAAGGGTATTGAATTGGATGCAGATATTCAGGTTTTACGAAATCTGCGCTTTTCTACAAATTATAGCTTTTTACACACCAACAAGGAGATTGTTGCTGCTCCTAAACATAAATGGTTTTTAGAAGGCTTATATACGTGGAAAAATTTGAGTGTAACATTAAATATGCAGTCGATATTCGGTTTATATGTCAGTAATTTAATGAAGAGCGAAGATTATACTCTTCTGAATGGACGTATTGCCTATAAAATAGGAGATAAAAAACAGAATATTATGTTGTTTATAAAAGGAGAAAATTTGACAAATACGAAATATACCATTAATGACGGATATCCGATGCCGGGTGCTATAGCAATGGGAGGATTCGATTTTAAATTTTAAATTTTTACCGAAACTAAGGATCAAGAGGCTGTCTCAAAATAAACTTGAGATGGCCTCTGTTGTTTCATTTCCAATTGAAGTCATTTGTATTTTCCCAAAAGAGAAGTTTACAAACTTAGTTTTGAAGGTTTCATCCTTTCAAACTGCTTTTTTCGTAGCCATAAGCCACCTAAGAGGCTGCTTTTGCAAGATTGTGTGCTATGGCCAGCAGGCCGAACTCAATTTCAACTTTCTTTAGCCCACGAAGATGGAACCTCTTGAAGTGCTTGTTGTTCTTGAGGTTTCCAAATACAGCCTCCACATCCTGCGGCCGCTGACTGCGATATTTCAGACTTTCATCAGAGATCAGCTTTTCACGTTCCCTTTCCCTGATTTTCCTCAGACGGTGGTTTACCTGTACAATCCTTTCCGAGCGGCCGCTGTGGCACCGGCATCTTAGCGGGCAGCCCTTACAGTTACGTGCCCTGTATCGTGATATGGTCTGCACAAAACCGTTGTCTGTTACCCGCCTTGCATCGGAGAGTCTTTCCATTCTCTGCCCCATCGGACAGTACATGCCATCGGTCTCTTCATTATAATAAAAGTTGGCGGACAGAAACGGATCGTTCCGGAAGTTCCTCTTCTGTTCCTTATGAAAACAATTGTACTTTATAAAGGTTTCAATGCCATGTCTGAAGGCGTACAGATAGTTCTCCTCGCTTCCGTATCCGGCATCACAGACAGATACAGCGGGGTATCTGCCGTAAAGGGAATGGAAGTCCTCCATATGCAGGGGATAGGTGGAGGTATCACCGGCACATGGATGGAGGGTATAGTTCAGAATGAACTGTCTGTTGGTACTGATCTGCGGGTTATATCCGGGCTTGAGTTGCCCGTTCTTCATGTGGTCCTCTTTCATCCGCATGAACGTGGCGTCAGGGTCTGTCTTGGAGTAGCTGTTGCGCCCGTCAAGAATCTTCCCTTGGGATTCATATTTCTTCAGCTGTTCAGGCCATGACTTCCTTACACGCCGTACCTTGGCTTTCACTTTCCTGTCAGCATCCGTACCCTCCAGAGCTTCATGTATCCACTCCAGTGCCTTTTCCACTTTTTCCGGGGTGATATCCTGATATGTGAGGGGAGCGGAATCACGCAGTTCCTGCTTGGTGACGGACTCGGCGTACTGCCATATCTCCTCAAGCTGCTCCGCGATTCTGGATATGCGGGTATGTATGGACTTGCCCCAGACAAAAGTGTAACGGTTGGCGTTCGCCTCCATTTTTGTTCCATCAGTGAAAGCCACATCCAGACTTACAAAACCTTCCGACACGAGGATCTTTACAATGGTGGCAAATATTGTCTTCAGCACATCCTTCAGCCGGCTGCTGCGGAAACGGTTGATGGTGTTATGATCAGGAGTCAGGTTGCCGGTAAGCCACATGAAGCGGATGTCATTGCGACAGAACTCCTCTATGCGGCGGCTGGAATAGATATTACGCAGATAGGCATAGACAAGAATCTCAAGCATCATGCGCGGGTGGTACGCAGAACAGCCTTTGGGGGAATACTTACGGTAAAGTTCTTCAAGGTTTATCTGCTCAATGATACGGTGAACAACCCTGACCGGATCGTTTTGGGGAATAAAATCGCCTAAACACGGAGGTAAAAGCAGATTATCGTTGGATGTGTAACTTTTAAACATTATCTTTGGGATATCTTACTTGATTCCCTAAGATACAAAAAATTAGGGAGACGGGCAAGTTCCGGCTGAGCGAAGTTTGGGCTTGCCCGATTTTTTTGCAGGTACAAAAAAGGCCATCTCAAACTTTATTTGAGACAGCCTCTTTTTAATTAATTGATTATTTTTGTACATTTAAATGAATCTTTAGAGTGATGTACCGAATTATATTATTTATGACTGGCATTGGCTTTATTTTAGGCGGGTGCAGTAGTAATATTCCGGACTCTTATGAATTGAACGGAGAAGTTTATAATCCCCGATTTAATGGAAAGATTATATATCTTTCTAAAGTGGACGGAAATGAGCTTACGAACATAGATAGTACATTAGTAGAGGAAAATAAGTTCTATTTAAAGGGCGTTCAAGATGCTCCGACAGTTTGTTATTTACGTTTTAGGGAAGATCTTTTGTTACCGGAATATGTGCCGGTAACGTTTATATTAGAAAATGGAACGATAAATGTTCAAATTACAAAATCAGATTCTAAAGCGACAGGAACAGCATTGAATGATTCTCTTTTTTCATTTCAAAGGTCTATGGACAGGTATGGAAAGCAGCTTACTCGTATAGAAATACAATATAAAAAAATGATAGCTGACAGTACGATAAATAAAGAGACCGAGAAGCAAATATACGAAGAGTATAACTCTGAGGAAAAAGCAAATCTGGAATTTATTAAGAAGGTTATAGGGCAGAATCTGAATAATATATTAGGCGCTTATATTTTTAATTTAAACCGGAATAGATTAACGGATAAAGATATTGAAAATATTTTGCAAAAAGCCGGATCTACATTTAAAAATCAACCGGATATAAGAGTTATTTCCGAAAGAATCAGACGATTGAATAATGTAGCTATAGGAAAAATGTTTAAAAATTTTGATTCTCAAGATGTTCGAGGAAGAAAAAAATCTTTATCTGAATATGCCGGACGAGGAAAATTTTTGATTGTAGCTTTTTGGGCATCTATATCTCCATCAAGCCGAATAGAAATGAAAAATCTAATAGAGATACATAAAAAATATAAATATAAAGGTATTGATATTGTTGGAGTGTCTTTAGACACAGATTCTTTATCTTGGATAGAAAATATAGAACAACATAATTTAGCTTGTCCACATTTATCAGATCTTAAAGGGTGGGAGAGTGATGCCGCCAAAGCTTACGAAATTAATAAAATACCTTATATCCTCCTGTTAAATCCGGATGGAAGTATTGCCGCAAAAGAAACAGATTCTAATCGTTTGAAAGAAAAATTAAAAGAATTATTTGATTGATTCTGGGCTTATTAAATAATTCTGTTATTGTGCTTCTAAGAGTATAAATTTTACTCGGATCAGGTTTGAGATTTTCTTTCGAGGATGTTTGGTTGTTTTTACGAGGAAGATAGCGAACTATCTGACGAGAGAAAACGGGAAAAAGATCGGAAGAAAACACAAAGATGACCTGATAATACTTTTTTGTTGGAAAATTTAGACAGGCCTTTAGTTTTAAGGAAATTCTCTCATTCAAATTTAATCGATTTTGCCGGTCGTATGAGAGAGACCAGGTAAGAAGGGCCGATAAGCATTAACAAAGAAATCACCAGGCAGCTGATATTCAGAATGAGTATATATCCAAAATTCAATTCGATAGGAACTGCCGGAATATAATACACATCAGGATCTAATTTGATAAGTTTGAAATGAGCTTGTAGCAGGCATAATAGTATCCCTATTATATTACCCCATATCATTCCTTTTCCGACTAAGAAGGTCGAAATATAAATAAAGACTTTACGGATAGAATAATTGGTTGCCCCTAAGGCTTTTAATATGCCGATCATGTTAGTTCGTTCCAAAATAATAATTAATAAGCCCGAAATCATCGTAAAACCGGCAACAATAGCCATTAAAATAAGAATTACCCATACATTCATGTCCAGCAAATCCAGCCAATTGAATAACTGCGGGTTCAATTCTCGGACAGAACGAACAAAATAGTGTTCCCCATATCGGTCTGTACAATTCATTAAATCGAAATAGAGATTTTCGGTTATTTCATCTAATTTTGAAAAATCTCGTAATTTCACTTCAATACCACTAAATTGGTCAGTTTCCCATCTATTAAGTTTTTGAACATGACGAACATCTCCGATAATAAAGAGTTTATCGTATTCGGTAAAATTGGTCTGATATATTCCTGTTATCTTAAATTTTCTGGCTCTGATGTTATCTTCTATAAAATAACAAAGTATTTGATCTCCGGCTTCTAAATGTAGTTTGTTTGCAATATAATGTGATATTAATATTTCATTTGAAATGGCCGAGTCGGAGAGGTGAGGAGGGACGCCTACCAAAAGATTCTTTTCAAAAAAAGACCAATCATAATTTTTATCTACACCCTTAAGTGCTATCCCTAAAAATTCATTATCGGTCTTTAATATACCCGGCTTAGTAGCGAAATTTTCAATGTATAAAATTTCAGGATTTTGTCTTAATGCGGTTTGTAAACTATCGGAAACGCCGATAGGCAATGTTTCAAAAGATGAATTATTTGAAAAACCGCTGATTTGGATATGTGAGCTGAACCCTATTACTTTACCGCTGACCTCATGTTTAAAACCTATGACAATAGCTACAGATACAATCATTATGGCCAATCCTAAGGCTACACCCAAGGTTGCTATACGAATAGCCGGAGGAGAAACTTTTTTTCTTCCGTCTTTATTGAAATGTATTTTTTTTGCTATAAATAGCTCTAAATTCATATAGTTCTACCAGGATAAGCTTCCAATGCTTTACTTAATACAATCAAAGCATTCGCTAAATCTTCTTTTTTCAAGACATACGCTAACCGAACTTCATTTTTACCTAATCCCGGAGTCGTATAAAATCCAGATCCAGGAGCCATAAACACGGTTTGCCCTTCATACTCAAAATGTTCAAGACACCAAGCGCAAAATTTATCCGCATCATCGACCGGTAACTTTGCCATTGTATAAAATGCACCCATAGGAATCGGAGAATAACAACCGGGAATACGATTAATCCCGTCTATAAGAAATTTACGACGTTCTACATATTCGTTATATGTATCCAACAAATAGTCTGACGGAGCACCAAGAGATGCTTCGGCAATTAATTGTCCGATAAGGGGGGGACTTAAACGTGCCTGACAAAACTTCATTACGTTCTTTTTCAGCTCTTTATGTTTGGTTATTAAAGCACCTATACGAATTCCGCATTCGCTATATCGTTTTGATACAGAATCAATCAATACGACATGATCTTCGATTCCCTTCAAATGAAAAGCAGAAATATAAGGTGCTCCGGTATAGCAAAATTCTCTATATACTTCATCGGAAAAGAGAAATAAATCATATTTTTTTACCAAATCTCTTATTTGATTCATCTCTTTTTGTGTATATAAATAACCTGTCGGATTATTAGGGTTACAAATCAGTATTCCTCGAGTTCGTTCTGTAATCAAGGCTTCAAATTTATCTACTGCAGGTAATGCAAAACCTTCCTCTATAGAAGAGGGAAGGGTTTTTATTGTCGCCCCCGCTGAAATCGCAAATGCCATATAGTTTGCATACGCAGGTTCGGGAACAATTATTTCATCTCCCGGATCAAGGCAAGCTAAAAAAGAGAACAAAACCGCTTCTGAACCTCCTGTAGTAATGATAATATCATCGGCATTTACCTGAATATTAAATTTGGCATAGTATTCGACGAGTTTCTCACGGAAGCTGAGAATTCCTTCGCTTGGGCTGTATTCTAAAATTTTACGATCTAAATGCCGTGCGGCATCCAACCCTATTTCCGGAGTCGGTAAATCCGGTTGTCCTATATTTAAATGATATACTTTTATTCCTTTTTGTTTAGCTTTATTTGCTAACGGAACTAATTTTCGAATTGGGGAGGCGGGCATTATTTCACCGCGGTTAGATATTTTCGGCATACTTTAGTAGTATAATCTCGTATATTCTATAATTTATCGTTTTATTCTCGCTACAAATTTATTATTCTTTGTGTTATTAAGCAAACAAATGCAGAGGATAATGCGGCAAATTGACGTTTCACAATAAATCTTTCAAACAATTCAGCAATAAGTATTGGCATTATTATTATTTTTGTGTCCACTTAACGAAGAGGAAAAATAATGTTTAAGAATATCGTATCCAATTTGTTCGCTTTGGTCGTTGCCCCAAGTAAAGCGTGGCAGAACATATCTTCTAAGGAAGAAAGTCCGACAGCTTTTTTAAACGGATATTTATATCCGATTATGGGAATTACGGCTCTTTCGGTTTTTGTAAATTTGTTCAGTGACCAATTTACATTAGAAAAAGCGCTAAAACTGATGACAATCGATTTTGTCAAGTTTTTCATAGGATTTTATATTGCATCTTTTTTGATAGACGAATTATTACAGAAATTTTTTGATAGAGAAAAAAATCCCAAACAAGTACAATTATTTGTCGGTTACACTTTAAGTGTCTATATGTTGATAACGATTTTTCTTAATTTGTTTATGGGGATGTTTTCTTTTTTACGATTTGCACCTCTGTACATCATTTATGTTATATGGGAGGGATCTAAGTACTATATGGATATCAACGAAAATAAGCGTTTGATATTTGTCGTTTTATCATCGCTGATTCTTATATTTTCTCCGGATATTATTGAACGGTTTATGTTCATTTTGATGCCGGGATTAGGAAACTAAATGTATAAAAATATGAAATTACCACAGATCAACATAAAAAATAAAAGAGCTTCTTTTGATTATGAGTTGCTCGATACATATCAAGCAGGAATAGTGCTTACCGGAACGGAGATAAAATCGATTCGTCTTGGGAAAGCTAGTTTGGTAGATACATTTTGTTTCTTCAATAATGGAGAGTTATGGGTTAAGAATATGTATATTGCAGAATATTTTTACGGAACTTATAACAATCATCAAGCAAGAAGGGATAGAAAGTTATTATTGACGAAAAAAGAACTACAAAAGATACAACGTTTATCTAAAGAGTCCGGTTTTTCTGTAATTCCTACGAAAATATATATCAATGATAAAGGTCTTGCAAAAATTATTATTGCCGTTGCAAAAGGTAAAAAAGTATATGATAAGCGAGAGTCGATAAAGGAAAGGGAAGATAAACGTCAAATGGATCGGGCATTTAAACGTTAATAATTTTCTCACAAATAATGAAGATCTTTTTATCCGGGCATAATGTCGTGGCGAATATATAGATATTTCCTCCGTCTTTTATTTTAGACTTTCGTCGCAACTCTTCTGCTGTCATTGGAAAATTTCGAACTGTAATATTCGCAGAAGGGTATTGTGCGAAAAGTTTCTTTAAAGCCTTACCTGAAAAAGGCATAATTTCTTTTACGATAAAGACACGACCGGGAAAATTCGCTACAAATTTATCGGATGTATATAAGTGGCTGTTTTTATGCATTTTAGATATAGAAAATGAGATGGCTACAGATTTGAATGCCCCAGCTTTTAGAATAGAAGAATTAGGTTCATATAAATAGGATCGGACAGACGTTATAGGTTGTAACAGAGAAATATTTTTTTCATCCTTTAATGTAAATATATAATTATCAGGTTGTTTTACAGGATTCAAATTAACACAGTTAATAGAGATTTCTCCTTCTATAAAATGATTGTTAATGACAAAAAATAATTCTTTACATTCATTCTTTACAGAGATAACATATACTTCCTTAACAAATTTCAGATCTTGTATAGCTCGACTAATATCAATCATAGGAGATGCCTTTAATAAAATTACCGGAGCTTTTTCCAATAGAATGTCCTGCAATTCTATTATGTTTGGTTCACAATCACGTAAGTCGTATAACCTTTTATTTTCCGAATTACGTCTAGCTGGATCAATGTAAAACGCGTCGAATTTTATATTACATCCGAGAATGAATTTTAAGCTATCCGAACAAACTATTTGAATATTGTTTTTTTGTAATATACTAAAGTTATACTTTGCCACATTACAGTATAACGGATAACGTTCTACATAAGTGACTTTTTCTGCTGAAGCGGCAAAATAGTATGAATCTACACCTAATCCTCCAGTCAAATCACATATTGATTTATATCTCGATCCTATAATATCCTGTTTATATTTGGCGGTAATTTCAGATGATGCTTGTTCTGCAGATAAAACAGATGGAAATAATAACTTCTTGTTTTGATTCCAAAGAGGTAATTTATTTTTAATTTTTTGTCTGGATTCTATTTGATCAATAGCAAAAGAGAGATCAAAATTCAAGTTTTCAAATCTCTTTAATCTGAGTTTTATCGGATTTTCTTGTGAATACTTTTCTATAAAATCAAATAAATTATCTGAGATTTCCATGTATTATATGAGCAGCTAATTTTTAACAAAGATATGATTTTATTGTTTCAAAAACAAACTTGTATTTGTTATATAATTTGTATTATGTTAAATAGAAAAAGTGTACTTTTACCTTAATACCCTATTTACAAAGAATTTCCTTTAATCAAAAGAATCATTAGATTGTTTATCAGAGTTTGTATTTCCCGACATTTTTTCGATAATATAAACGAGCAAAAAACCTACAATCATAAGAAATACTGCCTGCCAGATATACACATTCGGCAAGATATTTTGTTCGACTAAGGGTTTAATAGTCCCATGACTATCTACAAATGTCTCTAATGTTCTTTTCCATGGCCAGACTTTATTTAATGATCCCAACATAAAACCTGTCAATATAGCAATTGTTATGTCATGAAACTTACGTAATAAATAAGATAAAATGTTGGAAAACAGCACCAATCCTATAGCTGCACCGCAGGCAAAAACAATAATAATTGTAATATCTAATGATTTTACCGCATTCATAATAAACTCATATTTACCTAATAACAATAGAATGAAACTACCCGAAATTCCGGGTAATATCATTGCACATATGGCAATAGCCCCGCATAAAAATATAAATGACAGATTTTCTGGTGTTTGAGATGGAGTTGCGATTGTTATATAATACGCGATCCCTACTCCTATAATAAAAGAGAGCCAACGCTTCCAATCCCAAACTTGAATTCTTTTGGAAACAAAATATGTAGATGCAATAACTAAACCGAAAAAGAAAGCCCATACTAATACCGGATAGTCATCTAATAGAAAAGTTATAAGTTTAGCCAAAGAAAAAACACTTATGAGAATGCCTAATATTACAGAAAGTAAAAAGTTTCCATTAATATTATTCCAAAAACTTTTCAATTTAAATGTAAAAAGAAATTTTAAAGTTTTAATATCAACGCTTTTTATGGAATTAATCAATTCTTCGTATATCCCCACAATAAAAGCAATAGTACCGCCTGATACTCCGGGTACGACGTCTGCAGCGCCCATTCCCATCCCTTTTAAAGTCAGTATTACATAATCTTTAATGCTTCTTCTCATATTACTAAGTTATAATTCTTCGTTTAAACTTTTCTTTAGAATCGTTTTTAATTTATCGATTATTTCTCTAGTTTGTTCTAGTTCTTTACGGTTTTCTTCAGATATATTTTCAATGTCATCAACTTGTAATGTCGTTTCATCTAATTGTTTGATCATATCGACGGCTTTTTCCTGATTACCAGAATTAAAATGAGCGAGGATTAACTTAAAAGTTAATTTCACATTATAAATATCAATAGACAAAGCTCGATCATAATATGATATTGCTGTATTGTAATCGGTATTTTGAGAGGCCAAATCTCCTAAAAGAGTGAGTGCATCTTGATTTTCCGAATTCAGTTTTACCGATTGTTCTAAAGCTATTCGGGCTTTTGTAAATTCTTTTATTTCAACATATATTTCTCCGAGAAAAGCTAATGCATCAGCATCTTCAGGCTCTAATTCAATACTTTTTCGTAAGCATTGAATTGCGTTAGAAATATCACCTAAATCATAGTAATTAGATGCCTGTTGATAGTATAAATTAGCATTATCAGGGGTATATGATAATGCTTTATCCAAATATCGGATAGCATCTTCATTTTTTTCTAGTTTAGTATAACATTCGGCAATTAATTCATAAGTCATAGACTTGTCTTCAATTACACCTAATAACTCTTTAAATACTTCTATTGCCTGAGCATAATTTTCATTGTCATATAGACAATATCCTTTAAAGGAAAGAATGGTTTCATCCCCTTCTTTGGCCGTCAGGGCAAAATCACAAGCATCAACAGCTTTATCATAGTCTTTTTTTAAGGCATGTATTTTGGCCGTGTTAAACCAATCGACATAGGAATAAGGATCTCTATCGAGCAAAATATCATATACAGACAATGCGAGGTCATATTCTTGACGATCTTCATAGATGAGCGCCAATTCTCTTAATACCTCACTCCCGTTCACCAATACTTTGTCTGCTGCAAAAATAAAATCTTTTAGTTCATCTATATATCCGAAATCCAAATACATATCAATAATGTCGAAACAAAGATCGACAGATATTTCATCTGAAGATAACAAACTGTTCAGCAGAGAAATAGCCTTATCTCCATTTGCTTGAATAAAACTCAATTCTGCACAAATCAAAACAGCATCTACCGAGTCGTGAGGTATAGAATAAATTTGTTTTTCAGCTTCCTCTACGCAATCGAGACATAAAAGATATTTGGCTCTTTTAATTCCTAAACTCATGCTTCCCGGATGCATGGACATACCGCGCTCTATTACTTCCAATGCTTTTTGATAAAGATCTCGTATTTCATACTGATATGCAATCTCTTCCAGATCATCTGCATCAAAATAGTAGTTCGCATGATCTTTTATCATCTGTTCATATCGGATCAATAACTCAGGACGTTTATCTTCAGACATGTATTTGTTTCTAAAAATCAGGCTGTTGAATTTCTTTTATCAGAGAAATTCAACAGCCTCAGTATTTATTATTTCTATATTATTTCCCTTTTATTTTTTCCCAGCTATCTTTTAACGATACAGTACGATTAAAAATCAGTTTATCCGGTTTAGAATCTTTGTCCACACAAAAATATCCTGTACGTTGAAATTGGAATCTGTCCCCCGGTTTTGCATTTTCAAATAAATAAGGTTCTATCCGACAATTATCCAATACTTTTAAAGATTCAGGATTTAGTAATTCCCTGAAATCTTTCTCTTTTTCTTCTGCCGGATTTTCTACACAAAATAAGCGATCATAAAGTCTTATTTCTGCAGGCTTGCTATGTTCTACGGAAACCCAATGCAGAGTACCTTTAACTTTTCGTCCGCTTTCTGGCATTCCACTTTTGGTTAACGGATCATACTCACAATATATCTCCTCAATTTCTCCATTCTCATTTTTTTTGCAACCTGTACATTTTACGATATAGGCAGATTTTAACCGAACTTCTTGTCCGGGTGTCATACGGAAAAATTTTTTCGGAGGGTTCTCCATAAAATCATCCCGTTCAATATATAATTCACGGGTAAACGGAATTTCATGGAAACCAGCGGATTCATCCTCTGGATTATTCTCCGCCTTCATATATTCCACCTGATTATCCGGATAATTTGTAATAATAAGTTTTACCGGATTTAAAACTGCCGATACTCGATTGGCTGTTTTATTTAAATCTTCGCGGATACTATGTTCAAGCAAAGATACACTGATAAGTCCATCGTATTTGGTATATCCGATTTTGTCGATGAAATTTCGTATCGATCGAGGAGTGTATCCTCGACGACGTAATCCACAAATGGTCGGCATACGGGGATCATCCCACCCCGATACTAATTTTTCCTGTACTAATTGTAACAATTTACGTTTACTCATTACTGTATAGGTCAGATTAAGCCGATTAAATTCCATTTGTCTGGGACGATAGGTTTCATCTGCCAACTGATCTACAAACCAGTCGTATAATGGTCTGTGGACTTCAAATTCTAATGTACAGATAGAGTGTGTCACTCCTTCGAAATAATCTGATTGACCATGAGCAAAATCATACATCGGATATGCATTCCAAGTGTTTCCTGTACGATGATGCGGGTGTTTAATGATCCTGTACATAATGGGGTCTCTCATGTGCATATTGGGAGAAGCCATATCTATTTTTGCTCGTAATACCATAGCGCCTTCCTCAAATTCACCCCTATTCATTCGTTCAAATAAATCTATATTTTCCTCAATAGGACGATCTCTGTAAGGACTTGGTGTACCCGGCTGTGTAGGTGAGCCTTTTTGTTTCGCTATTTCCTCAGCAGATTGTTCATCGACATAAGCCTTTCCCTCTTTAATCAGACGAAGTGCCAGATCCCATAACTTCGGGAAATAATCTGATGCATAATAGAGCCGATTTCCCCAATCGAATCCCAACCAATGTATATCTTCTTTAATTGAATCTACATACTCAACATCTTCTTTGACAGGATTAGTATCATCGAAACGAAGATTACAAGTTCCTCCGAATTTTTCAGCGACACCGAAGTCCATACAAATGGCTTTTGCATGGCCTATATGCAAATAACCGTTAGGCTCCGGTGGGAAACGAGTGTTTAATCGTCCTCCGTTTTTTCCTGCCGTCAGATCTGCTTCAATAGCGGCTTCAATAAAATTCAGGCTTTTCTTTTCCTCTTCATTGTTCTCTATCTGTGTCATATTCTTATAAGTTACTGAGTATTGTCGTAATTGACCTGCGTAAAATCTTAAACAGGCTTTTTATGAAATGCAAATATAATTAATTAAGTGTAATAATATCTGCCATTATTGATTTTTCTATAAATATATTCGATCATCGAATGTGTAAATATTTATGTGTTTGCAGGCTCAGTCTCCACTCCGGATTTTTTTTGATATATTCAATGACATCTTCTGTATTTTGCATAGAACAAGGTTGCAACATTTTATATCTACACGAGTATTGATCATAAATGCTCATATCTTGGTTTAAATAAACGACTTTTAGTTCATCCATCTGTTTACGGACGCAATCTTTTTTGGGACTGCAAGTGATCCAATCGCACCAGCGAGTAACGGCATCGAATCCTTGTGTTAAAGTTCCATTTGTTTCTATTTGCAAATAAAATCCCTGAGCTTTTAAAAGTGAAAGAAAACGGTCATCTAATTGCATCGATGGTTCTCCTCCGGTCAAGACAATATGCTTTGTCGGAAATTTTCGTACAGTATCGATAATTTCTTCATCAGACATTATTTTACCAGAAAAATGATCAGTATCACAAAATTCGCAATTTAAATTACATCCGGAAAAACGAATAAAAATAGCCGGTACTCCCGTATAGTATCCTTCTCCTTGAATACTATAAAATATTTCATTAATCTTTTTCATAAATAGCAATATTTCCTTCGGATTCTTGTACCTCTACCCGAAAGCAAAAAGGAATCTGATCACATACCCAACGAGCGATGTTTTCGGCTGTAGGATTAAATGGTAAAACTTCATTCAAATTTTTATGGTCTAATTTTTCGTGTATGAGTTTTTTGATTAATGAGAAATCTGTAACCATACCATCTTGATTCAATGTTTCTGCACGACAAGAGATCGAGATAATCCAGTTATGTCCATGTAAAAAAGAACATTTACTTTCATAAGATAGGTTTAAGTGATGGGATGCCGATATTTCTAATGTTTTTTTGACTATATACATAGTTTCTTTTTCTAAAATTCATGCCAAAAGTAACAGATAAATCGGAAATATGAAAGCCATGAAATATTAAAAAAGCCCGGTGTAATACAGGGCTTAAATAAATGCAAAAGGAGTCTGTCATTTTTTAGAGTCTAAATTTTCTGATAAAATTATATATTCTAACCTCTTGAATCTTTTTTCGGTCTGTTTTCCCGTCTCCTATAATATCACGTAATCCGCCACATTTCTTATCGGAACTAAAAAACAGTTCTCAAAAAATGTTTGTAATTAGACAGTACCTTTGCTATTTATTATGGCAGATTCCAGTTCTTTTCGTTATAATAACGCATTAGATGATTGATGGCTTCTTGTAAGTCTGCATGTAATTGATGATTCATTTCATGAATATGAATACGTTTGTGCTCATTCATTTTTTGTAGCAGGTATTTTGAAAAAAGTTGCTCCATATTGTTTTTACCTAATTTATCGTTAAATCCTACGGTTATGCTATCGGCATGTTTGCTTACATAACCGAGCAGTATATTCTTAGAATGTTCCGGATTTATTGACCGAACTTCATAGTGTTCAGGATTGTCTATTGTTGCAGTACAAGGAGGAACTGTAGATTTTAATAATTGTCGTACAGTGTTGAATGCTTCATTTACAACTTCCATAATTATTGATTTTTGTTTTATATTTATTGTAATACAGTCTAACACGTTTTTTTGTTCAATAATTACTCATTTTATAATCCCGAGCATATTTTATATCTTTGCATGGCTACTAATTTTAATGAATTTTCAAGTGATATATCCACATAATTTTGAGCAAAAAATAGGATTTGATAAGATCCGCCAACATATAGAAAATAAATGTTTAAGTACGCTCGGCATAGATCGTGCAAAAAAAATGGCATTTATAAATGATTATGATATTATTGTTAGGAAGCTTCACGAAACTGAAGAGTTTGTTCATATTCTCCAAGAGGAAGACGAATTTCCTGCAAATTATTTTTTTGATGTCCGTCCGGCACTTAAACGGATACGGGTGGAAGGGACTTTTTTGGATGAATCCGAGTTATTCGATTTACGTCGATCGCTCGAAACTATAAAAGGAATTGTTTATTTCTTTCGGAACGAAGAAACTGAAGAGAATACCCCTTATCCATATCTTCAGAAGTTGGCAGGAGATGTAACGGTTTTCCCACAAATTATTATAAGAATCGATCAGATATTAGATAAATTCGGGCATATAAAAGATAATGCCTCCGCTGATCTACAACGTATTCGTAATGAAATAGCGACAACTTTATCGGGTATATCTAAAAGTCTTAGTTCTATTTTGAGAATCGCTCAAAGTGAAGGTGTAGTCGATAAAGATGTGACACCGACAATGAGGGACGGACGGCTGGTTATTCCTGTTATCCCTGCTTATAAAAGAAAGATCAAAGGCATTGTTCACGATGAATCGGCAAGTGGAAAAACAGTGTTTATAGAACCGGCAGAAGTGGTTGAAGCAAATAATCGTATTCGTGAACTTGAAAGTGACGAGCGAAGAGAAATTATTCGTATTTTAACCACTTTTACTGATGAACTGCGGCCTCACACCGAAGATATATTCTATTCATACGAGTTTCTTGCTGATATTGACTTTATTCGGGCTAAGGCTCTATTTTCGATTCAAATTAACGGTTTATTGCCTATATTCGAAGATTGCCAGCAGATAGATTGGTATCACGCTATACACCCTTTATTATTCTTGTCACTTCAAAAGCAACAAAAGCAAATCGTTCCGTTAGATATAACTTTAGATCATAAAAACAAAATTCTTTTGATATCGGGACCTAATGCTGGAGGGAAATCGGTCTGTTTAAAGACTGTGGGATTATTGCAGTATATGTTACAATGTGGACTTTTGATTCCGATTTATGAAAATTCACGAACAGGAATCTTCGATAATATATTTATCGATATTGGAGATGAACAGTCGATCGAGAATGATTTAAGTACTTATAGTTCTCATTTGACAAATATGAAATTTTTTGTCCGAAATTGTGATAACCGTACAATATTGTTGATTGACGAATTTGGGGGTGGCACAGAACCTCAAATCGGTGGAGCGATAGCAGAAGCCTTGTTAGATCGATTCAACAAGAAAAATTCATTTGGCGTTATTACGACTCATTATCAGAATTTGAAGCATTTTGCTGAAGATACCCCCGGTATAATAAATGGAGCTATGCTTTATGATCGACATTTAATGCAACCTCTATTTAAGTTGTCGATCGGAAATCCTGGAAGTTCTTTTGCTATAGAAATTGCCCGAAAGATCGGCTTGCCGGAAGATGTGATTGCAGATGCATCTTCTAAAGTCGGCTCTGATTATATCAATATGGACAAATATCTGCAAGATATAGTTCGGGATAAACGGTACTGGGAAAATAAAAGACAAAATGTACGGTTACAGGAGAAACGCTTAGAAGAGATTACCGCTCGTTATGAAAACGATATAAAGAACATAGAGAAACAAAGAAAAGATATCTTGTCTGAAGCAAGAAAAAATGCAGAAAATATTTTATCTGAAGCAAATGCTCGTATTGAAAACACAATACGTTCTATAAAAGAAGCTCAGGCTGAAAAAGAAAAGACAAAGGAGATTCGGAAAGATCTGGAAAAATTCAAAAAGTCTATAACGGCAGAAACGATAATAGATGATAAAATCAGTCGGAAAATACAGAAAATAAAAGAAAAGTATAAAAGAAATAAAACATTTGCTAATAATGAGAATATTGCATTCGATACCAATGTTATAGTAGTCGGTGATGCGGTCAAAGTAAGAGGTCAAGCTTCTATCGGTGAGGTAATGGAGATTCAAGGGAAAAATGTAGTGATCGCATTCGGAATGTTGAAATCAACTGTTAAGATCGATCAACTTGAAAAGGTAAGTAAAAATCAGATAAAACGGGAGAAAAATATAAAAGCGACATTTGTCGGTGAACAGACTGCAGATGATATGCGAGAGAAAAAATTAAATTTTAAGCAAGATATAGATATTCGAGGATTGCGCGGTGATGAAGCGATACAAGCGGTTACCTATTTTATCGATGATGCCATTCTTGTCGGATGTTCTAAAGTCAGGATTTTGCATGGTACAGGTACAGGAATATTACGCCAACTTGTGCGTCAATATCTTAGAACTGTTCCGGGTGTGAAACATTTTCAAGACGAACACGTACAATTTGGTGGTGCAGGAATAACAGTTGTCGATCTGGAATAAATCCAGATGACAACCGGTTTATTAGGGATTTAATAAATGCCTTCGTCTTTCACAAAAACATATAATGTAGATCTGGATACTCCATATTTTTCAGCTATTTTCCTGACAGATACTCCTTGAGCTCTCAGATCGACAATTTCATCCCGTTTGTGTTTCAATAATTTCATCTTGGGAGAGCATCCTTGTCTGCGTCCTAACACAACACCTTCTGATTTCCGTAACGCTAAAGCTTCTCTCGTTCGAGCAGAAATCAAATTATGCTCTATTTCTGCAACAAGGCCGAATGCAAAACCCAACACTTTGCTATTGATATTGTTATCAAAAGCATAACCATCTTTTACACTATAAACAACAACTTCTTTGCGAATACATTGATTTAAGATAGACATGATCTCCAGCAGAGTCCGGCTTAGCCGGGATAACTCTGTGACGATCAGAATATCACCTTTGGTTAACCGTCTTAATAAGGTCCCTAATTTTCGATCACTACCCTTTTTTTTCCCACTGGCGACCTCTGTGTACCATTTGTCTACCGACAAATTCTTTTTTATGGCGTATTTCTTAATTTCTTCGCATTGATTTTTCAGATGTTGTTTTCCGGTACTAACTCGTAAATATGCCACTACCATTTTTCTATACTTTTCACTATACGCACTTTAAAATAAGCTATAAACATGTGTGATTTAGAGATAATATGTTCTATCTGTAGAATAAAGACCGACAAATTGTCGGTCATATTTTACAAAAATAGTATTTATTTGATGAAAACATAAGAAAGTGCTTAATATTATAAGATTTTTCACACATGAATACTTTTTGCCAGAATAAAAACTTTCTGTATGTTTGTATAAACAAGAGAAATAAAATCTGATTTATGCGTAAGTTCACACCATTTAGAATAGCTTGTATTGTTTTATTATGGATATACCTTTGCTATTTATTAATCAAGGGATACGGAGAAGTCAATTTACGAGTTTTTTTAGTCATTATCGCTTCAGGAATCATTATTTTTGTTCCTATATATAAACGCAATCGGAAATAATTGCAAAAACAGGACATAAGAATCCCTGAGAAATATTATCGTTTCATCTAATAAAAAGCTACATTTGCAACTGCAAAAGTTTATTTAAATATGGCGATCATAAAAGAGCAATTACTCTCGACAATATATAATCCGGATGATTTACGGAAACTTTCTCCTGAGCAACTACCGCAGATCTGTACAGAATTAAGACAATTTCTTATAGACGAACTATCCTGTAATCCGGGACATTTCGCTTCGAGTTTAGGCACTGTAGAACTTACCGTTGCATTACATTATGTATTTAAGACTCCTTATGATCGAATTGTGTGGGATGTCGGTCATCAGGCATATAGCCATAAGATTCTTACCGAACGTAGAGACAAATTTTTTACCAATAGAAAATTTAAAGGATTAAGCGGATTCCCCTCTCCTTTTGAAAGCAAGTATGATACTTTTACGGCCGGACATGCATCCAATTCAATATCAGCAGCTTTGGGAATATCTGTCGCAGCTAATTTAAAAGGGGAAAACGATAGAAAAGTTATTGCAGTTATCGGAGATGCAGCAATATCCGGAGGATTAGCTTTCGAAGGACTGAATAATGCATCTATTAATCCGAATAATTTATTGATTATATTGAACGATAATGATATGGCGATAGATCATAACGTCGGTGCATTAAATCAATATTTGGTAAATATAACAACCTCACCAAGTTATAATAAGCTACGGTATGATATATATCGCACATTGGTGAAACTTAAACTTATTTCGGCAGAACATCGTGGTGCAATTTTACGTTTCAATAACAGCATCAAGGCTTTGATCAGTAAACACCAAAATATTTTTGAAGGACTGAATATCCGTTATTTCGGACCGATCGATGGACACGATGTAAATTATATCATTCGCGTATTGAATGATATAAAAGAGATGTCAGGTCCGAAATTACTACATCTAAAAACTATTAAAGGAAAAGGATATGCCCCTGCGGAAAAAGCTGCGACAGTATGGCACGCCCCGGGAAAATTCAATAAAATAACAGGTGAAAGACTTATCGTTAAAGATAATAACCTACCGCCTCTCTTTCAAGAAGTTTTCGGACGAACATTGGTAGAATTAGCAAGAGAAAATAAAAAAATTGTCGGTATTACTCCTGCTATGCCTACGGGGTGTTCAATGACCTATATGATGTCTGAATTTCCTGATCGCACTTTTGATGTGGGTATAGCTGAAGAACATGCCGTTACTTTCTCCGGAGGATTGGCAAAAGAAGGGTTAATTCCTTTTTGCAATATCTATTCTACATTTATGCAACGTGCTTTTGACGAAATAATACACGATGTTGCGATCCAAAATCTTCATGTAGTTTTTTGTCTTGACAGAGCCGGACTTGTTGGTGAAGATGGTGTGACACATCACGGAGCTTTTGATTTGTCTTATTTAAGATGTATTCCTAATATGACTATTGCATCACCCATGAATGAACATTATCTTCGACATTTAATGTACACGGCTCAGGCCAAAGCAACAGGAGCTTTTGCTATCCGCTATCCTCGTGGACGGGGCTCTCTCGTAAATTGGCATTGTACACCGGAAATACTGGAAATAGGGAAAGGACGGAAACTTTCTGATGGAGAGGATATTGCTCTCATCAGTATAGGTCCTATAGGAGTATCGGCACAGAAGGCTATAATGAGGGCAAGACAACAGGGTGTTTCTGTAGCCCATTACGACATGATATTTTTAAAACCGATAGATGAAGAATTATTACATGAGATCGGAAAGAAATATTCACGGATCGTTACGGTAGAAGATGGAAGTATAAAAGGTGGATTGGGTATGGCTGTTATTGAATTTATGGCTGATAACGGGTATGTTCCCAGAATAAAACGTATAGGTATTCCCGATCGGTTTATTGAGCATGGAACTATTCCTGAACTCTATAAATTATGTGGTATGGATGAAGATAATATCGTTTCTCTTTTGACATCTGCATGGTAAGAAACCAAGAATCGTAAAATTAAAATATACTTTTTATTAAGATATAAAGACTTAATATCCTCTATGAAAATAATAATTGCGGGTGCAGGTGAAGTCGGTACTCATTTAGCAAAGTTGCTTTCTAAAGAAGAACAAGATATCATTCTGATTGATGCAGATATAGAAAAGCTACAATGGATCGATTCTAATTATAATTTGATGACCGTTGCCGGGTCTCCGACTTCATTCAAGGTTTTAAAAAAAGCCGGAGTCAATAAAGCAGATTTATTTATTGCGGTTATGCCATTCGAATCTCGAAATATTACGGCATGCACATTGGCGACTAAATTAGGCGCAAAAAAAACGGTTGCCCGTATCGATAATTATGAATACTTGTTACCTGAGAATAGAGCCTTTTTTCGGGAGCTGGGAGTTGATGAGCTTATATATCCCGAAATGCTTGCGGCAGAAGAAATTGTCACGGCATTGAAAAGAACGTGGGTAAGAAATTGGTTTGAATTGTGTAATGGAGAACTTATTTTGATAGGTGCGAAATTACGTGAAAAAGCGCAAATACTCAATCATAAATTATGTGATCTTACCCGACAAAACAATTACTATCATATCGCTGCCATAAAAAGGAATGAAGAAACTATTATTCCACGTGGTAATGATGAATTGCAGCTTAATGACATTGTTTATTTTACTACAACTCCGGATCATATTCAGGATATTCGTGAATTGACAGGAAAAACAGAAGTAGATGTACGAAAGGTAATGATTATGGGGGGTAGTCGTATAGCAATACGGCTTATCCATATTGCTCCGGAATATATAAAAATGAAATTAATCGAATGTGACCGGGAAAAAAGTTTCAAGTTAGTAGAAAAAATGCATGATACCGTTATTATTCATGGAGATGCAAGGGACATCGATTTGTTGAAAGAAGAAGGCATAAGAGATACCGATGCTTTTATTGCACTTACAGACAGCTCTGAAACAAATATTTTGGCCTGTTTAACAGCTAAAAGATTGGGTGTAGCGAAAACTATCGCAGAAGTAGAAAATATTCCTTTTATTTCTACTGCAGAAGGATTGAACATAGGTTCGATTATAAATAAGAAGTTAATTGCTGCCAGCCGAATTTTTCAGCTACTACTTGATTCGGATTCCTCAAACGTAAAATGTTTAGCTTTAGCTGATGCCGAAGTTGCAGAGTTAGTTGCGAAAGAAGGGTCAAAAATAACAAAAGCACCGGTCAAAGACCTTACGTTACCTAAAGACCTCACGTTGGGAGGATTGATCAGAGATGGGAAGGGTATTATTGTGAATGGAAATACACAAATTCAAGCAAACGATCATGTCGTAGTATTTTGTCTCGATACAGCTATTCGTAAAATAGAAAAGCTTTTTAATTAATAACTTTAATATGTCAGAAATAAATTTTCGAATAGTAGCACGGGTAATAGGCATATTATTATGTTTTGAAGCACTTTTTATGCTACTTCCGTTAAGTGTCGCAATATATTATAATGAAAGTGATATATATGCATTTTTACTGACTGTCGGCATTACGGCAATTGTCGGGCTATGTTCTATATTTATATTTAAAAAACATAGCAAGCAAATGGGTAAGAGAGAGGGTTTTTTAATTGTTTCTACCTCTTGGGTTTTCTTTTCCTTATTCGGAATGTTACCGTTTCTTATTCATGGAGATATCGACAATATTACAGATGCATTTTTTGAAACTATATCTGGATGCACTACTACCGGTGCTACGATACTGGATGATATAGAAAGTTTGCCGCATGGAATTTTATTTTGGAGAAGTTTGATGCAATGGCTTGGAGGTATGGGTATTATTTTATTTACATTAGCAGTTCTTCCCATGTTAAATTCTGGAGGAGGAATTCAACTATTTAATGCAGAAGTTCCGGGTATAACTCATGATAAGCTCAGACCAAGAATTAGTGAAACGGCGAAACGTCTATGGATAGTATATTTAAGTATTACGGTTTTATTGATCGTCTTACTGGTATTAGGACCAATGAATTTCTTTGATGCGGTATGTCATGCAATGACGACTACTGCAACCGGAGGATATTCGACAAAACAGAATAGTATCGCTTACTGGGATTCTGCATATATTGAATATGTCATCATTATATTTATGCTAATCTCAGGAATAAATTTTTCGTTAGTTTATCATGCCGCTCTGGGTGATTATAAAAAGTTATTTCAAGATGAAGAAACCAAATGGTTTCTATTCGTCGTTTTATTAGCCACAGCCGCTATTGCTGCAGGATTATTTATTAGTGGACAAATATACGAGAATGCTGAGAAAACAATTCGTACAGCACTTTTTCAGGTATCGACGTGTATTACGACTACAGGATTTGCCACAGCCGACTTTGCCAAGTGGGGACCTTTTTTTAATGTCGTTATATTCTGTGTCATGTTTTTTGGGGCTTGTGCCGGATCTACGAGTGGAGGAGCTAAAACTATACGAATGGTTGTCGTGTTAAAGAATACGGCAAATGAGTTTTACCGACATCTTCATCCCAATGCAGTCGTACCTGTTCGAATCAATCGACGTGTCATATCCTATGATCTTGTGTCTAAAATATTGGCATTCCTTTTCGTGTATGTGCTGGTTATAGCTGTAAGCGCTCTTATATTATCATCTTTAGGACTGTCATTTGAAGAATCTTTTGGATGTACACTTTCTTGTCTTAGTAATGTCGGACCCGGATTCGGACGAATGAGTTCAGACTTTTCTTTTGAAATCATACCTGCATTAGGTAAATGGGTACTGTCTTTTGATATGCTGATCGGACGATTAGAATTATTTACGGTATTGATTCTTTTCAGTCCGTATTTTTGGAAAAAATCATAAGAGCCTGTTTAAATTTTACTCGGATCAGTTTTGAGAATTTCTTCCGAGTATGTTTTTCTGTTTTTACGAGGATGATAGCGGGCTATCTGACGAGTGAAAACAGGGAAAAAGGTCGGAAGAGAACGCAAAAATGACCTGATAGTACTTTTTTATCGGAAAATTTAAACAGGCTCTAAATGCCAACAAGGAAATATAATTAAAACTTTTTCGTATTTTTGTCTGAGATAAATATACGTTGATAAAAAGCATGATTAAGAAAAAAACAGAAAAAGCATCTTCGAATAAGGAAGATTCTATTTCAAAAAAAATATCGATCTTTCTGAAAAGTGAAAGAACTCATTTTGTGATAGGTATTCTCTGTGTGATGTTCGGGGTATATCTGTTTATCGCTTTTCTTTCGTTTTTCTATACCGGAAATGCAGATCAAAGCAAATTAGAAAATTTACCATTAAGCGAATTGAGTAGTATAAAGAATGAAATACGTAACTGGACAGGTGCTTTCGGTGCGTATTTATCCGACTTGCTTATTAACCGATGGGTCGGAATATCCGCATTTTTTATTTCTTTTTTTATTGCTAAGGTTGGCTTAAAACTAATGAAAGTTAAGGACTTCTCAATTACGAAATCTTTAGTTTATACTTGCTCTCTTATTATCTTAGGCTCTTTGATTTGCGGCTTCTTCTTTATTGATAGTTATAAAGATTCATATCTCTTTTTGGGGGGCTATCATGGTTATTACATGACACTATTATTACAGGCAAATATAGGATGGACAGGGACTTTATTGCTTATTTTTACGGGCATATTGATATTTTTGGTTGCAATAAGTGCTAAAACCGTGCCATTTTTACGAAAAGTGTTTTTATTGGATATCAAACGGAAAAAGAAGAATATAGAAATTTCGGAATCAGAAAATATAGAGAATAATGAAGCTCCTCAAATATCGTCGGAAAACAATAATTTAGGGAATAAACCACCGATTTCTATTTTCGAAGCATCAAACTCCAATGTTGAAGATGAATCCAATATGGTTGAATCTGAAGAGTATACCGAAAAGATTGATCATTATGAGGAAAACTTTTTTGAGATTGTTTCCAAACAGGAAGAGACTTTAGTTAAAGAGGATACAATTCAGGAAGATAAATCAGGAGAACCGGAGTTTGTGATAGAGGAAAATGCTCAAGAGGAGGAAGAAACATCGAACAGTGATGAGTTAGGAGAATATGACCCTACTTTAGATCTTTCACGTTATAAAGCTCCCTCTTTTGACCTTTTGAATAAGTATGAAGGGAACGATCATCAAATCGATATGGATGAACAAAATGCGAATAAAAACCGAATTATCGAAACTCTTGAGAATTACGGAATCCGCATCAGTTCAATTAAAGCGACAGTCGGTCCGACTATTACTCTTTATGAAATTGTTCCTGAACCGGGTGTCCGTATTTCCAAAATACGGAATCTGGAGGATGATATAGCTTTAAGTTTGGCAGCTTTAGGAATTCGAATCATTGCTCCGATTCCAGGAAAAGGGACTATCGGTATTGAAGTCCCCAATAAAGATCCACAAATAGTCTCAATGTATTCTGTTATTGCTTCGAAAAAATTTCAAGAATGTAAATTTGATCTCCCAGTAGCTTTAGGAAAGACTATTACTAATGAGATTTTTATGGTAGATCTTGCCAAGATGCCGCATATTCTTGTCGCAGGAGCCACGGGGCAAGGTAAATCTGTGGGGTTGAATGCCATTATTACATCTTTGTTATACAAAAAACATCCCGCCCAATTGAAGTTTGTATTGATAGATCCTAAAAAAGTAGAGTTCAATATTTATGCAAATATAGAAAGACATTTTTTGGCTAAATTACCAGATGGCGATGAGGCTATTATTACAGATGTAACAAAGGTCGTGCAAACGTTGAATTCTATTACGAAAGAAATGGATGACCGATACGACCTATTAAAAAAAGCTCATACACGTAACATTAAAGAGTATAATTCTAAATTTATTGCACGGAGACTGAATCCTAATAACGGTCATCGGTATATGCCTTATATCGTGGTAATCGTCGATGAGTTCGGAGATCTGATAATGACAGCAGGGAAAGAGGTTGAGTTGCCGATTGCTCGTATAGCACAGTTGGCACGAGCTGTCGGTATTCATATGATTATTGCTACTCAGCGCCCTTCGACCAATATTATTACCGGAGTAATTAAGGCAAATTTCCCGGCTCGTATAGCATTTAAAGTTTCTTCAATGATCGATTCGAGAACAATTCTCGATTGTCCCGGGGCAAACCAGCTAATCGGACGTGGAGACTTGTTGTTTTCACAAGGTAGCGATCTGATTCGTGTACAATCCGCATTTGTCGATACCCCGGAAGTAGAGAAAGTTTGTGAATATATAGGAGATCAAGAATCATACCCTACAGCTTATTTGTTGCCGGAATATGTCGGAGAAAACGGAGAATCTGGATTAACCGACGTTAATTTAAAAGATCGAGACCCTATGTTTGAAGAAGCCGCCCGACTTATCGTAGCAAACCAACAAGGATCTACATCGCTAATTCAGAGGAAATTTTCTATTGGATATAATCGTGCTGGACGTATCATGGATCAACTGGAGGCAGCAGGAATTGTAGGACCGTTTGAAGGTAGTAAGGCACGGCAAGTCCTGGTAATAGACGATCTTCACTTAGAACAAATATTTGAATCTTTAAAATAAATGAAGATAATATGAAAAAATTGCTTCTTCTTTTCATCAGCCTAATAGTTTGCAATGTCTCTTTTGCCCAAAATAAGGCTGGTACATTGTTGGATAAAGTTATAGCACAATATAAAAACTCTAAAGGTATATCGGTAAACTTTCACGTTGAAAATAAAGACCAGAATCGAAAAATAGTAGATAAAATGAGTGGAGAAATGAAACTTATGAATAATAAATTTCAAATCGTTACTCCAGAAGTAATAACTTGGTTTGATGGTAAAAATCAATGGTCATATGTAAAATCGACACAAGAAGTGAATCTCAGCAATCCAGATGAAGCAGAATTACAGAGTATAAATCCATATCAGATATTATCGAATTATAAAAAAGAATTCAAGTATAGTTATAAAGGTAAACAGTCGGGAAATGATATTATCGAGTTATCTCCTATCGGGACAGAATCTGATATAAAAAAAATAAGTTTATCAATTCAAGCTGATAAATTTTACCCTACCGAAATAATAATTTATAATAAGAATAAAACAATTACATCTGTTATTTTGTCTAAGTATCAGACAGGAATGAACTATCAAAACTCACTTTTTGTTTTTGATAAGAAAAAATATCCCCAAGCTGAGCTGATAGACTTGAGATAAAGATCAAATCAATCAAATAATTAAATATGGAAACAAACGAAAGAGTACGTTGCCTCATTATCGGATCTGGTCCGGCCGGATATACGGCTGCCATTTATGCCGGAAGGGCAAACCTTGCACCGGTACTTTATGAGGGAATACAGCCCGGAGGACAACTGACAACTACGACTGATATAGAAAATTTTCCGGGATATCCCGAAGGAATTTCAGGAACAGAAATGATGGAAGACTTGAAAAAACAAGCTTCCCGTTTTGGTGCGGACATTCGGTATGGAATAGTTACTGCTACTGATTTCGGTAAAGCTCCGTATCAGTTAACGATAGATGGCTCAAATAAAATAGAAGCTGATACTATTATCATTGCAACCGGAGCTTCCGCAAAATATTTAGGACTTCCGGACGAAACAAAATTTGCGGGTTTAGGAGTATCGGCTTGTGCCACATGCGATGGTTTTTTTTACCGTAAAAAGGTTGTCGCAGTTGTTGGAGGTGGCGATACTGCATGTGAAGAAGCTGTATATTTGGCGCACTTGGCCAGTAAAGTATATTTAATTGTCCGGAAAGATTATCTGAGAGCATCTAAGATTATGCAAAAACGGGTAATGGACACACCTAATATAGACGTTCTTTTCGAAACTCAAACAATCGGATTATTCGGAGAAAATAGTTTGAAAGGAGCACATCTTGTCAAAGCAAAGGGCACAGACAGGGAAGAATATATGGATATTGCTATAGATGGATTTTTCTTAGCAATAGGACACAAACCGAATACTGACATATTTCTTCCAGCACTACATGTAGATGAAAATGGATACATAAAAACTGTAGGAAATACGACTGCAACGAATATTCCGGGAGTATTTGCTGCCGGAGATGTGGCTGATCCACGTTACAGACAAGCTGTTACAGCTGCAGCATCTGGTTGTAAAGCGGCAATTGATGCTGAAAAATATCTAATAGAGAATGAATTATAATACTCCTACAAAATAAAGGGAAAGGTTGCAAACATGCGAAAAATGTAATCTTTTCCTTTTTCTTTTGAAATTTTACTCATATTGAAATCGCCAAAGGAAACTATTTTTTTGCCATTTTTTTCAGATTTAAAGACACCTTTTTATTTTTTTTATTTACATTTGTGCTATACAACAGTGTTATTTAGCAAATATGGTCAAAAAGAGCACAATAGAGTCGATTATCCGTGAAGATATGGCCGATATGTGGGCATTGCTTAATCCGGATGAAAAACGTGTTATAACCGATAACTTTCACATTCAGACATTTAAAAAAAACGAGATGATTTATAGTGAGGGTGAAAAAGCTACTCAGTTGATGTGTCTTATTAAAGGAAAGGTGAAAATATTCAAGGAAGGTGTCGGAGGCAGAAGTCAGATAATTCGTTTGATACGTCCTGTTCAATATTTTGGATATAGAGCCTATTTTGCCGGAGAAAATTATGTTACTGCCGCATCAGCATTTGAAACGGCGACAATAGGTTTTTTGCCTATGAATATTATTGAGACTCAAATCAGAAAAAATAATCAATTGGCTTATTTTTTTATAAAGGAATTGGCGATGGATTTAGGTATATCTGATACGAGAACCGTAAATTTGACACAAAAACATATTCGAGGAAGACTGGCGGAGTCCTTACTTATGTTGAAAGATAATTATGGACTTGAAGAAGATGGAGCGACGCTCAGTATCTATATGGCAAGAGAAGATCTGGCAAACTTATCAAACATGACAACCTCTAATGCAATAAGAACTCTATCTTGTTTTTCCAATGAAAAAATTATTATAGTTGACGGCCGGAAGATAAAGATCATAGACGAAGCAAAATTACGTAAAATAAGCAGATTCGGATAAATTCAGCACTAATTATTTTATTCTTAGAAAGATAAAAAAATCGGGACATTTGTTTTAAAATACAAAAGCCCCGATTTTTATAAGATTAGAAAGGTTTATACAAGCCCGATAATTTCCTGTACGGAATTGTAGCCGTGCCGTTTAAGATAGTCATCAATACCGTCGATAACTTTAATCGTAATTTGTGGATCAATGAAATTCGCAGTCCCGATCTGTACGGCAGTCGCACCAGCCAATAAAAACTCAACAGCATCTGTCGCATTCATAATCCCCCCCAATCCGATTATCGGAACTTTGACTGCTTTTGCTACTTGCCACACCATTCGCAAAGCGATAGGCTTCACGCAAGCCCCAGATAGTCCTCCAGTAACAGTCGATAAAATAGGCTTACGTCGTTCTGCATCAATTGCCATTCCCAACAATGTGTTGATGAGAGACACACTATCTGCCCCTTCGGCCTCGACAGCCCGAGCAATCTCTGCAACGTCAGTTACATTAGGTGATAATTTGACAATCAGAGTGCCCGGATAAACCCGTCGAACTGCTTTTACTACATTTCCGGCACTTTTACATGAAGTACCAAACGCCATACCGCCCTCTTTGACATTTGGACAAGAAATATTCAATTCTATAGCAGGGATCTTTTCTAATGTCGCGATCTTGGCAGCTGTCGCTACATAATCGTCAATTGCAGAACCCGAAACATTTACAATTATATTCGTATCGATGTTTTTAATTTCAGGATAAATTGCCTGAATAAAATACTCGACCCCCTTATTCTGTAAACCGACTGCATTTAGCATACCTGACGGTGTTTCTGCCATTCTGGGGTACGGATTTCCTTCTCTATGATGTAACGTTGTTCCTTTTACTATTATAGCACCTAACCGAGATAAGTCTATGAAATCAGCAAATTCTAAACCGTAACCGAAAGTACCGGACGCAGTCATGACGGGATTTTTCAACGTCAGTGAACCTATTTTTACATTTAAATCTGCCATAAGAGTTTATTTATATTAAATATAGGGCCTTCTTTACATACACATATATGGCCTTCTTTTGTATTTTCTACACAACATAAACATGCACCGACTCCACATGCCATATTATTCTCTAAAGACACTTCACAATCAATATTATATGTCTTTGCATATTTTGCAACCGCCATCATCATTGGCTTCGGTCCGCATGTGTATATTTTATCAAACTTATTTTTTATTAAAACGGAATGTTGTGTTACATATCCCTTTTCTCCTAAAGTTCCGTCTTCTGTCGTTATAAAGATATCACCTAATGTCTCGAATTCTTTTAATTGTAAAATATCTGTAGCAGAGCGTGCACCCAATAGAAAAATAGGATTATATCCCTGTTGCTTTAACACGTATCCTAAATAAAGCATAGGAGCTGTTCCGACCCCGCCTCCTATGAGTATTAGTCGTGAAGCTTTATCTTCGGGAATAGTAAAAGTATTACCTAATGGTAAAACCATATTAACTGTTTGTCCGGGAGAAACGGTCGATAATTTTTTTGTTCCATCCCCAACTAATTGGATTAGCAGCCAAAGTTCATTGTTATCCATATCAATGTAGTTTATCGATATAGGACGTCTCAGAAAAGTAGTAGGAGACCCATCAACCCGAACCTCTGCAAACTGTCCGGGAGCCATTGGTGGAAGGAATGATCCGTCAACTGTCGTAAATTTCAGCAAAACATAATTTGTGTGTAATCTCAAATTCTCAGTTACTTTCAGATCCAAAATGTATTTTTTCATCCGATAGCTGTTTTTCATTGTTTATGCAAAGATATAACAGTTACTCGATATACTAAAATTATTATTTATTTGAAAAAGTCGGAAGAAAATGTTTCAAACGTATTATCCGAATAAAAAACCATGATTTTAATAACCTTCCTATTATCTTGAGCCTTTTGAGTTTCTATATCCGAATTCAGATTTTCCTCCTTATTTAACTTACTATCAACATTGTCAGATACATTTCTTAATTCGTTTGATTGGAAATCCTTTACATATTTAGCATCCTCAGGAGAATCGTCTGGTTTTGCCCAAATCTCATCGAATAAAGATGCCGGAGTTTTAAGTTTTTCTTTTATATAGGGTTCTCCTTCTCCAAACATCAACCAGTTTACCGATACCTGAGGATATGCATTATGTATCTTCAATATAATATCTTTACTTACGTCATTACGACCATTTAAGCAATGAGACAATGTAGCGCGTTTTATTCCTGTACGGTCTGCAAACTCAGCATCTGTCAGTCCTTCGTGTTCGATAATTTGCTTTATACGAGTATTCATTCCTCCAAAACTATCATTAAGTAATTTACAAACATAAATTTTTGTGTTCTACAAATGTAATTACAAATAAATACTTTTGCAAATTATAATTGTAAATACGACCATATACAATTATATATCAATATTTATATACAAAAATATAAATGAAATATATTATATAAAGTATTACTTAAATAAAATACTTTATATATCTGATTATTAATTAATAATATTCATAATATATTGTATTCAATCGACTTTTTAGAAGCGTTGAAACGATTAATAGGCTATATATAAAGTAATACTTTATATATAACTATATTAATAATTGATTATATGTGATTTATATGTTGAAATATATTGCGATATAGCTTTCTACATGCTTAATATACAAGTGTATTACATAAATTCATCTGCTTATATATTATATTGTGTATTATGATATATAATTACAAAAATATATATTCGGATATAACAATATCTGAATATATCTATATAAAATATCCATTTGTAAATAGAAATTGTAATAAATAACCGAAATAAAAAAGCTTTGATTACTGTTACATAAGTAATCAAAGCTGAATATATTGAAAATCTAAAAGTTTATTTAGTGAAGGATTTTATAGGCAAGTTCTTTTAGTAAAGATGCTTCAGTTGTTCCAGATGCATTCTCTACCCCTTTAGAACGAGCATCATATTCTCGTATATAAGATATTATATCCATACATTTATAAGCGTTATAATTCTGCATTGCTGTCAAATAGTCCCTTGCCTGAAAAATATTTCGTAGTTTTAACTCAGCCATGATATTAGACTCCGATTTATCTTGTATAAAATATAAAAGCATTAGATTAGCATAGAAATTAAACAAAACGCTTATTGTTACGATTAAAGGATTAGATTTCGGATTTTTCTCAAAATATGCAATGATTTGATTAACTTTATATATGTTCTTGGTGATAAAAGCATTGAGTAACTCAAAGTTATTGAAATCTTTACTTATCCCGATATTGTGTTCTATCAATGCAGCTGTTATTCGGGTATTTCCTTGTAGAATTATTGAAAGTTTGTCTAATTCTCCGGTTAATCGACTTAAGTCATTACCAATAGCGTCTCCGAGCATGGCGATAGCTTTTTGTTCAATGGTAAATCCCTTTTCTGTCACATAACCGTTTATAAAAGGAGGTAATTGATAATCATATAATTTTTTCGATTCATAAACGATACCTACAGAATTTAATTCAGCAAGTAGTTTCTTATTTTTCAAACTCCCGTTTTTATAATTAAAAACCAAAACCGTACTCGTCAATGGCTTCTGTAAATAAAACTGTAAATCATCCAATCCTTTCAGCATTTGAGCTTCTTTTACGACAACCAATTGCCTGGAAGCCATCATCGGATAACGTTTTGCAGCATTGATTACAGTCGAAATCTCTACATCAGCACCATAAACTATCGTCTGGTTGAAATCTCTGTCAGCGTCATCTAAGGCATTATCTATAATAGTATCCGTAATAAGGTCAATATAATAAGGTTCGTCTCCCATTAAGAAGTAGACAGGCTTAAAATTCTTCTTTCTTATATCCGATATTATCTGTAAATGTACATTTTGCTCTTTTTTTGCCATGGCCTAAAAAGTTTTTATTCTTCCTCGAATCGGAGATGCTTTACAGTAGTACGTTTATCAATAAGCATCTTTAATGATTCAAATCCGATCATTACATGTTCATCTACAAAGTTTTGAGTTACCTTTTTATCACTTTCTTCGGTTTTAACACCTGTAGAGATCATCGGCTGATCTGTTACTAACAAAAGAGCTCCTGTCGGAATTTGATTTGCAAACCCTACTGTAAATAAAGTTGCCGTTTCCATGTCGATGGCCATACTGCGGGTCCTTCTCAAATATTCTTTAAATGAATCATCATACTCCCAAACTCTTCTATTAGTCGTATATACTGTCCCCGTCCAATAGTCTTTCCCGTGATTTCGCACGGTTGTAGATACAGCCCGTTGCAAACTGAAAGCTGGCAGCGCTGGGACTTCCGGGGGGAAATAATCATTTGATGCACCTTCTCCTCGTATCGCCGCTATCGGAAGAATAAAATCACCTAATTTATTCACTTTTTTCAGACCTCCACATTTCCCAAGGAATAAAACAGCTTTTGGAGCAACAGCACTTAATAAATCCATAACTGTCGCTGCATTAGCACTACCCATTCCGAAATTGATGATCGTAACACCTTCTGCCGATGCGTTGGGCATATTCCCATCCTCACCTAAAATAGGTACATTAAAATGATTGGCAAATATTTCAACGTATTTTGAGAAATTCGTCAATAAAATATGCTTAGTAAAATCTTTTACATTGCGCTTTGTATAACGCGGTAGCCAATTTTGGACAATCTCTTGTTTTGTCTTCATTTTTCTGTAATTTTGAAGTAAAAATACGGAATAATAACTTTCGGAACAAATAATCTTTCTTATGATAACACTAAATTTGCCAACTTTTGAGTATAAATTAAAAGAAGATAATGGCAGATATTTTATTTTCGATATTTTGAGAAAAAGATATATTATACTTACACCGGAAGAATGGGTTCGGCAACATTTCGTGAATTATCTCATTACGTATAAAGGATATCCGGGAGGAAGAATCGGGAATGAAATATCACTTGATTTAAATGGTCGGAAACGAAGGTGTGATACCGTAATATATCGTCAAAACGGAACACCCTTCGTAATTATTGAATATAAAGCTCCACATATTCCTATTACGCAGGCTGTTTTCGATCAAATCGTCAGATATAATATTGCATTGCAAGTAGAATATTTAATGGTTTCGAACGGAAAGATACATTATTGCTGTCATATAAACTATAAAGACCAATCATATTTGTTTCTCGAAGATATCCCTGATTATGACTCTATATTATCATATACAAATAAGAAAACGGAATGAAGAAAATTGACGAAACAAAAAGAAGGCTTGCAAAGAGAGCAACAGTTTTTTCGAGCGGAGGTTTCAGACCGACAAACTCCGACACTGAATTTAGATAGAACGAGTATATCTATATAAAGAAGATGAGTCCATTCCGACTGATAACGATGGTGAACCAATGCTACCTTTACTTCAGATATGTCTTGAAAGATTGCCTTATGTCCCAATGACTCTTCAAGACACTAAAGTTTTAACTTGTGTCTGTCAATATCGGTTTACAATTATCAAGCCATTTATATATATCCAAAATAAAAAAAGCCAGACAATTTTTTGAAATTATCTGGCTTATACTTTGTCGAATCAACTTTATTCATTAACTCCTGCTAATTCCGGGTCTATCATAATACGCCCGCAATATTCACAAACGATAATTTTTTTTCGGAGTTTAATATCAAGTTGTCTTTGTGGTGGAATCTTATTGAAACAACCGCCACATGCGTCACGTTGAATATAAACAACAGCTAATCCGTTTCTTGCATTTTTTCTTATTCTCTTGAATGCAGCTAATAAACGAGGCTCGATATGTTGCTCCAACTTTTTCGCTTTTTCACGCAGCTTTTCCTCATCTTGTCTTGTCTCTGCAACAATTTCATCCAATTCGCCTTTCTTTTCCTGCAAATCAGCTTTTCTTTCCTCAAGAGTAACCTGACAGTTTTCCACTTCTTCTTTCTTGGCTTTTTCCTGTGCCGAAAACTCTTTGATACGTTTTTCACAAAGTTCGATTTCCAAAGTCTGGAATTCAATTTCTTTAGTCAAAAAATCAAATTCCCGATTGTTTCTTACATTGTTCTGCTGTGCAGTATATTTATCAATTAAAGTTTGCGCATTCTGTATTTCCACTTTCTTCGCAGCAATAGCAGATTGCAACTCTCCTATTTCTGCATGAAAGTTCTGAACACGAGTTTCGAGACCTGCAATCTCATCTTCAAGATCTTGTACTTCCAAAGGAAGTTCTCCTCTTAAAGTTTTGATTCTATCGATCTCCGAAAGCATTGTTTGTAATTCGTACAGTGCTTTCAATCGATCTTCCACTGTATATTCTTTTTCAACTTTTGTCTTATCAGTAGCCATATGCTTACAAATAATTTATCGGATTTGTTTCTACCTTTGTATAATGAATTGCAAAGTTAGGGAATTTTTTTGTAATAATATCACAAAATATATCTTTTGTGTATTGTTCGGTTTCGTAATGCCCTACTTCTGTCAATAATATATGCTCATCATACCCAAAATAATCATGATATCTAATTTCTCCAGTAATAAATACATCTGCATCCGATGCTATTGCTTGGGGAATCAAAAAAGCCCCAGCCCCTCCACACAATGCAACCCTACGAATTCTACGATTTCGGAGATTAGAATATTTTATACATCCAGCATGAAACACTGTTTTGGTACGTTGCAAAAAATCCATTTCATCCATAGGACACAAAAGTTCCCCTACTACTCCTGATCCAGCTTTAACCCATTGGTTTTCAATTTTTATAAAATCAAACGCCGGTTCTTCATAAGGATGAGCTTTTAAGAGTGCCTGAGTCACTACCTCTTTTAAATATTCGGGGAGAACCGTTTCGATCCGAATTTCTTCTTCTTGATGTAAATTCCCGATAGTCCCACGATAAGGATGCGAATCTAATCCTGCACGAAAAGTTCCGAATCCATTACTATTGTAGCTGCACAAGTCATAATCTCCGATATTTCCACATCCTGCAGTAAATAAAACGTTTCGTACAATATCGGCATGAGAAACCGGAACATAGACAACAAGCTTAAGCAATTTTCCACCTTGAGGCATCAAAATAGAAAGATTCGTCAATCCGAGTTTTTCTGCCATTTTAAAATTGACACCCGACCAAGCATTGTCCAGATTGGTATGTGAAGCATAAATAGATACATTATGTTGTATTGCTTTTATAACCGTTCTTTCTACGTAATTCTTGCCTGTAAGAGACTTTACTCCTTTAAAAAGTAAAGGATGGTGCGATATAATTAAATTAGCACCTAAACCGACAGCTTCATCGACGACTTCTTCAGTGACATCTATGCACAATAGTACTCCCGTAGCTTCAGAACATTTATCTCCCACCTGCCAACCGGCATTATCGTAATCTTCTTGCAAAGATAGGGGAGCTATTTCTTCTATACACTTTGTTATATCACTGACTTTCATATATATGATTATTTGTCGTGAATATCCAATTTTAATTGCAATTCTTCCAATTGAGATTCATCCAATACAGCCGGAGCTCCGCTCATAGTATCACGCCCGGAATTATTCTTGGGGAAAGCAATACAGTCACGGATAGAATCTAAACCGGCAAATAAAGAGACTAACCGATCCAATCCAAATGCCAATCCTCCATGAGGTGGAGCACCATACTTAAACGCGTTTATTAAAAATCCAAATTGATATTGAGCTTTCTCTTCGGTAAATCCGAGAATTTTAAACATTTTATCTTGTAATTCACTATCATGTATTCGAATTGAACCTCCCCCTAACTCGACTCCATTAAAAACCATGTCGTAGGCATTGGCTCTTACTTTTCCGGGATCGGTATCCAATAAAGCAACATCTTCAGGTTTAGGCGAAGTGAACGGGTGATGCATTGCATAATAACGCTGAGTTTCCTCATCCCATTCCAATAACGGGAAATCGATAACCCATAACGGTGCAAATTTGTCCTTATCACGAAGACCTAACCGATTGCCCATTTCAAGACGTAATTCGCAGAGAGCTTTCTGTGTCTTTATTTTATCACCGGCAAGAACCAAAATCAAGTCCCCAGGTTTAGCATTGAATCGTTCTGCCCATTTTTGCAGATCTTCTGTGCTATAAAATTTATCCACAGAAGATTTAAACGCCCCGCTTTCATCATAACGAACATATACTAATCCTTTAGCTCCAATCTGAGGTCGTTTAACGAATTCTGTTAGCTCATCCAATTGTTTTCTTGTATATGCCGCACATCCTTCAGCGCAGATTCCGGCAATATATTCAGCACTATCGAATACTCCGAAGTTTTTTCCGATAGTCAAATCCTTTAATTCGACAAAACGCATTCCAAAACGCAAATCAGGCTTGTCACTACCATAATATTTCATTGCGTCAGTCCACGTCATTCTGGGAAATGGCTCAGTAAAATCAATCTGTTTTATTTCTTTAAAAAGATGTTTTATCATTCCCTCAAAAGTATTTAGGACATCTTCTTGTTCGACAAAAGACATCTCACAGTCGATTTGGGTAAATTCGGGCTGACGGTCTGCCCGCAAATCTTCGTCTCTAAAGCATTTTACAATTTGAAAATAACGGTCAAAACCGGAGACCATTAACAATTGTTTAAACGTTTGTGGTGATTGAGGCAATGCATAAAACTCTCCGGGATTCATTCTCGATGGTACGACAAAGTCTCGAGCACCCTCCGGAGTAGATTTGATCAACATCGGTGTTTCTATTTCAAGAAAATTTTGCTGATCGAGATATCTACGAACTTCAAATGCCATTTTATGACGTAACTCTAAGTTTTTCCGAACACAATTCCGTCTTAAATCCAAATAACGATATTGCATCCGCAAATCATCACCTCCGTCACTGTCGTCCTCAATTGTAAAAGGAGGAACGTCAGATGCATGTAATATGGCTAAATTAGATACGCTAAGCTCAATATCTCCTGTTGGTATATTTTTATTTTTATTTGATCTTTCTTTAACAATCCCTGAAACTTGAATCACAAATTCTCGACCTAACTTATTTGCTTGATCACAAAGCTCAGGATTATTTTCATGATTAAATACCAATTGGGTAATCCCGTAACGGTCACGAATGTCAATAAACGTCATTCCCCCCATTTTTCGTGTTCGTTGTACCCAACCAGCTAACGTAACATTTTTGTCTGTATCGGATAATCGCAACTCTCCACATGTATGCGTTCTGTACATATTTATAGATTTTTAATTTATAACCTCTCTTTTCGGGCAGCTATGTGCCAGAAGATATTTATGCAAAATTACGACAAAACATCGTTTGTGCAAGCAAAGACGAGGGAAAGTTTTTACCACTTATATCAGTTCTTTTAATTGTTTTTTCAACGATATTTTTATATTATGAATCTGACTTTTTACCGTACCGAGAGGAATATCCAGTTTTTCAGCAATTTCATCATATTGATAACTCGATAAATATAAACCGAAAATTATACGATTTTTCTTGCTCATCCCTGCAATAACCTTGTTTATCCATTCTAAATCATAATTCGCATCGGTCCCGTCGATCATACAAGGTTCTGATTTCAAATCATCTATACAACAAACCGACTCATGCGCCAATAAGAGCTTTCGATAATCATTAATAAAAGTGTTTTTCATAACAGTACACATCCAAGCTCTTAAATTGGTGTTTCCTATGAACTTTTCCCTGTTTTCTAATGTTTTAAGTAAAGTCTCTTGCAACAAATCTTTTGCCGCTTCATGATTCTTGGTCAGGGAATAAGCAAATCGGTATAAGAATGGCTGTAAGTTGGTTAACTCGTCAACGAAATTTACAAATTTCATAATAGATTATTCGATATTTATGTAAAAAGCCTCCGCTGACAAAAAGTGATCTCACCTACTTTTTTTGGAAAAACACGATATGACGTGTTCAGCGGAGGCTTTATAATGCTTCTACTGCACGTCATTCGATATTTCCATTTTGTAAGTGAGATGCGCAAAAATAAGGATAATTTTTAATAATTCGTGATTTCTCGTAAAATATTACTTTAAAAAAAAGGAATAATAGTTCAAATAATAAAAGAGTCCGCTTACTGTTTGCAAGCGGACTCTAAAACATTATTCAAGTCTTTCTTATTTTTTGAAATAACGATTGTATAGGCCTTCAAAACCTTTACCGTGACGAGCTTCATCTTTACACATTTCATGAACTGTATCATGAATTGCATCTAGATTTTGTTGTTTTGCCAACGTTGCAATCCGTTTTTTGTCTTCACAAGCTCCAGCTTCAGCTTCCATCCGTTTTTTCAAGTTCGTCTTGGTATCCCAAACAACATCGCCAAGTAATTCTGCAAACTTAGCAGCATGTTCAGCCTCTTCCCATGCATAACGCTTAAATGCTTCTGCTACCTCCGGATAACCTTCACGGTCAGCTTGACGACTCATCGCCAAATACATACCGACTTCGGTACACTCACCCATGAAATGGGCATTCAATCCCTCTAAAATTTCAGGATCGACACCTTTTGCAATACCCAATACATGTTCGTCTACAAATTGTAAAGCCCCTTCTGTCTCTATAAGCTCTTTGAATTTGCTCTTCGGTTGTTTACATTGAGGACAAAATTCTGGAGCTTCTTCCCCTTCATGAACATAACCGCACACTGTACAAATAAATTTCTTTTTCATAATGTAAGAATTTGAATTTAACTAATTTATGTATTTTCTGTTTCTATATTCTTCAGACATTGCGCACAATAGCCTTTACAATATAGTTGAACTTCGGTAATTTTTATTTTTTCTGAATTTTCTTTGAATATAATATTTTCTTTTATCGGTAAATCTTTTATACAACCACATTTACAACATCTAAAATGAGCATGAGGAGTTATATCTGCATCGTATCTACTGTTTTTATCATCGATTGTCAGCATTTGTACCGCACCCTGCTCTACAAGTATTTTCAATGTATTATATACAGTTGTACGAGATAATGTCGGAATATCAGGATATAAATCACTAAATATCATATCTACAGTCGGATGGGTACTATTCTCTATCAAATAATTCATAATAGCAATTCTTTGGAGAGAAGGTTTTATCCCATGAGAAACTAATCTTGTATATCCTTTTTCTTGACTCATTTTATATTTGTAATAATTACAAATTTTAATTTGATGCAAATGTAAAATACATTTTTAATTTCACAATTACATTTACAAAGATTAACATAAATAAAAATACAAGAGATGTTTAATTATTTACCGCTTATTCTGGTTACAATTAAATCAGAGTCAACTTATTAATCTTTTATTTTAAAAATATTCCCCAATATGAAGTTAGTTTCATATTGGGGAATGATCAATATTGTATTTATAAGCTAAATCACTATTCTACATCCGACATCAATTTTTCAAAAAATTCATCCAATTCTTTATCCATCTTATCTAAAAAATCATCTTCCAAATAAATCATGTCTTTATCATATGTCACTAATTCACATATTTGCTCAAAATTATCATCAACTAATATTACAGAAAAAGGACCTACAAAATCAAGAGACTCGAATTTCTGCTTAATATTATCTGTATTTAAAACGTATTTTAAAGAATCGATAACAGCCTCTTCGAAATTTTCAGAGTTTTCTTTCAGATTATCCCAATCATCGATAGTCTCCTGAAGAAGGATATTCTCGGAATCATCATAAATAATAAATGACAAGTCATCATATTTTACACATACATACATATCTGTTAATGTACAACCTTCATTTGTTCTTACTGTTTCTATAGCATCCGTAAATACCAATGAAATGTCATTGTAAAGCTTTTCTTTTGTAGCTTCCATTACTTATCCTCCCATATTTTATTCAAAGATACATAAAAATCAAGAATCAGAGTCTAAAGCTGATTTATTTCTTACATTATTTCTAAAAATTCACGATCCAAATAGCATCAAGCCTCTATATAATGCTGATATCGGTTGAAAAATTTCATGAATCCGGGAATTTTCATCAATCCTTTTTCAAAAATGAGAATTCCTAACAATGCACATGTAATACCGAGTAGAACATCAATAATATAATGGTGTGAAGAATAAACTGCGGTAAACCAAATTCCACACATAAGGCTTGCAAAGATCATGATAATGACCGGATGGCATTTTTTTATTAATGCATAATAAAAAGCCACAACCATATATGCTGCATGCAAAGATGGTACTGCGGCAAAAACATTCGAATTACGGCTATATAATGAATCGAAAATCGGCAATCCTATCAATTCATCAAAACGACCAAGAGCTGCAGTATTGCCCGGTGTATTAAGTATTGCTTCGAAGCCATAGTTTATTGCATACCAAGGGGGTGCTGCCGGATGAATATAGTAACCTATAAATCCTATTAAATTCACCAATAAAAAAACCATTGAAAATCGGAGATATAAACGTCTGTCTTTTTTCAGATATAGCCATATTCCGAAAGCGATAGGCACAGGTACCCAACATAAATAAAAAAAGCCGGCAAAAACATCTGCTATTACTGAATGGTGTAAAGCAAAATATTCACATGGAATCAATAAAGCTCCATTTTCTTTTATTCCGAACAAAGATTTTTCAAGATTATATAAATTCTGCACATCAATAGGGTTGACTTCATAATTGGGATATACACGCATCCAATCATATGAAATTCCGAAGATAAAAAAAGGTAATAATCCTACAGCAAACTTTCTTGTCGACTTTCCTGCAAAAAACAGGATTAAGAAAACAGATACCATTAATAAATGTTCCGGACGCAATCCAACAAAAACAGAAGTTATTACAATAAATATAATTGCAATAACGATTACGGTTAAGATTTCATTTTTTGGAGGTAGAGAGTTCAATATTTTCATAAATTCACAAATTCATTACTTTTCGACAATGAGCTAAACGAGCAAATGCCGTAATGTTAGAAAAAATAGCAATAATGAGCAGTGCTGCCTCAAATATATAAATAGGATTCAATAAAGATTCTTCATGTATAAAGCAAGCAGACACACCACATCCTAATGCTCCAATAGCCGTTAATACAACCCGTTCTGGACGCTGCATAAACCCTACTTTACATTCTATACCAAGACCTTCTGCCCTAGCTCTTACATAACTGACCATTAATGATCCGACTAATGCAATAAACGCAATTATAAATCCGGCAATATACCCTTGTGCCATCATATAAGAACATATCCCAAAAAACACAATTAATTCACTATATCTATCAAGTACCGAATCATATAGTGCCCCAAAGGAAGAACTCATTTTTCCAATACGTGCAACTTGTCCGTCTAACATATCGAATAATCCGGCAAACAAAATAACCCCGCCAGCCCAACCGATGTAAGAAAAATCGTTTTTTTCTCCGTATATTCCTCCATAAATTAATATAATGGTTGAAACAATATTAAAAAATAATCCTGTAGTAGTTACGATATTCGGTGTTATTCCAACTTTTACTAATCCATGTACTACCGGATTAATGATTTTATAAATTACTTGTTGAGCCCAATCTCTAAATTTCATTCTTAGTATGTTTTAAATTTAATTTTTACGTTTAAAAGAAAATTTCAGTTCGTGATTTTTATAAACAAAAATACGTTGCATATTATAATTCCAAAAAAAAGCGACTGCCAAAGCTACTAATACCTTAGAAAATATAAACAGATTATCCAAATAATGTCCGAAAATATTCCGAATCCATATTACCTTAGTAGTAGCTTCTGTCACAAGAAATGTTCCCCCGACATTGAGAAAAAGGCTTCCCCACCAAACCAGAATATATTTGACTGCAATATTTATCTTTTTACAATTTTCTGGTCGGAATGTCCACTTATAATTAATGATACAATTGACAATTCCTCCGAAAAAAGAACCCGCAAAAGTTGCATAGACATAATAAACGCTAAACAACTTTGCGAGTCCTATTGTAATAATAAAATCTACTATTGTCGCCAATTGAGAGGACAACTGTGCTCTCAAAAACATAAAGAAACCGTCTCTTTCCGAAACTATTTTTGCATATTTTTTTATCCGATCAACCATCTTAACCCCATCAGTAAAAGAAAACTGTATATTCCGGCCAAAATATCATCCGCCATTACACCGATTCCACCGTCCAACTGTTCCATTTTACGAATGCCTAGTGGTTTAAATATATCAAAAAAGCGAAACAATAAAAAAGCAAACAGAATATACCAGATATTCCCTTCCGGTACGGCAAGTAATGCAATCCAAACTCCCACCATTTCATCTATGACCACTTTTGACGGATCTTTCCCCCATTCTGATTCCATCTTATCGGCCGACCAAATTCCGGCTGCAGTAAAAAGAACTATAAGTAAACTTGTTACTATTAATAGAGTATTAAACGGTATTACATAAAATAATACCGTCCAAATAATAATAGCAACAAGAGCCCCTACTGTTCCCGGAGCGAACGGAGAAAATCCTGATCCGAAACCGGATGCGATGATTATATGGAATAATTTGGCTCTCTTCATAAATCCATCCGATAAAATTATGCGGCTATTATGACTAATCCAAATAACTTGGAGCAGTCTCTCCTACCATATTTCTAAGGGTTTCTTTTACGATTCGCCATTGTTGGAACAGATCATGCACCGGTTGATGTTCGAAATCATGCATCGGACTTTTACAGAAGAATGACAACCAAGTTTGGATACCACACATTCCTGCACGCATTGCAAGATCGCTGAAAATGACTAGATCAAGAGCGATAGGTGCTGCAAGAATAGAGTCCCGGCAAAGGAAATTGACTTTGATTTCCATAGGATATCCCATCCATCCGAAAATATCAATATTATCCCACGCTTCTTTATTGTCTTTACGCGGAGGATAATAATTGATACGCACTTTATGATATACATCACCATATAAATCAGGGAATTTTTCAGGCTCAAAAATATTATCGATAACAGATAATTTGCTGACCTCCTTTGTTTTGAAATTTTCGGGCTGATCAAGTACTTCTCCATCTCTGTTTCCTAAAATATTTGTAGAGAACCACCCGCTAACACCCAACATTCGAGTCTTGAACATCGGTGCGAGAACTGTCTTCATCAATGTCTGACCGCTCTTGAAGTCCTTACCTGCAATAGGAACATTTTGTTTTTTTGAGAATTCCCACATAGCCGGAATATCTACACACAAATTCGGAGCTCCCATAATAAACGGAGCACCTTCTGCAATAGCCGCATAGGCATAGCACATGCTTGGAGATATAACTTCTGTATTATTGTCTTTCATCGCTTTTTCCAATGAAGCAAGAGACTTATGTTCCTCACTCATTGGAATATAAATTTCGGTACTTGCAGCCCATAATACGACGATACGATCGCAGTTATTTGCAGCTTTAAAGCTACGAATATCTTCACGTAACTGTTCTACCATATCCCAACGTGTAGCGGCATTTTTAATGTGAGTGCCGTTCAATCGTTTTGCAAAATTATGGTCGAACGCGGCAGGCATTGGTTTAATCGCCTGCAATTCATCTTTTACGAGATTCAAATCTTTTTCTTTCAAAACCTCTGCATATAAGGCTGCATCGTATGTATTGTCCGGGAAAATATCCCAACCTCCGAATACGATATCGTTCAGGTCAACTAAAGGAACAATATCCTTGATAAGTTTCTCGTTACCGTCTTGCATACGCATTGTAGCCATCTGTGTGATTGAGCCGATAGCTTTTGTCAATCCCTTACGAGCAGCTAATGTTCCTGTAATCATTGTAGTTGAGACAGCACCACCTACTCCCACAACCAAGACACCCAAACGACCGTTTGCCGGCTTAATTTCCTGTTTCATTTCTTCCAAGTTTATAAAATTATGCGAACCTCCCGGGATTTCCCTGAATATCCGCTAGTTTAGATATTATTATCAGTTAATTAATTATTCTTTATTATACACACTCTAAGATCTCCTTAGAAACCAGCAAATTAACAAAATTACTCATTTACGATTTCCGAGGAGAAATTCAAACCTATAAATAAGATTATACAAAAATCAGGGAAAAGCCTCTTTTTACCGTCCTTACCCCCAATTTTTTCAATTAAAATTGAATACGAAGGTACGGATTCTATAATGTATAAAAAAAGGTCTATTTGGTAGAAAAAATGTTCTAAAAAGGACATTGATTTTACCACATATTAACCTGACATATTAAATCAATGAGCATTTTCGGATAGCAAATAAAAATATTTTTATCCATAATGCAAAAAAAAGACAAAAATATTTTGATTGAAAAAACAAATCATTACTTTTGTAGCCATAAAAATAACATAGTTGCATGATGAACACTTTTAGCTTTACATATTTTTATTTCTATTTTTACTTTAAAAGAAAGTAAAACGGGATTTTATTATAGAACAAAAAAATACAATATATTGAGAATCCCGTTCGAATGAGCGGGATTTTTTAATTTTAGAATAATTGATTATGAAAACTTTTCAGCGATTTTACTTTTATTATTTTTATTACTTTATGAGTACATAAGGTGGGATTCTATATATCCGATATATAACAAAATAAAGTATCCCACCTTTCAACGAAAGTGTGGGATTTTTTTAATTAGAAAATTCTTATAAATGAAAAAAGTTGCAATACAAGGAATACCGGGTTGTTATCACGAAATGGCTGCCCGATCTTATTTCACCAATGAAGAAGTCGAGGTCGAGCCATGTTTGACGTTTCCCAGCTTATTCGAGAAAATGAGCAAAGACGATTCTCTTCTCGGAATAATGGCAATAGAAAACACGATTGCCGGATCTTTATTACAAAATCATGAGCTATTACGCAAAAGCGATTTGAGTATTATAGGAGAATATAAATTGAGAATTTCTCATGTGCTAGCGGCCCTTCCCGGTGAAACTCTCGAAAATATATCCGAGATAAATTCTCACCCGATCGCTTTAATGCAATGCGAAGAATTTCTGAATCAATTACCTAATATTAAAATTGTAGAAAAAGATGATACCGCGGCAAGTGCTCGTGAAATACAAGAAAAAGGTCTCAAAGGTCATGCTGCAATTTGCAGCCGTCTGGCAGCAGAAATGTACGGGCTTAACATATTAGAATCCGGTATAGAGACAAATAAACGGAATTTCACCCGTTTTTTAGTATTAGCGGACAGTTGGCAACGAGATGATCTTACCGATCGCCAAACTATAAACAAAGCATCTCTTATTTTTACTCTTCCTCACACTAACGGAAGTCTGTCAAAAGTCTTGACAATATTATCGTTCTATGACATAAATCTCACGAAAATACAGTCTCTTCCAATAATCGGAAGAGAGTGGGAATACAGATTTTATGTCGATATAACATTTTCTGATTATACTCGATACAAACAATCGTTAGAAGCGATCAAACCACTAACTAAAGATTTTAAAATACAAGGAGAATATGCAGAATTTACAGAAACTCTCTGATATATGTCCGGCTAACAGAGTAAGCCAAATCAAAGAATACTACTTCTCGAAAAAGTTAAAAGAAGTAGCTGATATGAATGCAAAAGGGTTAAATGTTATCAGTCTTGGAATTGGTAGCCCAGACCGTCCACCTCATATCCGAACAATAGACGCACTATGTGAAGATAGCCGAAGGGAAGATGCACACGGATATCAGCCATACATTGGTATTCCAGCATTACGGGAAGCATTTTCGGATTGGTATAAACGGTGGTACGGCGTAGAATTGAATCCCAAAACCGAGATACAACCTCTTATCGGTTCTAAAGAAGGAATTTTACATATATCATTAGCCTTTTTAAATCCCGGAGATGGAGTTTTAGTTCCCAATCCCGGATATCCGACATATACATCGGTCAGTAAACTGGCTGAGGCGCATATTATCAATTATGAATTAACCGAAAAAAACGGCTGGTTACCAGATTTTGAAGCAATCGAGAAGAACGATCTGTCAAATGTGAAATTGATGTGGGTCAATTATCCGCACATGCCGACAGGAACTCCCGCATCCATAAATTTATTTGAAAGTCTAGTTGCATTCGGGAAAAAACATAATATCATCATTATAAACGATAATCCTTATAGTTTCATTCTTAACGAAAAGCCTTTAAGTATTCTTTCTGTTCCCGGAGCTAAAGATATTTGCATAGAAATGAATTCGATGAGTAAAGCTCATAATATGCCGGGATGGCGTATAGGAATGTTAGCATCGAACCCTCAATTCGTCGAATGGATTCTTCGTGTAAAAAGCAATATTGATTCCGGGACATTCCGTCCTATGCAAAAAGCAGCGGTTGCAGCTTTGTCTTCCGGTCCGGAATGGTATGAAGAAATGAATGCGATATATCGAAAACGAAGAAAAATTGCAGAACAAATTGCAGATGAGTTAGGATGTTCTTTTAATCCAGAACAAACAGGAATGTTCTTGTGGGCAAAAATCCCTGATCATATAACCGATAGTTCGGAACTTGCGGACAAAGTATTATATGAAGCCCAAGTTTTTATAACTCCGGGAATAGTCTTCGGAAGTTTAGGAGATCGATATATACGTCTCTCGCTTTGTGCTAATGAAACGACTTTATTGGAAGCTCTTGACAGAATTAAAAGTCGCCTTAAATAAAATCAATAAATAAGAATATAATTATGACAGAAACATTAAACTTCGAATCAATTTTATTATCCGGCATAGAAGCTAAGCGCCCCCTTATAATGGCTGGACCTTGCAGTGCCGAAACAGAAGAACAAGTGTTAGAAACCGCAAAAGGTTTGGCAGCACAGGGAATTAAAATATTCCGAGCTGGAATTTGGAAACCACGGACGAAACCGGGCGGTTTTGAAGGTGTAGGAACAGAGGGACTGGCTTGGTTAAAGAAGGTAAAAGAAACTACCGGAATGTACACGGCAACCGAAGTAGCCAATCAACATCACGTATTTGAGGCATTGAAGCATGGTATTGATATCCTTTGGATTGGTGCACGTACCACGGCAAATCCATTTGCAGTACAAGAAATTGCCGATGCTCTTAAAGGCGTAGATATTCCTATTTTAATTAAAAATCCGGTTAATCCCGACCTCGAACTTTGGATCGGAGCAATAGAAAGAATTTATAATGCCGGACTTCATCGAATCGGGGCAATACATCGAGGATTCAGTTCTTATGATAAGAGACTTTACCGAAATCTGCCACAGTGGCATATTCCTATCGAACTTCGTCGACGTCTTCCGAATTTACCGATAATTTGCGATCCGAGTCATATAGGGGGAAAACGTGATCTTGTAGCGCCCTTATGCCAGCAAGCTATGGATATGGGATTTGACGGGCTGATTATAGAATCCCATTGTAATCCTGATTGTGCATGGAGTGACAAAAATCAACAAGTAACACCTGATGTTCTCAACTTTATTTTAAACATGTTGGTTATCCGGGAGACTACTCAAACTACAGAAAATTTAGCAGAACTTAGAAGACAGATTGATGAATTGGATAATCAATTACTGGAATTATTGGCTAAACGGATGCGTATATCCCGAGAAATCGGACAATATAAGAAAGAACATGATATGACAGTCTTGCAGCCGACTCGTTATGATGAGATTTTGAGTAAACGGATCAACCAAGCAATAGATTTGGATATGGACGGAGAATTTATGAAATCGGTTTTACAGGCAATTCACGAAGAATCGGTAAGGCAACAAATGAATATTTTGAATAAATAAAGCGATGAAAATACTTATTCTCGGAGCTGGGAAAATGGGCTCTTTTTTTGCAGATGTACTAAGTTTTCAACATGAAGTCGCACTTTTTGATACTGATCCTAAACGGTTGAGATTTGTATTCAATACTTACCGAATGACAACGTTAGAGGAAGTAAAAGAGTTTCAACCGGAATTGGTCATTAATGCAGCAACCGTAAAATATACAATCGCTGCATTCGAAATGATATTGCCCCATATCCCTGCTAATTGCATTATATCCGACATTGCCTCTGTAAAAACAGGACTTCCGGAATTTTACCAAAAGGCCGGACACCCGTTTGTCTCGACTCATCCAATGTTCGGACCCACATTTGCAAACCTCAGTGACTTAAGTACTCAAAATACGATTATCATTTCCGAGTCCGACCACTTAGGAAAAGTCTTTTTTAAAGACCTATACAGTAATTTGAGGTTAAGAATATTCGAATATTCATTTAAGGAGCATGATGAAACAATCGCCTATTCATTATCGATTCCATTTGCATCTACTCTCGTTTTTGCTGCCGTAATGAAGCCTCAAGACGCACCGGGTACAACATTCAAAAAGCATATGGATATTGCCCACGGGCTTCTTTCCGAAGATGATTACCTCCTCACGGAGATTCTGTTTAATCCGCACACGCCCGAACAGGTATCGCAAATTCAAAAACAGCTGGATATACTGCTCGACATTATAAAACGTAAGGATAGTGACAAAATGAAGGCATATCTGACTCGCTTACGGGAAAATATTCGATAAAAAAACGCGGTGTAATACCGCGTTTTTTTTAAATCTGTTTAAATTCTGCTTGTATCAGTTTTGAGAATTTCTTTCGAGGAAAATCACGGGCTATCTAATAAATGAAAAAGAGAAAGCAAACCGAAAGAAAACGCAAAAATGATCTGATAATATTTTTCATCGGAGAATTTGGACAAGCTCTTACATTTTTAAATAAAAATCTTTAGTTAAAGCAATATATTCCAATGTATATGTCAAAGGAGCTGTCTCTATAACAAGCTCGTCTTCTATATAGCTTACGGGATACTTCCCCCACTCTACTAAAACTCTTTTAGGTGAGACATTCGGACGTCCTTTTATCCAGACTTTCCGAGACACCCACAATTTGTTGCAGACAGCTATACGGGTCAACTGTCTATCTTGGTCTGCGGGGTATATAACGGAGATGTGACCTTCAGGTTTCAATAACCTTACTGCATTGGATACAAGCCCTTCATAAGTTAGTGAAGCTGTATGTCGTGCCATTTGCCGAGAGAGACTTTGGGGAGGCAGAGTATTATCAAAATAAGGAGGATTAGACACAATATGATCATAGAGAGTTTCTGACATTTCCGCATACTCTTGTAAAGAACAATTAATTACTTGTATTCTATTGCTCCATGGAGAAGATGATATATTCTCTTTAGCTTGCAAGTACGCATCTCTATCGATCTCAATTGCATCGATAGATACTTGAGAAAACGAAGATCTTTGCGCCGCCATTAATGCGATTATTCCTGTTCCAGTTCCTATATCCAATATATTCCCATTTTTCGGGATATTACACCAAGCTCCAAGCAGCACGCCATCTGTACCTACCTTCATTGCACAGCGGTTATGATATACGGTAAATTGTTTAAACTGAAAATAATGAGTTCCCATAAATAAAAATTTCAGAATACAAATAAACAAAAAATAATAACAATTTTATGGGGATCTAAGTATTGTTTATTTTTTGGCACACTCATTGTACTATAATATAACATTGATTTTTCAGGAGTGCTGACAATGTATTTAATCCTAATTACTGACAAAATGACAATTAACATATGAAAAAATTTTTTTCTGATAATAATCTGCTTGATGATGCTAATGATAATGCCACTACAATTATGCCGATTTTCGCCGAAGTAGAAGGTAATCCGGATATAGAATGTCCGGGGGTGGCAGAAGTCGATCTGCCCATACTGCCATTGCGCAATATGGTGATGTATCCGGGAGTAGCTCTCCCTGTATCAGTCGGAAGGGCCAAATCTCTTCAACTTATTAAAGAAGCATACGCTCAAAAACAATATATCGGTGTAACATGTCAAAAAGATATGTACGTAGATGAACCTGAATACAAAGATTTGTATGAAATAGGTACTATTGCGGAGATCGTAAAAATACTGGAAATGCCAGACGGAAGCACTACCGTTATTTTACAAGGCAAACGACGTTTTCATTTAGATAATCTGACAACATTCACTCCTTATTTAAGAGGCAATATCTCTCTATTGGAAGAAAAAATGCCCAAATCGAATGACAAAGAATTCGAAGCGCTCATATCTGCAATAAAGGACATGACATTCAATATTCTGAAAACTTTGGGTGAACCTTCACGAGAGCTGATGTTTGCACTAAGGAATATTGAAAATTCTCACTATCTGATTAATTTTTTATGTTCCAATATTCCTTTAAATACCCAACAGAAACAGGATCTGCTTAATATCGACTCGGTCAAGCAACGAGCATTCAGTTTATATACGGCACTGAGTAAGGAAGCCCAACTTATTGAGATAAAAGCAAGTATTCAATCTCGTACGAGAGAAGATTTGAACCAACAACAAAGAGAACACTTTTTACAACAACAGATAAAAACTATACAAGATGAATTGGGTGGAAGCGTTCAGGAACAAGATATACAGGAACTGAAGGAAAAAGCTTCTAAAAAGAAATGGGATGCTTCAGTAGCTGCCATATTTGAAAAAGAACTACGTAAATTAGAACGTCTTTATCCTCAATCTCCAGACTTTTCGGTGCAATATAATTACTTGGAAACATTGACCGATTTACCTTGGAATGAATTTACAAAGGATAATTTTAATCTGAAACATGCACAGAAGCAATTAGATAAAGACCATTACGGGCTTGAAAAAGTGAAAGACCGTATTTTAGAACATCTGGCGGTATTAAAACTGCGAGGGGATTTAAAATCTCCGATTATATGCCTTTACGGACCTCCGGGTGTCGGAAAAACATCTTTGGGAAAGTCAATAGCGGAAGCTCTGAAAAGAAAATATGTGCGTATTTCTTTAGGGGGATTGCACGATGAAGCGGAAATCAGAGGTCACCGACGCACCTACATCGGAGCTATGCCCGGTCGTATTATACAGGGTTTATTGAAAGCCGGTTCGTCTAATCCTGTGTTCGTTTTAGATGAAATAGATAAAATCGGAAATGATTTTAAAGGAGATCCGGCATCAGCTTTGTTAGAGGTTCTCGATCCGGAACAGAACAACGCTTTTCATGACAATTATTTGGATATTGACTATGATCTGTCAAATATTTTATTTATAGCGACTGCCAATAATTTGAATACGATCTCCCAACCTTTATTAGATCGAATGGAGCTTATCGATATAACCGGATATATTTTGGAAGAAAAAGTAGAGATCGGTCGAAGACACCTTGTCCCGAAACAGCTCGAGAATCATGGGCTCGTAAAAGGTGATGTAGACATTCCTAAAAAGACGATGGAGGTCATAGTAGACTCTTATACTCGGGAATCGGGTGTTCGGGAATTGGATAAGAAAATTGCCAAAATTATGCGGAAAATTGCCCGGAAAAAGGCATTAGAAGAAGAATACCCACATACGATTACAATAAATGACTTACATGAATATTTAGGAATAAAAGAGTATTCACGAGATAAATACGAAGGAAATGAATATGCCGGAGTCGTTACAGGTTTGGCATGGACTGCCGTAGGTGGAGAGATATTATTCGTAGAATCAAGTTTGAGCAAGAGCAAAGGTGAGAAATTAACACTAACAGGAAATTTGGGCGATGTTATGAAAGAATCGGCAATAATAGCGATGCAATACATAAAAGCTCATGCCGAGATGCTGAATATCAGTGACGACGTATTCGATAAATGGAATGTACATATTCATGTACCTGAAGGTGCTATTCCCAAAGATGGGCCTTCTGCAGGTATCACTATGGTTACGTCTATTGCTTCATCCTTTACACAACGAAAAGTTCGCCCGAATTTAGCAATGACAGGAGAAATTACTTTACGGGGACGTGTACTACCGGTTGGTGGAATAAAAGAAAAGATCTTAGCTGCTAAACGAGCAAATATAAAAGATATTATCTTATCGGAGGAAAATAAGAAAGATATAGACGAGATTAAAGAAAATTATATTAAAGGGCTTACATTCCACTATGTACGGAATATCAAAGAAGTTCTTGACTTTGCGTTATTGAACGAAAAGGTAGAACACCCCATACAGTTATAAAATAGTAATTGGTAATACATCGGGCGAAGAATCTTTACCCAAAAATTCTCCGCCCGATGTATTTTTTAGAGCTTGTTTAAATTGACGTATTAGGAGCAAGAGAACAGACCGCAAAGAAATTCAAAAAATTTTTGGAGAAAATTCAAACAGATTCTTAACAGATTTTAATTTGATTCTTACAACAAAATACCCACAATAATTGTTTCCTCAATACTACTACTCTAATAAATAGTCGGACAATATACCTGAAGGTATCATTTTTCAGGAAAATGCCCGGCTATTTTATTTCCTCATTTCAATAAACATATATTAAAGCCTGCTTTAAATTTTGCTTGAATCGGATTGGAGAATTCCTTTTGAAATTTTTTTAGAGGATGAAATGTAGGGACTATCCTGATAAATGAAAACGGGAAAACAGTCCAAAAGAAAACATCAAGACGACCTGACTGAATTGCCTTGTTGGAAAATTTAAACAGCCTCTTAGATTTATTGGTTCACATTTTATATATTTGTGGGTCGAAAATTGTAAATAATGAGTGAGAATACATTATTAGATAAATTAGAAGGCCTTTCGATCCGTTTCGAAGAAGTTGGGACTCTTATCACAGACCCGGCAGTAATATCTGACATGAAGCGTTTCGTTAAACTTACCAAAGAGTATAGCGATCTTGAGAAAATTATTAAGGCCAAAAATCAATATGAGAAATTATTAAACAATATCTCTGAGGCCAGATCGATATTGGAATTGGAAAACGACCCGGAAATAAGGGAAATGGCAAAAGAAGAATTGGATGAGTCTCAAGAAAAACTTCCGGTATTGGAAGAAGAGATAAAACTACTACTCGTTCCCACCGATCCCCAAGATAGTAAAAATGCCATAGTAGAAATTCGAGGAGGTACAGGGGGTGATGAAGCCGCTATTTTTGCAGGGGATCTGTTTCGTATGTATTCTAAATATTGTGAGACCAAAGGGTGGCAATTAAGTATATCCAGTTATAGTGAAGGCTCTTCGGGTGGATATAAAGAAATCATCTTTACGGTAAGTGGTGAAAATGTTTATGGTATATTAAAATATGAGTCCGGAGTACATCGGGTGCAGCGTGTCCCAGCAACTGAGACACAAGGCAGAGTACATACCTCTGCTGCATCTGTGGCAGTTCTTCCGGAGGCAGAAGAATTTGATGTTGAGATTAATGAAGGTGAAATCAAATGGGATACTTTCCGCTCCGGTGGTGCTGGAGGACAAAACGTTAATAAAGTAGAATCTGGTGTCCGTCTCAGGTACGTATGGAAAAATCCCAATACAGGAGTTTCAGAAGAGATTCTTATCGAATGTACTGAAACCCGTGATCAACCCAAAAATAAAGAACGTGCACTTACCCGTTTACGTTCTTTTATTTATGATAAAGAGCATCAAAAATACCTTGACGATATTGCAGCCAAAAGAAAGACAATGGTCTCTACAGGAGATCGTTCCGCTAAGATACGTACATACAATTATCCTCAAGGGCGCATTACCGACCATAGAATCAACTATACTATATATAATCTTTCGGCATTCATGGATGGCGATATACAAGACTGCATAGATCACCTAATTATTGCCGAAAATGCCGAAAGAATGAAAGAAAGCGAATTATAGAAAATTTTTTGTACCTATCTTATGAACAAACAACAACTCTTTGAGAACATAAAACGTAAAAAATCATTTCTTTGCGTAGGTTTAGATACCGATATTAAAAAAATTCCGACACATTTGCTTAATGAAAAAGATCCTATTTTTGCATTTAATAAAATTATTGTCGATTCGACAGCAGATCTTTGTGTCGCTTATAAGCCCAATCTCGCTTTTTATGAAAGTTTGGGCATTCAAGGTTGGGGTGCCTTTGAAAAAACAGTACGATATATAAAAGAAAATTATCCGGATCAATTTATTATTGCCGATGCAAAACGCGGAGATATAGGGAATACTTCAGAAATGTACGCTCGCAGTTTTTTTGAACATCTCGATATCGACTCGGTAACAGTTGCTCCTTATATGGGAGAAGATAGCGTAAAACCTTTTCTCGTATATCCAGGTAAATGGGTCATTGTTTTGGGATTAACGTCTAATAAAGGATCTCAAGATTTTCAATTTACGGCAGATGCTTCAGGAGAACGGCTTTTTGAAAAAGTAATGCGTATTTCCCAAACTTGGGCAACTGATGATCAAATGATGTTTGTTGTAGGGGCAACCCAAGGGAAATTATTTACGGACGTACGCAAAATAGTACCAGATCACTTTTTATTAGTTCCGGGAGTAGGCACTCAAGGCGGAAGTTTGCAAGATGTTGCTAAATATGGAATGAATAAGCAATGCGGTCTTTTAGTAAATTCCTCACGAGGAATCATATATGCCGATAAGAGTGAGAATTTTGGAATTGCAGCACGTGCCGAATCGAAGAAAATTCAGGAGCAAATGGAAGCCCTTTTGCAAGAAAGATCTCTAATTTGAATTATATAATATAAGCATAAATATTTACTGTAAACTCTCGCATTTTATAAAAAATATACCGATTTATTTTGTAAATTTGCAGACAGACAGAAAACAAATACATGTTTTAAAATTATTGTAATATGCAAACACTTGACAATTTCAATTTTGCCGGTAAAAAGGCATTTGTACGTGTTGATTTTAACGTACCTTTGGATGAAAATCTGAATATTACAGACGACACTCGTATGCGCGCAGCGTTGCCTACTTTGAAAAAAATTATTGCTGATGGCGGTAGCGTGATTATCGGATCACATTTGGGTCGTCCGAAAAAAGGTCCGGAAGACAAATTTTCATTGAAGCATGTAGTTGCACATTTGTCTGAATTATTAGGACAACCTGTAAAATTTGTTGATGACTCAATAGGTGAAAAAGTAAAAGCTGCTGTTGCAGAATTGAAACCGGGAGAAGTGCTTGTTCTTGAAAATCTTCGTTTTTATGCTGAAGAGGAAGGAAAACCCAGAGGACTTGCCGAAGATGCCAGCGATGAAGAAAAAGCTGCAGCTAAAAAGGCTATCAAAGCCAGCCAAAAAGAATTTACAAAGGAACTGGCAAGTCTTGCTGATGTTTATGTAAACGATGCATTTGGTACAGCTCACCGTGCACATGCTTCTACCGCTTTAATCGCAGACTATTTTACTCCGGAAAATAAAATGTTCGGTTACCTAATGGAAAAAGAGGTAAAAGCTGTTGAAAAAGTAATGAAAGACATCAATCGCCCTTTTACGGCAATTATGGGTGGATCTAAAGTTTCCTCAAAAATTGAAATTATAGAAAATCTACTTAATAAAGTGGATAACCTGATCATTACGGGAGGAATGACTTATACTTTCACAAAAGCTCAAGGCGGCAAGATCGGTAATTCTATTTGTGAAGATGATAAGTTGGATTTGGCTCTTGATCTGATGAAAAAGGCTAAGGAAAAAGGTGTAAACTTGGTATTAGCCGTAGATGCTAAAATTGCAGATGCATTCAGTAATGATGCAAATACTAAAATAGTTCCTGTAAATCAAATTCCTGACGGTTGGGAAGGTTTGGATATCGGTCCGGAATCTGAGAAAATATTCGCAGACGTTATCAAAAAATCTAAAACAATTCTTTGGAACGGTCCTACAGGTGTATTTGAATTTGAAAACTTTACCCATGGTTCACGTTCTGTAGGTGAAGCCATTGTTGAAGCTACTAAAAACGGAGCTTTTTCTCTCGTTGGTGGCGGAGATTCTGTTGCTTGCGTTAATAAATTCGGCTTAGCAAATGGAGTGTCGTATGTATCTACGGGCGGTGGAGCTTTACTTGAAGCAATCGAAGGAAAAATTCTCCCGGGTATTAAGGCAATTCAAGGATAAACATTAATAAAATTCTTCTATTATAGAAAGCCTGTTTAAGAAAAAATTTAAACAGGCTTTTCTTATTATTATTGTAATTTACACAAATGATAAAAAAGGATATGCACAATACTGTGATCCCATTTGATCTTTTCTCCTCCTATTCCACTAAAGATAAAAAATAAATTAAAGATTCTAGCATGAAAATAGAATGAATAAAATATTTCAGAAAGCCATTTGCCTATTTTCCTGAATACGGACATTTAATTGTTGCTGGTATTCCAAAAGATATTCTATATAATTAGAATATTTCTCAGGAGATTCCATAAATATATCTAAAGATTTCTTCACCCAATCCAAAGCAGAATCGTATTGATCGTTAAGCTCCTCATATAAAGCCATATTAGCAGCAGCTTTAGCTTTTCTGTCCATTTTCTCCGTATTTTCGTAAATATACTCCCATAAATAAGAAGCATCTTCATAATTGCCTCTATTCCAGTAAGAATTTGCCTCTTTCATCAAAGGATATGGTGTAACAAAATAAAAACGATCTACATTATCAATATATGGATAGAATTTTTTACTTGCTTGATATCCCGAATAACTCGTTGCATCGATTAAACAATTTTGAAAAGATGGAAATCTGTCTAAAGTACGATTTTCCGTTTCACCATACGATTGCCAAGATACAGTATCTTTACAAGAAAAAACATCCGGCAAATATTTGTCTTTCATATAAAGTTTAAGATCTGCACGAACAGCAATATCCAAATCTCCGAAAAACAGAGCCTCATCCACTTGCCTTAAACGAATAGACGGAATAACAGATAATCCGTCTAAAGACAAAACGGCATCTGCATTTAAACTGTCTTTGATAGCTTGTATTTTATTATTCGATAAAATATACTCCGTCACAGAATCATTCTGCATCGAAACTACCGATAAAGTCCTGCCTGAAGCTTGCTTTAAAGAAGATGATATGCTTTTTATAAAATGGGGAATGAGATTTTCTCTTTTTATTTGCAATCGTTGACGCTCATTGTAAGCGTCAATAATTTCTCCTTCATCTTCTATCGGCGTACGTTCAGTAGTATTGATTACTATGGCTAACGTCCGAAGAGAATCAGGTAATGTTGTTTCTGACGGCCGTAATATTTCGAGCGGTACATAAACGGCTGTTGCACAAGATGCAAACAATAAAACAAAAAGTAAACTTATAGTATTTAGACAATAACGCATAAATATCAAGGTTTATGAATAGCTTTCTTACAAACATACAAATTTATTTCATGTATGAAACACTCATTTTTTATAAAAAAACTAAGAGTCTGTTTAAGAGCTCATCTAAATTTTATAAAAAGATTTACGGAACTGTTCATTCCCACTTAAATAAGTTCAAAACCTCCAGAAAAAAACAGGAAAAAATATGATTTTATTTCATTAATAGAAAATGAGAAACACAGGCAAACGAATCCGTTTACCTGTGTTTCTCAAACAAAATATAACCACAATTATTTAGTAATTCCATTGACAAGCGATCATACGCAGATTGTTATCCCCTATCGTGCGCAAATCTATGAGTTGATTAAATCGACAGTTGATATATACCAAATTCGGACAAAATGAAACATCCAACATGGTCAACTGATTTTGATTACACAGTACCCGTTGTAACAAATAGCGATTGCTCAAATCAAGTGTTGTCAAATCGTTATAAGAGCAGTCAACAAAAGTAAGTTTATCCGTTCCGTTAAGATTTAACCGGGTAAGATTATTATATGAACAAACTAAATCGGTAAGAGCATCACAATTCAAAACATCGAGTGTCACCATATTGTTATCGCTACAAAATAAGGTGAAAAGATTCGGTTGTTTTGACATAATCATTGTACGGATATTATTATCATCCATATTCAGGTTTTGCAAATTAACAGTCCCGAACAAATTCAAATTTGTCAAACGATTATACCCGCAATAAAGATTCTTCAAATTAGTACAACTGTCAACATTAAGAGATTCTAAATGGCATCCCTGAACATTAAGAGATTGTAAAGCAGATGAACCTTGAATATTGAATTCAACAAAAAGATTATTAGAACAATTTAAATTTTTTAATTGAGGAGATGTCGAAAGATCGATTTCGGTAAGGCGATTTTTATAACAATCAAGCTTGATTAATGCAGTACAACCCGTTAAATCAAGCTCTGATAATTTATTGCGGCTGACATTCATCTCTGTAAGAGCAGAACAGTCCGTTGCATCGACTATTGTAATCTTGTTTCGAGAGAGATTGACTTTTTGCATAGCAGAGAAACCATTCAGATTTATATCCCCTGCTAAATCTTTATCTTGCCACTCTATAGAAACTACTCTCCCGTTATTCCATGTAACCCCCTTCCATGCTGCCGGAGTATTAATACTTACGATTTCCAGCCGATCGGCATTGGAATCTCCCTTAGCAGATTTTTGCTGTAAAAAACTTTGCAGTTGTTTCACTTCATTTTTGTTATACTTCTGAGCAAATAGCACTGTGCTTCCCAGGACTAGTGCCACAATTAATAAAACTCGCTTCATAACTTCTTTTATTTTATTAGACTTATTGTCGGTTAATATTCTCTTCTCGATATTAACTTTACACTCATTAAAACAATAAAGTCGAAAAAAAGTTTTGAAGAACGAATTTTGTAAAAAATGAAAAGCAAAAATTACTTTTCATTCAATCTAATCCCATTCTCAAGAATTATAATCAATCTTTGCTTATATAACGCCCCTATGGCTTTTTTGAAATTTTTCTTGCTACAAGAGAAGTATTCGGCAATCTGCTCGGCCGAAGATTTATCAGAGAGTGGTATATAACCTTTACTTTCATGTAAAAATCGAAGAATTTCAGAAGATAATGTGTCTATCTTTTCATATCCTACCGGTTGCAAAACAACATCTATTTTTTCATCTTCACGAATATGTTTTATATATCCTTTTATGCGATCGCCTTTTTCTATATTACAAAATATCTCGTTGTGGTAAACCATGCCCCAATGTGCATTATTGATAATGACCTTATATCCTATCTCGGTCTCTTGTACTACCAACAGATCGACTTCCTGATTTATTTTATAATCAATCGGAAGATTATTCAAAAATTTATTCAGTTTAGCCGAAGCAACGATACGCCCACTTTCGTGGTCAAGATAAGCATAAACAGTATAATAATATCCTTGTTTCATATCGACTCGTTGTTCACGGAAAGGAACTAACAGATCTTTCATTAATCCCCAATCTAAAAATGCACCGACCCTATTCGTCGATTTCACTTTTAAATATGCAAACTCTCCAACTTGAATATAAGGCTTTTCTGTAGTAGCAATAATTCGATCTTCAGAATCAAAATAGATAAAAACATCTATTATATCTCCTATACGACAATTTTCAGGAATATATCGAGCAGGAAGTAATATCTCGCCTTTATCTTCTCCATCTAAATACACACCGAAATCTACTGTTTTTATAACCTTTAAGACATTATACCTTCCTACTTTTACCATAATCTGTTTCTTTTGGAGCAAAAGTAAATAAACTTCAGATATTATAAAAGCTCCTTCACAGGAATATGGAGAATATATTTTTATGAAGTTTTTCAGAATCATCAAATTTTTCTAAAATCATGACGTACGATATGATCTTTCAGCATTTATTTTTACTTTTGTATATAAACCTTAAATATTAGTAAGATGAAGAATCTACAATACTTATTCATCATAGTTTTATGCTATGTTGCAACGACAGGTAAAGCTCAAAATAATAGTTTTACACCTCCTATTATGGGATGGAGTTCTTGGAATACTTATCGTATAAACATCAATGAACAACTTATAAAAAAACAAGCTGATGCAATTATCGATAGAGGACTGAAAGCCGTTGGATATCGATATATAAATATCGACGACGGTTTTTTCGGATGGCGTGATGAGTCGGGAATACTTCATATTCATCCCAAACGTTTTCCCAACGGATTGGAAAACATCGTTAAATATATACATGATAAAGGTCTAAAAGCCGGTATTTATTCTGATGCAGGAAGTAATACTTGTGGTTCGATTTGGGACAACGATCCAAATGGAATAGGAGTCGGACTATATGGGCACGAGAAACAGGACGCAGACCTCTTTTTTAACAAATGGGGTTTTGATTTTATCAAAATAGACTATTGTGGTGCCGGACAGGAATTAGCATTAGATGAACAAAAGAGATATACTGAAATTTATCAAGCTTTCAACGATGTTTGCAACCATAAAATATCATTGAATATTTGTCGTTGGGCTTTTCCCGGCACATGGGCTAAAGATATCGCAACTTCATGGAGGATAAGTGTCGATATTACTCCAGAGTGGGCATCTATCAAACATATAATAAATAAGAACCTTTATTTATCGGCCTATGCACGACACGGTCATTATAATGATATGGATATGCTGGAAATAGGAAGAGGTCTGAAACCTGAAGAGGAAGAAGTTCATTTCGGTATGTGGTGTATCATGAGTTCGCCCTTACTTATCGGTTGCGATTTAACTACGATTCCGGATAAATCTTTAGAATTACTGAAAAACAAAGAATTAATAGCTATCAATCAAGATTCGTTAGGTCTTCAAGCTTATGTAGTTCAACACGAAAAAAACGGATATGTATTAGTCAAAGATATTGAACGAAAACGAGGTAAAGTCAGAGCTATGGCTTTATATAATCCATCAGACTCAATTTGCTCGTTTTCTGTTCCTACTACATGTTTGGAGTTAGATGGAACAATAAAAGTCCGAGATTTGATAAAACATAAGACCATTAATACAAATAAAGAATATTTAGAATATGAGTTACCTCCTCATAGTGCAAAATTTTTTCGTTTAGAAGCGGAAAATCGTCTGGAACCATCACTTTATGAAGCCGAATGGGCTTATCTTCCATGCTATAATGATTTGAATACTCATCCTAAAAATATTCGTTATACTCCATGCGAAAAAGCTTCCGGAAAGATGGTCGTCAGTTTTATTGGCGGGAGTTCCGAAAATTATGCAGAATGGGATAATGTTTACAGTAAAAAAGGGGGTATATATGAAATGAAAATTTTTTACTTACCCGAAAAAGATCGTAAATTAGAAATTAATGTAAACGGGAAGTTATATTTCTTTAAAAATTTAGAAACAGATAACACAAAAGGTATTTCGACTGTTACACTTTCGGTAAAATTGAATCGTGGAGAAAATATAATTCGTATAGGCAGTTCTTATTGTTGGGCTCCCGATATAGATTGTTTTACATTAAAAAAACAATAATTCACTGCTTCATGTTTATAGAAGCAAACGAAAGAATAACTTATCTTTGTAAATTACAAAAATTCTCAATATGATATTCTATTTTTCGGGAACAGGAAATTCTGAATGGGTTGCAAAAGAAATAGCAAAAGCACAAAATGAAACAACATGTTTTATTCCTGAAGTTATGCAAAAAAAAGAATTTTATTATCGAGTCTCGGAAAAAGAAAAAATAGGATTCGTATTTCCCATATATTCTTGGGGGCCGCCTAAACTTATTCTCGATTTTATTAAGCTTATGCAATTAGAAATGAAACATAATAACTATGTTTTTTTTGTTTGTACTTGTGGTGATGATATCGGACTAAGCAAAAACATCTTTGTGAAAGCATTATCGGCCAAAGGAATTATTTGTAACAGTGGATTCTCTGTTATAATGCCAAATAATTATATATTAATGAAAGGGTTTGATGTAGATTCTCCGGTTTTGAAAGACAAAAAATTAAGAGAAGCTGTACCCAGGATGAAACAGATAAATTCATGGATAAGTAATAATAAATCAGGTTTGTTCGATTGTAAACAAGGCCATTTCCCTTTCTTTAAAACTCGAATTATATGGCCATTTTTCAATAAATATCAAATATCGGATAAAGATTTTTATGCCACAGATCAATGTAATGGTTGCAAGCTGTGTGAACAGAAATGCCCTGTCGGAAACATAAAAGTTAATAAAAAACCGGAATGGAAACACCATTGTGTCCTCTGTTTGGCATGTATTCACAGATGCCCGCAAACAGCAATTCAATATGGAAAAGAAACACAAAAAAAAGGTCGTTATTATTGGGGAAAGAAATGAACTAATAAATGGTCGTTCTTTACAGCACAATGATGTATAAAACTTTTTATCTCAAACGAAATATAAATCAGAAGCTTTTATATATATTTGTAAATATGTCAACTAAATCATTTAAATATGAAAAATAGATTTCTTCTTTTATCCGGATTCTGCCTTCTCCTTTTATGTATAAACTCTTGTAAGCAGAAAAAAAATCATCCGGACAAAACAGATTCGGATCAGCAAACGGAATTGACCGATACGGTTATTTTTATAGAGAAAATAGATACGTTATCTTTTGCTCTTTATGAAAACGAGAAAAAATATCATATCAATAATGATACGGCAATGCCGGCCTGCACATTTTCTATCGACATGATTTATCCGGACAGTTATCCGAACAATATAAAATTAAAACAAATACAAAAATATTTTGTGAAGAGTATTTTCGGAGAAGAATATGAAAGTTTCGCCCCTAAATTGGCTGCAGAAAAGTACATGCAAAATTATATAGATACCTACAAAAAAGACATGTCTCAATATAGTCGTTCTAAAAAAGATATCGGTGCATGGATGAATTATGAACTATCTGTAGGTAGTCGTTCTCTTTATAATAATCATGATATATGGAGTTACGAATTATCGACCTATGTATTCACTGGCGGAGCACATGGCATTTACACAACGACATACCAAACTTTTGATTTACAAAAAGGAAAAAGTCTTCTTTTAAATGATCTTATTAGCGAAAAAGACAGAACGGCTGTAGATGAATTGTTGCAAAAGAAATTGGCAAATGATCTCAAACTAACAAATGTCAATGAATTGAGCAAAAAAGATTATAGTCTTGAAAATATCGTCGCTACAGACAATTTTTACGCAGGAAAAACCGGAATTACATGGTTGTACAACCCGTATGACATTGCACCTTATTATTTAGGTCAAACACGAATTACCCTACCATACTCCGTATTGCGTCCTTACCTTTTACCAGAATGTCCCGTGAAACGTATTTTTGAATAACACAGTCTTCACAATAATTATTTTATGAAGCAATAAAAAACGCCAATAATTTTTTAATAAATCATTGGCATTTTTTATACAATCAATTATATAAGTATTTAAACTACTTATTTCTTCAATGCGGCAATACTTTCCTCTAAAGATTTTATTTTACTTTCTGCATCGGCTTGTTTTTTCCGTTCCATTTCAACGACTTGAGCCGGAGCATTATTTACAAAACGCTCATTACTTAATTTAGCAATGACCGATTTTAGAAAACCTCGTAAATATTTCAGTTCCTCTTCTTGCTTTTTCAATTCGGCTTCTACATCGATATTATTTCCTAACGGAACGGCATACTCAGTTGTGCCCACCAAAAATGAAGCTGCTGTAGCATCTTTTTCGTTAACCGACAAAATAGCTGACAAATTAGCAAGTTTAGAAATTACCGCATCATTTCCCGAATTGTGCTGTCCGATAATTTGTAATTCTAACGTATCCTTATTCGGGATATTCTTTTGAAGACGAATCGAACGCACTCCGGAAATTATTTCTTTTGCCGTCTCAATTTGTGCCAATAGAGCTTCATCATAAGTCTCTATTACTGGTAATTGAGCGATCATGATACTTTCCCCCTCTTTACGATCACAGATGTGCTGCCAAAGTTCTTCCGTAATAAAGGGCATGAATGGATGCAGAAGTTTCAGTAAATCATCAAAAAACGACAAAGTCTTTTCGTATGTCGTAGCATCTATCGGCTGTTGATATCCGGGCTTGATCATTTCCAAATACCACGAAGAAAATTCGTCCCAGAACAATTTATATACAACCATCAGGGCTTCCGAAAGACGGTATTTAGAAAACAAATCTGCAATCTCGATACTTGCTTTTTTCAGCATAGCATCAAACCATTTTACTGCGACCTTAGTTGATTCGGGCTGACTTACGGACGAATCTACCGACCAACCTTTTATCAATCGGAAAGCATTCCATATCTTATTATTAAAATTACGTCCTTGTTCGCATAACGTATCGTCAAACAAAATATCATTTCCGGCCGGGGCGGAAAGCATCATTCCCATACGAACCCCGTCAGCCCCGTATTTATCGATCAATTCTAACGGATCAGGAGAATTACCCAATGATTTCGACATTTTCCGGCCTAACTTATCACGAACAATTCCTGTAAAATAAACATTTTTAAAAGGCATCTCTTTCTGATACTCATAACCGGCGATAATCATACGGGCTACCCAAAAGAAAATGATATCGGGAGCGGTAACTAAGTCACTAGTAGGATAATAATAATTCAGTTCTTCGTTCCCGGGATGATTAATACCGTCAAACAGAGATATAGGCCATAACCAAGAAGAAAACCATGTATCGAGACAATCTTCATCTTGATGCAAATCTTCTATCTGTAAGGCAGAATTACCTGTTTTCTTTCGGGCCAGTTCCAAAGCCTCCTCTTTTGTTGCCGCCACAACATATCCGCCTTCGGGAAGATAGTATGCCGGGATTTGATGTCCCCACCAAAGCTGACGGGAAATACACCAGTCCTTAACATTTTCCATCCAATAGCGGTATGTATTCTTATACTTTGCCGGATAAAACTTTATATCATCATTCATTACAGCCTCTAAAGCAGGTTTAGCAAGATCGGTCATTTTTAAAAACCATTGCATAGAAAGTTTGGGCTCTATCACAACATTCGTACGTTCCGAATGACCGACTTTATTAGTATAAGCCTCTGTTTTTTCCAATAGTCCGGCAGCTTCCAGATCTTTTTCTATTCGAACACGGACATCGAATCTGTCCATACCGACATACATTCCGGCAGCATCGCTTATCGTACCATTATCATTAAAAATATCGATACTCGGCAGATTATACTTTTCGCCCAGCATATAGTCGTTGACATCATGTGCCGGAGTGACTTTCAGGCAACCCGTACCGAATTCGATATCTACATAATCATCTTCAATGACGGGAATCACCCGATTTACCAACGGTACAATAACCTTCTTTCCTTTTAAATGCTGATTTTTGGGATCGTTCGGATTGATGCACATCGCCGTATCTCCCATAATCGTTTCAGGACGGGTCGTTGCAACTACAGCATATCCATCCTCACCTTCAATTTTATATCGTAAATAATACAACTTCCCATGTTCTTCCTTGTAAACGACCTCTTCATCGGAAAGAGCAGTCAAAGCTTTCGGATCCCAATTTACCATACGGACACCCCGATAAATAAGTCCTTTATTATATAAATCGACAAAAACCTTCAAGACACTTTCACTACGAAGCTCATCCATAGTAAAAGCCGTTCTGTCCCAATCACAAGAAGCACCTAATTTACGAAGTTGCTGCAAGATAATTCCTCCGTGAGTTTCTGTCCACTCCCATGCATGTTTCAGAAATTCGTCTCGCGTAAGGTCGGTTTTCTTAATTCCCTGAGCTGCCAATTTGTTCACAACCTTAGCTTCGGTCGCAATCGAAGCATGATCAGTACCCGGTACCCAACATGCGTTCTTTCCGGTCATACGGGCACGACGGATCAAAATATCCTGAATCGTATTATTCAGCATGTGTCCCATGTGCAATACACCCGTAACATTTGGCGGAGGTATGACTATCGTATAGGGTTCACGGCCATCGGGTTTTGATTTGAAATATCCGTTTTTGAGCCAATATTCATACCATTTTCCTTCAACATCGGCAGGATTGTACTTCGTTGCAATTTCCATTCTATTTCGTAATTTCTTGTTTTTTATTTTATACAGAACAAATGAGACAAAAATCTCCAAAATGCGACACAAAAGTACAAAATATTCGAGACAGAAAGAGAGAAAAAGAGCAAATTTCACAAGAAGTTTTTCTATTTTTGTCGAACATTAATAAGATACTCACTATGAAATATCGGTTCTACTTTATCACATTAGCAATTTTACTATTCGTTTTTCCATTAAAAAGCCAACAGTCTCCCAAACGAGAATTCCGGGGTGCATGGATACAAACTGTTCATCAGTCTCAATACCAGAACATGGATAAAGCTACTATGCAGACATATCTTACAGCAATGCTGGACGGCCTGCAACAAATGGGTATAAATGCCGTCATATTTCAAGTAAGACCTCAAGCAGATGCGTTTTATCAATCATCGTTAGAGCCATGGAGTCGTTTTTTTACCGGGACACAAGGCATAGCGCCGACTCCGGTATGGGATCCGATGCAATATCTCATCGAAGCTTGTCATGAACGAAATATGGAATTTCACGCATGGCTCAATCCGTATCGCGTAAAAAGTAACCTAAACGAACAATTAGCACCCGGACATATTTATCATAAACACCCCGAATGGTTCGTAACCTATGGTAATCAGCTTTATTTCGATCCGGGATTGCCCGAATCCCGTAAATTTATCTGTCAAGTAGTAGATGATATCGTATCTCGTTATGATATAGATGCAATACACATGGATGATTACTTCTACCCCTATCCCATTGCAGGAAAAGAATTTCCCGACCAAAAAAGTTTCGCTCGATACGGAAACGGACTGAGCCTATCTGATTGGCGTCGGAATAACGTAAATTTTTTAATTCAAGAACTTCATCAGACCATTTCGCAACGGAAACCTTGGGTTCGATTCGGAATCAGTCCGTTCGGTATATACCGAAATAAGAAAAATGACGCAAATGGAAGCGATACGAACGGTTTACAAAATTATGATGATCTGTATGCAGATATACTGATGTGGACTCGTAACGGGTGGGTCGATTACATGATGCCTCAATTATATTGGGAAATAGGACATAAAGCAGCTTGTTACGAAACTCTTATTTATTGGTGGAATCGTCATGGTAACGGACGTCATCTCTATATCGGACAAGATGTAAAACGAACGATGAACGCAGCGGACGTAAATCCGAAATATTCGCAACTAAATCATAAAATACAATTGAGTCGTTATCTGGACAACATCTCCGGTAATTGTTTCTGGCCGGCGCATCCTCTGTTAGAAAATTACGGAAATGTAGGCAACGCCCTGAAATATGACCACTTTGCTTTTCCCGCAATAATACCGGCATACACATTTATCGATGATAAATGTCCGGCAGAAGTGAAAAGCTTGAAAGCCCGTTGGATACCGCAAGGCTATGTCTTGGAATGGAAACGTAAAAATACGAAAGACGAAATGCAGAAGCAGGTTTATTTCTGTATCTACCGATTCGCAGAAGGTGAACCGATAGATCTGTCGAACGGAAGAAATCTTGTTACGACAACACGGGAAACCGGATATTTACTGCCCTATCAAAAGGGGACAGAAAAATATACTTACGTCATAACCGCAGTAGACAGAATGCACAATGAAAGTAAAAAGGGTAAAAAAGTAACCGTAAAATTATAAAAACAAAAACTGAACTTTTTGAGAAAAAGGCAGGGGCAGAAAAACTACACGTTTCTCTGCCCCTGAAATATTTTTGAACGCAGCTTTTTTCGGTCTGTTTAGAAACTGTTTAAATTTTATTCAGGTCAGGTTTGAAAGATTCTTTCGAAGATGTTTTTCTATTTCCATAGAAAAAATCGTGGATTATTTAGCGAATGAAAACGTAAAAATAACCTGAGTTATTTTATTAGAAAATCCAGACTGGTTCTTAAGTACAGAAATTTATCGGTCGGCCTTAACCGATACAAGATCAAACTGTTCCAGATATTGCCTCGATACCACTTCCCACAGATAACGGCGGTTTGCAATTTCAGACATATCTCTTGCAGACTTCTCCAACAATAAAACATCATCGTTCCTTAAAAGAGCAATCAGTTGTTCTGCATCCTGAAAATAAAAAGCTTTATTTTCGGTTGTTTCTCGATTATATATGACATCATAAGCCAAAATCGGACAATTAAAAAACATAGCCTCCACTAATGAAGGATTCGTGCCTCCGGCACTATGTCCATGAATATAAAAGCGGCAATTATTCCTCAATACATACAAAACATCAAGATCATAGACCGGATCGATCAATTGAATATTCCCGATCCCGCTATACTTCCGTTTCAGCTCTTGCCCGTATGCACTTTTGTTCCAATTACCGATAAAAACCAAGATATCGCCACTTTTTGCAAAAGCTTCTAAAGTAATATGACAGTTGTTTTCAGGCTCGATACGGCATACCGTGAACGAATATTCTTTTCTTTTCAAACCATAAAGGTCCAATATTGCGCGTTGCCTCTCCTCTCCGACCGACCGTTTTACATGATCCCCTCCGTAAGCGATCAATGCAGAATCTTTTCCGTAAACATCAAGAATATAATCTTGAATACCTTTATTATCCGCAACGATCACATCTGCAAAACGAACAGCCATAGCCTCGGAAAATCTCAAAAACCAACGGGCGAATCTTCCCCATTTTGCCCGCCGATGCTCTAATCCGTCAATATTTATAACCAAACGTTTACGGCAAAACAAGCGAAATATCGGCAGAAATATACACCCCGATACACCTAATATGACAATCACGTCATATCCTCGCACCACTTTCAACAAAGACCAAATATCGTACGGAGTACTCTGGAAACCATTTGCGTGTAACGGGATATACTTCAAAAAAGCACCTTTATAAGATAATAAACGCTCTTCTTTTTTAAAGTCTTTACTACTGCAAAATACCGTATATTGCACTTCAAGAGGACAATTTTTCCCAATGATGTTTTCTACCAAAGTCTCAAAACCGCCATATCTCGCAGGAACACCTTGAGTGCCCACGATAGCAACATTTTTCATAAAACGTAAAGTGTTGAAAATCTATAAGATTCTATTCTGTTTAAATTTTGAACAGCCTCTTTTTAAGAGTAGCTTTCGAGCATATTTTTTATTCCGATAAGGAGCATAACAGAGTACGTGACACGTAAGAAAAGCAAGTTCAAAAAATAACTCTAAGTATTTTTTTATCGAAAATTTTAAACCGGCTCTCAAACGTGTCCATTTTTCGGGGAATAATGGCAAGTACTTCACCCCCATTTCATACGTCAATATGTAAGGTGATAGTGATGATTCGGAGTATTTGATAACACTCTCAAAAAGACGTCAGAAATATAAGAGTAAGACCTTGCCATACCCCGTATAGAGTATAAAAAAATATCTGTAAAAAAATTAGTCGAATAATGATAAAATAGATTCGGTCATTTTATCGATATCGAAATTTTGAGAATAGGCAGAAGCATTGTTCGACAGTTTATTATATAACTCTTGATCGGATAAAAGCAGATGAATATATTCGACAATTTTATTCAAATCCTGCACATCGATCTTATACCCGTTCTCTCCATCCGTTACCATTTCGGCAATTCCGCCTTCTGTCGGTACAATCACGGGGAGTCCGGCACTCATGGCCTCTAATGCAGTCAAACCAAAAGTTTCAACAGCCAATTTTTTATCAGTCAAATTAATTACTATCGAAGCCTCATTATAAAATGAAACTACATTATTTTGACGTGGATATATAATTAAATTTTGGGAACAAAAAATATTATATTTATAAAAAAAAGAGTCAATATTTTCTTGAACATCATTAATAACAAGACAAAACCGATATTCAGGTAACCTGTTAGCCAATTCAATAAATTCCCGTGTACCTTTATATTCTTTTAATGATGAAAGCATTAAGACAGTTTGTCGTCCGAATGCGGCTTCTGCATCTGGATGCAATCGGCTTGTAAACTCATTAGGCAAAGCATTCGGAATAACACATACCCCACTTTTTCTACCCAAAAACGATCTCTGATATTGCGACACACAAATAATTTTGTGTGCCAACTTTTGCATAACCGCCGCCAAAACTTTATAAAACAACCCTTTCGCAAAAGCGTTTTCATGATAATGATATATCACCTTCTTACCCATTATACACCCTGCCAATGCAGGACCTACCGGAAGTAACGTGTTAATATAAAATACGGTCTGTTTTTGAAATAAATAACGAAAAGCAATAAGAAAAGTATATACCTGAACACCCGAATACCGTAACATAGTTATTACCGGATTAGCAGAAAAACGATAACCATACGATACTTTTTTCAAATTTGCATGTCCGGTAAGTTCATCCAAGACTCCCCCCTTTGAGGTTATCAAATCTACTCTATACCCTTTATCCAATATTCCCTGCAATACCATTTTCAGCACTTTCGGGCTGCCGCTATAATCATTGAAAAGATGAAAGCAAACAATATGTTTCATACGATTCTATTCTTAAAATTTTCTATAGCTTGATCATAACATTTCAATAAAAAGAGTTCTCTATCATCCCAAGTATATTTTTTTGCACATTCTAAAACTCCATACGCTAATTGTTCGAATTTTTCCGGATGCTCCAATAAATAATCGATATTCTTCGCTAAATCAGAAACGCACTGCTCATAAGAATGGATGGGTATTTTTATTCCACAACATTCACAAATTGTATCATGCATACCACAATGATCAAAACTCATAGTCGGGACACCATGACTCATTGCTTCCCAAATAGTAGTCGGATTTCCTTCACTCAAACTAGTTATTATATGAAAATGAGCAGAATTGAATATTTTTATGGCCTCTATTCTTGATAAATGACCATGCCATCTAATTATGTAGTCTATATTTTGTTTTCTTGAAAATTCCTCTAATAAAGATCTCGTAGGACCATCCCCGATAATATCGATAATCAGTAAATCTTTATGTTTAACAAGAATAAGAGACTCTAATAGAATATGTACAGCTTTTCGTTCAATTAAGCTCCCTATTACCACAAAATGGTATTTGCCAGTATTAAATTTCTCAATATTTAAAGAAATATCTGCTGCAATTGCATTCTCTGGCAAATAAGAACTTTTCTTATGTAATATCCTCTCAATTTTTTTTTGGTTTTCTGTCGTAGCTGTCAACAATAAATCTGTATTTTCTAAAGCTAACTTTAATCTTTTATTCTTCCTGAGCTGTATTTCATTTATTACGTTTCTTAATCTAAATTTAAACTGTGCCAATAAAGAGGTATGTTTCTGCAAAATGACATTCGTTTTATTACTTCCTCCAATTGGTCCCCACAAATAAGGTATTCCAAGTTTCCATAAATATCCAGGTTCTCTATACCCAATCGGTCCAACAAAATGTATCAAGTCAAAATGATTATTTTCCATTAAATTTTTAACTTCATAATATACTTGCTTTTGCCAAGATCGATAAGCCCAATAAAATGTATAATTAAAAAAATTATGACGATTACACCAATTTAGTATGTTAGTTTTCCGATTCGGACTTACACATAAAAATTTTACGTTGGGGAAATAATTCCTTTTTAGATATTCTTCCATTTCACCACAATCCCCAAGATGTTCGTCTGACACTCCATATATAACTGTCAACCGATTATATTTTGACATACGTGTTACATAATTCCAAGCTACAGAATATTCTGAACCTTTAGTAGGTGAAATTTGATATGCCAAAATCAATATATCTTTCATAAATAAATTTTTTAACTAAAACAGTGACAGCGTTTGAGGATTTCCTTATTTGTATAAAATAACATTATTACAGCCCATGTGATCTGTAGATTTATACCTGTTAGGAAAACAGAAAAGAACCAGAATGCAATACTTGCAATTTTATTAGAAGTGTCATAACAAATCTTAAATGAGAATAGTGTAATTAGAATAAAAGGTAAAAAACCATATTCTACAGCGTACAATAATAATCCTCCTCCTGTATAACCTTGCTGAACCCCCCAAATATATTTAGACATTATTGTCGAAATAAAATCTATTCCTTTCCCAAACCAACCATCAAAACTAGCCAAGTTTATTTGGTCAAAGCACACCATTGCAGGAATAATTCTCAAAGCCCCACTATGATCGGCTCTCACCATCTCTCTCATATCAAAAGAAAATGTGGCAACCGCTAATCTGTATGTTCTCATAAAAGAATCTAATTCAAATATCTGCACTATAACTATAATAATACCTAAAAGGATAAGTAACGAGAATAAAGTTTTTCGATTAAAAAACTTAAACAAAACTATTAAAAGAAACAAATAAGCTCCCGCACTCATCATTGTAATCATAGACCACAAAAATGCAATCCAGACCCCTTTATCATCTCTCCATTCCTCTTTAAGTATTAAAACCTTTCTTGCTACGTTTTCTTTGATAGTTAAATATGAATACATTAAAACCGCCATCATTCTCCCGCTATGCTCAGGTTCAGACATCAATGAATTTAATTTCCACGGGGTCTCAGGATTATAATTGCTGACATTCAATATCGGAAGTCCTGTCAATACACATATTTGCTGAATTACCAATACTATAAAGTAAGCAAAAATTAGAACTTTTAAAAATCTCAAATAACCGTCAGCATCTATATCCGAAATGTATAAAACCTTTGTAAGTGTCATAAAGTAAATAACAAACATACATCCATACAGAGCAGAACTCCATCTCATTGATTCCGGATGATTAAGAAGTGGGAAAAATATGCTCATCAATATAAATATAATGAGCGGTAAATCTGTCTTGATTTTAATAATCGGATAGAATAAAAATAGAATCGGAGATATGCCCATTGCAATAATAAGCAATAAATTCCGAGCTCCATCACCTAAGGCGAAAGCTGGAGATATAAGCAGTAATGTAGTGCCTATAATAAATATTTTCCGTGATATATTAGGGGATACAGATGATAATACCATTTTTAGTATCAAATTATTATAATACAATAGAAAAGGCCATTTCCAATTGTTCGGAAATATTTTTAAGAGAATAATTTTCTAAAATATATTTTCTTAAATCAGGTTGAAAAGTTTGTCCTTGCATCAATTGAGAAACTGATAATCCGATTTCATCTATACTATATGGATTTACTTCTACTGCCATATTATTATAATACTCTTTGGGACCTCCTAATTGAGTAATAACAATATCGCATCCCATTGCCGCAGCATCAAGTGCAACAATGCCTACTCCTTCATAAATGCTGGGAAGTGCAAATACTTTAGCACGCTTATACAGATCTAACATTGTATCGTAAGAAATATATCCCACGTAAGTAACATTAGGTTTATCTCTTATCCAGCTATCAAGCAGCTTTTTCTCTTGTTCGTTCCGTAAAATTCCTCCTAATACTAACTTAAAGTTATACTTTACAGATGCATCAATTAGCCTCTTTACGTTTTTTCGAGCATCACATAACAGACTAATATGTAAACAAAAAGGTTCTCGCTCATTCTCAAATGATTCAGGATTAACATTATAAGATAATGGTATTATCCGGCATTTAGAAGCAGGAATACCAAAACCCTGTGAAAGATATAATTTTTCATACTCAGAACGCACAAGAAACTGTTTTACTTTCTCTTTACAACTACGCAATGCATGATAAGGATTATTTAAACGTAATTTATTACATCCCCAATGTGAATAACACTTCAAAGCAATTAAACTATAATTGGGATCAAGTATAGGGGCTACCACAATATGAGGATTTATGGGATATAGCCATTTGATTATATCTTGCATATATTCATTAAATCCGAAAAATAATATTATATCGAATTGTTTCCAATTATTTTCTTCCCACATATTTATAAGCGTCACTGCATGACCTAATTTTTCAAGCCCTTTTTTCCATGTATTAGCTTGGCCCACAACACCATCTGTCGGAACAATTCTCGGATATGATAAGATAAATGCTATTTCCATTTTTTTATATTAATATTTTGTCATCATTTATATCTCTCCATACACCGGTCTTTATCAACCTTGCAGGAAATCCCGCTAACAAACTATAAGTCGGAATGTCATAATACTTGTTTAATAAACTACGAGCCGCTACAATCGAGTAGGCAGGTACTCTCGTCCCTTGTAAAATTAAACACTGTGAAGCAATCCAGACATTTTCTTCTATAATCACTTCTTCATAACCTTTTCCTAAAAAATTCCCGTCTAAATCCTTAATCCGATGCATTGTGCTATCCATAACCGAAACATCCCATCCGATTCTGACATTTCTACAAAATATAATTCTATAATCACAGTTTAAACGTAAGGATGCAGCATTCCCAAAGTTGTCCCCAAACTCAAGATAACTGTTCTCTCGCAAAACTGTAATTGCAGAGTTAGCACCTATGGCAGCTCTCCCCTTAAAAACTATTGTCCCTTGGTTATGCCATCGAATTCCACTGTTGGGATACTGATTGGTTATAAAAATTCCTAACCGTATCATCCCGAATGATATAACCGAAGAATCTATAATAACTTTTCCTTTCATACAATAGAAATGAGGATTGTATATAATAATGGGAATTTTTATTGCTTGCCTAAAAGGCAAATATTTCAAGCAGAAAAATAAAGACGGTATAAGAGCTAATAATGTTCTTAGTTTCATTTTACTAAATATTCCATTTATTGAAAATATGTTCCTGAATCCAGTTCCCTATATAGTAACTTAAAATAGAAACCATTATAAATACTGCAAAATTGACATAATAATTATCAAATAAATTTTCATTGCCTAATAAAGGCTTTCCGATCAAAACTATAAAATTAAAAAGATATACAGCTAAATTCAGGTGCAAAGCCATTATGTGCAAAGAACATTTTCCCACCCGAGACAAAGATTCCATCCAATAACTGCTTTTACTTTTCAAAATAATTTGAGATAAACTTATCACCATAAAAGATCCAATTAATCCGCAAGAAAAAAATTTCCAAAAACATCCTACTTTGTTAAAAGAAACCGCATTATATTCGGGTGAGAATAAGGCAAGGTACAAAATCCCCCCCAATAATTAACAATATTTCACGTTTTAACTTTTTAAATTTATCATAAATTCCATATTGTTTAAAATCATGTCCCATACAAAAAAATGGCAAACCTAACAGAGCCGAATTAAAATATAAAGGATTTTGACTTTGAGAAGAATACGGTATCAGCAATAATAATGTTATAATAATATAACGAATTCTTATAGAACATTTAGAAAGTAAAGACCATAATACAAATATATAAAACAAAGAGAGTAGAAACCATATAGGTCCTATATTATAAAAAACAGAATCAATATTTGTAAACCAAAGAGATTCTATTGTAAACTTACCAGACAAGAACAATCTTCCTATTTTCATCAAAACAGCATATAAATAATAAAAAATAAACGGAAGTAACAGCCGATATCCTTTCTGAAAAATCGTGTCTTTAAGTGACATTTCTTTTACAAACATTCCGCTTAAAAAAAAGAAAAGCGGCATGTGAAATGCATATATATATTTATTTATCGGATTCTGAAGATGTCCGAGAACTACTAATAAAATGGCGATGCCTTTTGCAATATCAATAGTAATATCTCTATTTTTGGGGGACGATAGCGTCATATTATTCATAAATATTGTACTCTTATTTTAGCAAACTTATTCCAATTGTCAGATATATATTTAATTATGTATGCTGATATCAAGGATAAAACAATAAAAATTCCCCAAGGAATATTCCAAGAAAATGTGTTTATTGTACATAAAATCATCCAATGAGTAAGATATATCTCAAGACTAAAAGCACCTAAATAGTTACATATTTTAACAATACCCCCCCCATATTTTACACTATTTAAATAAGATAATATCCTAGATAATAATATCGTTAAACCTGGAGTAATAAATATAAAGAAAATAAAATGTACCCCTGTATCAGATAAAATTCGTCCACCATAAAGCCAAGCAATTAAAGACATTAGACAATAACTGAAAATAGATAATAACACGAGCACTGTTACCTTAAATTCTTTTTTGAGAAATAGACTTGAATACATCCCTATAAAGAAAATAGGCATTCTTCCTAAAAAAAACTTGAGAGGAGGAAAGATTTGATATAACAAAAGTCCTAAAACCGAAATAATAATAGTGGATAATAACGGATATTTAGAAAAACAATATTTATAATACGGATATGAAATCAAATAAAAGGCAAATATTGCACTGACATACCAAAACGTATTTTTCTCCTGAATTCCTAATAACGGACTCCAATAACTTAAAGTCGATACATCCAACCAAAAACTTTGTACCGTTGTATTATAAATAATATGTTCAATAGTTACAGCAATAAAAAAAGCAGGATAAACTCTATTGAATCGTTTCGACAGAAATTGAGATAAAGAAGGTTTTTTATTTAAAGATAGAGCAATACCTAATCCGGAAAGAAATAAGAATATATCTACTCCACCCCATCCAAATGTAATAAAAGGTTTAAAGTAATTTAAATATTCCCATTGTCTCTCTCCTACGGTACCAATACTATGACTACACAATATCCAAAAAGCGGCAAAAGCCATAACTGATGATCTGTATTCTAATATTTCTACTACTGGTCGTTTCATTTATAATATGCCTTATATATTAATTCTCGAAATTTTTTGTATTCTTTTTTTAATTCCCTGTTATTATTCAATGTATATAGTATACATCTGAGTGTCACACCACATAATAATAATATGTTGGCAATTTTAAAATACACTACACCACGAGTCTTTATATAATATTTCTTCCGTCCGTCAAGTTCCATTAATTTGCGATGTTCTACAATTTGAGAACTCTTTCCTTCCAAATGAACAATCTTAGCTTGAGGTACATTGATATTTTTATAACCGGCCTTTCTAATTCTCCATGATAACTCGCTCTCTTCGCAATACATAAAAAAATCAGGATCAAAAATACCCACTGTATCTAAAACCGATTTTCTGAGCATCATATCGGCACCGGAAATATTTCCTACTTCTATCGTGTTCTCCGACGTATTATAAAACGGATATTCCACAAATCGTCTGCTAAATCCCATTGTTAATACAGAAATTTCATATGATCTTATTCCATACGGAATTTTATGATAAGAATATGTATGCTGTAATTGCGCATTATATAAATTTCCTCCACAAGATCCGACATCAGAATGAGTATCCATATACTGCATAAGTATATAAATAGCATTATTTATTAAATATGTATCGGTATTCAGTAAGAAGATATATCGTCCTTTTGCAATTTTTATTCCTTCGTTATTTGCTTTCCCAAATCCTATATTTTCAGATAATGGAATGAATATAATTTTATTTCCATATTTTTCTTTAATTTCTTTTCTCGGATTTTCAGATGAGTTATTATCAACGACAATTACCTCAAATGTAAATCCCGTACTTTTTTCATATATAGAATCAATAGCTTGTAACAATAATCGGGTAGTATTATAATTCACTAAAATGATAGATACATCCATAAAATTAAAATGATTTTTTATGTAGTAATTTTTTTAATTCTGTCATTAACGTATTCCGAAAAATATATTTCCATAAAACTTTTGTAATAGCCTTTTCCCAACCATATTTTTCATATAACACAAGGAATTTATCTCTTTTTATATTTCTCTTTGCAGGCTTTCTAAAACTTTCTCCACCTTGTACAGCTTCTTCATACTCCCTTTTTTCTACATAAAGATTTTGCATGAAATTTCTAAATTCTGAAAAATAATATTCACCTTTAGATGTATTCAACACAACAACAGATGCGTTATGAGCATTTCCGGTAAAAGGGTATGACTTCCCTAATCCTATAAAATCACCTAATGTTATATCCGATATACGTTGTTCTACAGTATATCTGCAGGAATAACAGCTTTCTCTAAGAGTTATGGATGTCAAGAAAGCTGTAAAATAATACGATAAAAAAGCTCTTTTGTTATACAAAACTTTTTCATTATTCCATAATGAAAAATTGTAATTATATTTATCGTTTCCTCTAAAACGACAATTTGTCGCAAGTTCTATTTTTCTTCCCAATATACGTTTTATTTCTCCAGATAAATAATCAGGAGAAGGTACCCCATGACATAATAAATCACAAGTAAGTAAATTATCATAATCTTTCCCTAAGAAACTTTTTAATCCAGCTATTTGACAAGGAGTCCCAATAAATAAAACATTTTTTCCAGATTGTAAATCAACACCAACTTCCTTATATTTGAAATTAACGTATGCTTGTACATATTTAGACCCTTTCAGATCTTCTAGACCAGAGATGGAAGTTACTTTATCAAAAATAGGTCGTAATTGTTTATCCCATTTAACACCATATACGATTCCATTTTTATTTTTTATCATATATTGTGAAAAACAAGTAGCAACACCACCTGAAGCACTTAATCGTCGATCTTTTTCATTTTTATTCCAAACAGCATAACAACCTATGGGAACTTCCCATCGAGGTTCTGTCCTGACAGGACATTTTTTTACGCATAGTCCACAATCTATACAAAGATCTTGATTTATTTGTGGGTGTAATTCACCAAACTTATCGGAAACAAGTTTTACACATTTACGAGGACAAACATTCTGACATGTAAAACAACCTGTACACTTTTCATATTCACAAATAGTTTCCATATCAAAAATATTAATTATTTACAATATCTCTTAAATAAGCAAACGAATCCTCCCGATCTTTTTGCAATATTAAGTTTGTTTTCTTATAATCTATTGGCGTTATAAAATCTTTATTTATATCTTTCTCATCTATATACAGTCTATCATGTAAACAATAATGAAAAAGAAGATTTTCAATTCTTGAATTTTGAGAAGATTTATCATTGCTTTTAAAACGTAAAAACGTAACAAAATTCTTATTTAGGTTTATACTAATGGCTGAAGCATGAAAAGAGTCGGTACAAATTAAATTTGCATGATTTATAAGATAGATAAAATCCTGTAAACCTGCATCTTCAATAATCTCTCCATCTATTGTAAAGTGACTGGGTTTCATTGGTAATATAACAATACGATGAATTTTTGTACTTTCTTGTATTCGTTTTAAATTCTTTATATACGATGAATTTTCTGCTATGAAATAGCATAATATGTACGGAGAACTTATATTAAAATTTTCTAACGTTTTTTCCTCAGCAAAAGATTTCCATTCATCAGCAGATAATAAAAATGTAGGATCTAGAACTTTAAAAACTTTTTTACCCGATAATTTTTCAAGAATATTAACAGCCGTTTCTTCTCGAGAAGATATTTTTTCGTATTTTGATAAAATATTCTGATATAATTTAATCTTATCTGTAGGGAATTCCTCAACACCTATACTTGAAGCATAAGAATATTTTGGAATATTAATACCTTGTAATAAAAGATAGGGCTCTGTATAATAAGGATTCCAAATTTGGTCACTTCCGGCAACAACACAATCAAGAGTTGAAATATCTCTATTAAAAAGGAACTTTCCTATGATCCCTATTCTTTGTGGAAAACTTTTAAAATGAAGTTTTTTAAGTTGTTTTATTTTCCGTTCTTTTTGGGGATGTAATCCATTTTGTATATTTTGTAATTTATTTCTTTTTATGCGAATCAAAATTAGTCTTGCGACATTACGCCATGTCAAACATTTTTTCATCAAAAAACTTTCTGCTCCAAGCTTTAGAATTACATAATTTAATGCAAAAGCCTGTAATGATGTTCCATAATTACTTCCTCCAAACCAAGTAACTAAACCTATTCTTTTCATATAATTACATATTTCTAATTTCCGCGAATAAGGAAATGAATTTTCGAGCTTGTTCTACCGGTAAATATAAAGATTCTAATTTTTTCGATATATCACTAAGAGTTTCCGGACTGTCTGGATTCTGCAAAAGATTATATATGGTAGAGGACAAAACCTTATAGTCTTTCGCCGGTTCATAATAATGAAATAATCCCTTTGAAGTTTCAAGAATTACAGGTATTTTAGTTGTAATTACAGATGTTTTATAAATAGCTGCTTCAATTGGAGTATAACCAAATCCTTCCATCAATGAAGTTGAAACAAATATTTCAGCTTTGTTATACAAGAATGCCATTTCCTCATCAGATAAATTTTTCTCATATAATACTACTCGATTCATTAATTTCAGATCATTAATGAGAGGTATCATCTTTTTCTGCCAAAACTCTGTTGAACGAGCTTTTATTAATAGGATGTGTGGTATTTTATCTTTAATCAGAAAGAATGCACGTATAAGTGTTTCTATATTTTTATATTCCATCAAAGTATTTACAAATAGAATATACTTTTGATTTTCAATATCCTTTACTCCTATCATTTTCCGTGATACAATCACACTGTTGTGTATTAAGTATAATGGAGCTTTTATATAAGGTAATTGTTTTTGAATATTTTTACGAGCTTCTTCTGATATTGTAACAATAAATTTATTCTTATCAAGAATCCGATCCATAAAGAACTTATATATCTTCCCTTTCACAAATTGATTTTTCTTTAAAATATAAGTCTGTGCATCATGAAGAATTCCGATTTGTTTAGCCTTTGAACAAAATAATGAATCAATACTCATATACGGACAAAAAAATATATCTATATTTTTTTTGACAATATATTTATCAATAAAAGAGCTGTAAATATAACCCTTTAAATGTGGGATTTTCTTTACTACCATAGACAAATGTTTAGGCAATAACAGTAACGTAAAAGAGGAAAATAATTTTGTGAAATATTCTTTTTCCTGTGGTTGTATTATTATATGTATTTCTAACGCAACATCATTCAAATCTTTAAATCCATTCAGCAGTCTATACGTACAATTGTATACTCCGGAAATCTGAGTACTGTCCATAAATGAACAATCTATAAGAATCTTCATCATATTTATCGCTTTATAACTCTCTTGATTTTATTAAGAACCAATATTTTTTCTTTTGATGATAATCCTATAAAAAATATTATTATTGCACAATACAACCCGGAAAAAATAATTGTAAAAAACAATCTATGTATAGTTGGAAGGAAATGAGAATGTATGATATATACAGGAATCATAACCATACAAAAAACAGCCAAAGCCTTAAACAATACATGTCTAAAATATTTTTGCACATTAAAAGGAACAAGAGTTTTAACAACAAGCAGTCGACATATCAATGCAATAGCTTCCATAAAAAGGGCAACTTGAAAAACAGAATCAGAATTATATCCTAATTTTAAAAAAGTATATGATATGGGAATATTTAATAAAAATACACTATTGACTATCAATTGAAATTTACGTATATTGCCAGAAGACGAAGCTGCTGTGATTATTGGAGATGAAAATGTTGTCAATAATCCGGTCAATAATACATATCTACAAAAAGCTACAGTATGCTCAGGAACAACATTCAGCCATAAATAAAGAATTTGTTCCATCTCTGTGAAAACAGGTACTACCAAAAATAAAAATAAAAAAAATGATATTTTAGATGATACAAATATTAATTCTTGAAAATATGTAAAATCTTTTGAAGCGTATGATTTTACAATCTGAGGATTTACAGATGTCTGAAAACTAGAAATAAATGAATATAATGCATGAGTAACTTGAATTGCAATTCCTCTTGCCGCATTTACTATAGGACCTCCAAAAATGTTTAATAATATATTTTGGCCTTGTGTATTGAGAATATTAACTATTCCTCCAAAAATATTCCAACCTGTAAAACCTGTAAGTTCCTTATAAATAGTCATGTCTTTAACTAAATAAAATCTACAGATAGAAATTTTTCTATTACAATATATAGAATATACAGAGAATATTATAAAAACAACTGAACACATTAAGATAGCATAGATCTTAAGTTTTTCCCAAAGAATCCATGTAAGTATTAAAGCCATTAACAGTTTTAATATCGCCTCAACAATACTTATATAAGCATAAACCTTCATACGCTCATACGCGATTATTGTTGCTAATAAAGGAACTTGAACGAGAGAAATCATTGAAGACAATACAGCAAATTGAAATACCCAGTTTGCTGCATTTATTTTATCATCGGGAATTTCAAGTCTATTATTTAAAAACCATAAACCAATTGTTTCTGCCAGTAATAATATAAAAATCGCAATTATTGCATGAATAGTTACAGAAGCATTAAAAACTTTATTTAATTGAGAAATATTTCCCTTGCCTAACTCATAATTTAGAAATCGCTGTGTACTTGAAGCCATCGCAACATTTAAAAAACCAAACATACCAACGACCCCTCCAACAACATTGTATATACCGAAATCAACAACACCAAGAGCATTTAGTACAAGACGTGAGGTATACAAAGAAACTCCCATCGTGATAAACATTCGAACATATAAAACCAACGTATTCTTTATAACAAGATTACGTTGACGATTTACTTTATCACTCATTTCTAACTATCTCCCTTTATACATCTCCTCATAATACTTCTCATATTCGCCGGAAGTGATGTTATCTATCCATTCCTGATTATCTAAATACCAACGGACTGTTTTCTCAATGCCTTCCTCGAACTGCAAGCCGGGTTCCCAACCGAGTTCGTTTTTCAGTTTGGTACTATCTATGGCATAACGTAAATCGTGTCCTTTGCGGTCGGTAACATATGTAATCAGGTCTAAAGAATAACCTTCGGGATTACCTAACAAACGATCGACAGTTTTTATAATGACTTTGATAATGTCGATGTTTTTCCATTCGTTAAATCCTCCTATATTGTAAGTATCGGCTATCTTGCCTTTATGGAAAATCATATCGATGGCTCGAGCATGGTCTTCGACGTAAAGCCAATCCCGGACATTCTCGCCTTTGCCATATACCGGTAACGGTTTACGATGACGGATATTATTGATAAACAGAGGTATCAGTTTCTCGGGAAATTGATAAGGTCCGTAATTGTTACTGCAATTGGTGACGATGGTCGGCATACCGTAGGTATCGTGAAATGCCCGCACAAAATGGTCGCTCGATGCTTTTGATGCCGAATAGGGACTGTGCGGATTGTATTTCGTATCTTCATAGAAGAAATCTCTGCCATAGGCAAGATGGTGTTCTATGGAGGATGCTGTCGTCGTGAACGGAGGTTTTATTCCTTCGGGATGCGTCAGTTCCAAAGCTCCATATACTTCATCGGTAGAGATATGGTAAAAGCGTTTTCCGGCATATCCTTCGGGTAAAGATTCCCAGTATTCTTTTGCTGCCTGCAACAGACTCAATGTCCCCATAACATTGGTGCGGGCAAAGGTAAAAGGGTCTTTAATGCTACGATCTACATGGCTTTCTGCCGCCAAATGTATAATGCCATCTACTTCGTACTGTTTTACCAACTCCTGTACCTTTTCAAAATCACATATATCGGCTTTTACAAAAGTATAGTTCGGTTTGTCTTCTATATCTCTGAGATTCGCCAGATTTCCGGCGTATGTCAGTTTATCGAGATTGATAATGCGGTAATCGGGATATTTATCGACAAACAAGCGAACAACATGCGATCCTATAAATCCGGCACCTCCGGTAATGATGATATTGCGTTTAAATTTCATGATCGATTATTCTTGTTTAAGTTCTTCTATGCATTTCGCTAAAGAGTCTTTCCAATACGGGACTGTAATGCCGAATGTCTTTTTTACTTTTGTCTTATCCAATACCGAAAAATGCGGGCGTTTCACTTTGCCGGGGAATTCATCGCTATGACAAGGTCGTATATCGCAACTGTTTCCGGAAAGTGCACATATCTCTTTTGCAAAATCATACCAAGAACAGACTCCCTCATTGCTGTAATGATAGATGCCTTGCCGGTTTAGAAGATTGTCTTCTATGATTTTGCAGATCAATGCCGCCAAATCACCGGCATAGGTCGGTGTACCGACCTGATCGAACACGACATTCAGGGTTTCTCTCTCTGATGTAAGACGTTGCATGGTCTTTACAAAATTGTTCCCGAACGGGGAATAGAGCCATGCCGTACGAAAGATTAGATAGCGGCATCCCGACTCCAGTATGGCTTTTTCTCCTGCCAATTTTGTGATTCCGTAAATTCCCAACGGATCGGTCGTCCAATCTTCGTGACAAGGGATATTCCGGTCTCCTTTAAAAACGTAATCGGTAGAGATGTGTATCAGAGTCGAATCTGACTCCTTGGCTGCTATCGACAGGTTCTCGACAGCCTTATTGTTCAGCAAATCGGCTGTTGCATAATCATCTTCTGCTTTATCGACATTGGTATATGCAGCACAATTTACAATTACTTGTATATTCTCTTTATCGATTATCCGACGAATAGCATTCAGGTCGGTAATATCCAATTCCGCTACATCAGTAAAAACATAATGGTTGACCGAACTTTTCGATACACGGCGCATTTCATTTCCGAGTTGCCCGTTTGCGCCTGTTACTAATATATTCTTCATCAATATAATTTTTCGTTATAATCGAACAGCCATGACGCATCTTGCAAGCGACAATGATGCCGGTCTTTTTCCGAAAGTATTACTTTATCCGACGGTATTTTCCAGTCTATCCCCAAATCCGGATCATCCCATGCTAAAGCTCCTTCACTTTGCGGGGCATAAAATGCATCACATTTATACTGGAATATGACTTCATCGGTCAAGACGCTGAATCCGTGCGCAAATCCGCGCGGAATAAAAAACTGACGGTGATTCTCTCCCGAAAGTTCTACCGCTACATGTTTACCGAATGTCGGCGATCCTTTACGAATATCGACCGCTACATCCAATACAGCACCTTTAAGTACCCGCACCAATTTACTCTGGGTATATGGCGGTTTCTGAAAATGCAATCCGCGCAAAACGCCATACGAAGATTTCGACTCATTATCTTGGACGAAAACAGTTTTACACACTTTTTCTTCAAATTCGCGCTGAGAGAACGATTCGAAAAAATATCCTCGTTCATCGCTGAAAATTCGCGGTTCTATGATAACCACTCCGTCTATGTCCGTTTTTATTACTTCCATTATTCCAATCCCAACTCGTTAATGACTTTCAGCAAATATTGTCCGTATTGATTTTTAAGCATCGGTTGCGCCAAATCACGCATTTTATCGGCAGTGATCCAACCTTTGCGAAGAGCTATACCCTCAAGACAGGCAACTTTCAACCCCTGTCGCTTTTCAATGACTTCGACAAAAGTAGAAGCTTCGCTTAATGAATCATGCGTACCTGTGTCTAACCAAGCAAATCCACGTCCTAATGTCTGCACTTTTAATTCTCGATCATTCAAAAAAGCCTGATTTACCGTAGTGATTTCCAGCTCTCCTCTTACCGAAGGCTTTATATTTTTGGCAATATCGACTACACGATTAGGATAAAAATAGAGCCCGACAACCGCATAATTGGATTTAGGCTTTTCCGGTTTCTCTTCGATCGACAGACAATTACCGTTTTTATCAAATTCCGCAACGCCATATCGTTCAGGATCGGCAACCCAATAACCGAAAACCGTAGCCTTTTTGTCTTCGTCTGCAGTACGTACGGCATCTTGCAACATCCGGGTAAAACTCTGCCCATAGAAAATATTATCTCCGAGAACCAGACAAACCGAATCGTCTCCGATAAATTTTTCTCCGATAATAAATGCCTGAGCCAAACCGTCCGGACTGGGCTGTTCGGCATATTCGAAATGGACTCCGTAATCAGAGCCGCCTCCTAACAATCTTTTGAATCCGGGTAGATCGACCGGAGTAGATATTATCAAAATATCCC
>NZ_CANUAR010000005.1:0-164418 GCF_947855755.1 uncultured Coprobacter sp.
TCTTCGCAGGTTCGGTCTTTGCCGTATCTTTTTTCACCGGTTCATCCATCAAAGCAAAATTCTTTGCAGGTTCGGTCTTTGTCGTATCTTTTTTCACCGGTTCTTGAGCATAAATTGTTGTTGTAATACCTAAAAAAAGAATTGTAGCAACACTAAAAATCATCTTTTTCATAATCATCAATTTTTTAGTTTATTATATTGGTATTTTATTCATAAACACACTAACATAATATTCCAAAAATATGCCAAGAAAATGACAGGCAACAATTACACAATGATTATCAATAAATTACAAAAACAATATAACTAATATATATCTTCTCAAATGTAGAATACTCCACACATAATATGTAGATTTTTTCCTCAATTGTGTAGGGAGATATACTGTTCTGCCTCTGAGACCGTATTTATAATACAAGTTTCTACAAGTTGACACTTTCGATCAATTGCAGAACTAAATTCTCCTTTAATTTTCTCCAATTCAATCAATATATCAGAACACTCCCGATGTTCCAATAATGTAAATAGCGGTATCAATTTATGCGACACAGCAGATATCATCTTCATATCTTTAGCCTGACGGGCACTCCTAAATCGCTCCAGATTTTGTCTCGTCTCAGAGACAAATGACACCAATATCTCATTAGCTGCATCTTTATCATCTCCTGCAAACGCCAATAACGCAGAAAAACGAAGTCCTACCTCTGGATTATGAACAGTTTCTTCCGTATATAAATCAGAAATATAATCCGGATAATATCGGATTACAAGATCATATAACTCCTTTCCCGTAAAAGGTTTATTTAAATGCGACGTAAAACCCGCTGATAGAAATTCATTATCAGACATATTCGACCGAGCAGTCAATGCAACAACAGGAATGGATCGAACTTCCGGCAAATCTGAAGCACGAATTAAACGAACTAATTCAAAGCCGGATAATTCAGGCATTTGAATATCTGTGAATACAAAATCGAACTTTTGGTCTGACAATAAGCCAAGCACCTCTTTCGGATGTTCACAACAGACACAAGAAAAATTATAACGTTTCATTAATGACGCCGTAAGCTCAAGCTGCAAACGATCATCATCTACAAGTAAACAACGAACATTCTTTCCCATATCAAACACCGGACTTTCTTCTGCTGTTTCTTCCGGTATTGCCATATCTGTTTTCTCAAACGGGATAATTGCCGTAAAACATGTTCCTTGCCCGAGCGTACTATCGACCGAAATTTTTCCGCCAAGAAGCAAAACCAATTTTTTGGTTATAGACAATCCCAAACCAAAGCCTTCAGCTCCCTGTGCTCCGGGAAGTCTCGTAAACTCCTTAAAAATGCGTTCACGATCATCTTCCGCAATTCCCATACCAGTATCTTCTACCTGAATTTTCAATCGACTACCTAATAGCTTGACTCGCAATGAAACTGAGCCTTTTTCTGTAAATTTTATAGCGTTCGAAAGCAAATTATTTACAACTTGCCGAATACGGAAAGGATCTCCCAAATAAGCACCCTGCAAATCTTTATCGATTTCGGTTATCAATTCTAAATTCTTTTTACCTGCTACAGGTATAAAACTATCGCCTATCTCACAAAAAAAACGATACGGCTCAAACGGCACATTATGTATTTCCATTTTATCAGAATCCAGTCTATGGTAATCCAATAAATCGGTCACCAATTGAAGAAGATGGTCTGACGAACTCTTCATATTCTCCAAATAATACTTCGCCCGGGATTCACGAATATATCCGGATAAAAGATCGATATAACCGATAATCGAGCTCAAAGGAGCTTTAATGTCATGAGTAATGGTCAACATCAACTGCTCTCTGCTCTTCAATAATTCTTCCGCGCGACGATTAGATTCTTCAAGTTCTCTCCGATAACGATTACTCCGGGAAATATCTTTCCAAATAAAAATAATAAAAAGAACTACCAAAACTAAAGAAAACACGGCAATCCCGCCCACTACCTGTACAGAATGTCTCATCACCTGATCTCTGTCCTGATAACGTGCTAAAGATCTATCCAATTCTTCCTGCTCGAAAGCTCTTACCAAATTATTGATTTTAACCGACAAAATTTGGTTATTATAACGTAGAGCCTCGCTCCTACGAGTAACTCGATCTTGTAATTCTTTTTGCTGATCGAAAACAGCATACTGTATATCGGAAAATATATTGGCAATCGTATCTGCTGCATTATAAGGTTGAACAACCGTATCGGTAATCAATTGTTGCGATTGGCTATACACCGTATTCTCATCTTCCTTTCGTGTAGAAAAAGCATCTGCCAAACGCTTAAAGAAACTTTTTCTCGGATTCCTGACCGTGAGGGTATCTTGTTTTACTACAATTTTTTTTCTGATTTGTACCGATCTAACTACCGAATCTCTGCGGGTTATCTCTCTCTGAATATTTTGCTCATATAGATTACCGATATCTGCATTTTTACGTAACCTTAGCCATGCCAGTGAGTTGGCTTCTTTCTCGGTTAGAAGCACAATGATACTATCCATCCGCTGCTTTTGTAATGTATCGGTAACTAACTGTTTCAAAGAATCTATATTCTGGTACATTTTATCAAAGGTTTGATGATAATGCCTGCTATTACGGACGTGTCCGCTACTCAACGCCTGCAAGTCACTCTCCGACTCATATAATAATGTCAATGTTTCACTAATTAGAGAGCGCTTGCTTCGCATAGCACTTTCTTCCTCATCGGGAAGTGAAAGACGGGAAAATTTATCAAATAAAAAGAATACCGAAAAGAAAGCTATTACTATCAGCAACAAATATCCAATCAGAATCTTTACTCTTATTTCTTTGAACAATTTAAACATCTTCTACCTCCTTACTTTCCTAAGAGCCTATCTAAAATTTTTCCGGAATATCTTAAAAAACGGACGTAAATCATCTGCCAACGTATCGGAAATAATAAATGTGAAAAGCCGTCCAAACTTGACCGACTATTCTTTATATCCTCTACATAATTATTGCAATCAATCCACATCTTATTTTTCTAATCAAAACAAAGATATAGAATAAAATAAAAGATAGATTATTCTTCTATAATTTTTCAACATACACAGCCTCCTACCAAATAGAAATCGAAGAATCATCCTCAACAAAAAAAGAGCGGTTGCCATCCCGACAACCGCTCGTCCTTAATCTTAAATCTAAAATACCATGAAAAACTATTCTTGACGTAAAGATTACTATTCTATATAAGATATACACACATCATTTTTCAAATGACTTACAACAAACTATATTTCCATTTAATAAAGAACTCAATAATCGCTTTTTCATGTTTTTTTATTTTCAAACTTTCATTCAATAATATACTGATCGCAAACTCAAAAACATGCTTTATTTCTGTTGTACAAAAGAATATATTTTACACATCAAAACATAGCAATATTTAATCAAATAATAGCAAATTCATCGCAATCGGAAATTAAAATCCCAAAATGATGTAATATATAACCAAAGTATTTTTCATAAACCTATATTTACACATTACCATTCTTATATTGCACTATTTCTTAAAAAGCCTATATATCTTTGCCATATTATTCGGAGAAGAATATACAAGCCCCTTTTCATCAAGAGTAATGCCCTCACCCGTCCAACACTCATAACTTTTAGAGACATCGATATTTTCGGGATCGATATTCATATACGAAAAATCGATAGTTCCGGTTTTATCTCCCGATTCATAATTAAAATGAGCAATATAATAGGAATCTTCGGTCTCGAGATAAAATAAATCGACTGAATTATTGCGCCCCGACAATTTATGTCCATAAGCCGGACGGAAAGATTTTCCCAAACGTATAACATCATTTACTTTCTCAACGGTAGAAAATTTTATAGCTTTTTCCTGACTGATTTTCGAACCGACGGCAATCCCTTTTGTTGACAAATTATCACCAAGTATACAATATCCGGTTACCGCTCCGGTCGTCATTCTCGATATATTTTCCGCTTCACTACGATCACCCATTACCAAATGGTCCGGATCATTGAAACAATAAACACGGCTAAGCCACCAGCCGAATGAAAAACTGTTCATCATATAACTCGTATGCCACATTTCTCCCCAAGCATCGCAACTGATACGACGGGCATGGGCATAATTGGCAGGGAAAAGCGGAGATATCGACTCGATGATAAAAATATCGTCTCCGGCACGTTCTCGCAAATGCTTCATGCCATAATTATAAGCCTGAATGCCCGTAGTGATTTTCGGATTACGATAACTATCTGCCTCGATAGATCCGTTACTCAAAAAATCCAATTTCAAACATTTGATTCCGGCATCTTTAAATTTATCTATAAAAAAGTTGATACGGGAAAGTGTAGCCGGAGCTGTCGGATCCATACACGCCGCACCGGCTTCCCACTTAATCTTACCGAAAACCTTCAATAATGCTTGTCCATACACATACCCGTTATTACCTTCTACGGCACGATCTTCTACTCCCGCATAATCGCAGAACGGAGACCAATAAGCTCCGGCCATTTGCCCGTTTGCTTCACAATGTTTTACAAACTGCTTCAATTCATCCCAATCGAGTTTATCCCAAGATGCATCTAAATTGATAAAAACGACACCATCATCACCGAATCCGCCTTTATTCTGAATATTCTCCTTTATAAAATCCGATACCGACACAACACCATCATAGCTGATTTCAGTACCCATGCCTCCCCAACTACTCCAACCGTAAGGTGCAGGTTTATTCCAACTTCTTTTCGGAGCAATAGCACAACATACATCACCAAAAGTCTCCAATCCGGTACGCCAGTCACCGGAATAATGAACGATCATACGGGCAGATTTTACCTGCTGTCCCTTTACAGCACCATGAGGTTTTAATACACCATCTATCATATCGCGCGTTATATGATGCGTAACACCGCTAAAGCATTCAAGATTGGTGATCTTACCTTGAGCTAACGGACTTCCGGTTATCCTGACTGCAGATTTCCATGTATCATGATCGACAGAGCCGACAACAAGCCCTAACTGCGTTTCACCATTAAATATCGCCGAGACTTCCATTGAAATAGAGTCTCGGGCAACACGACCGATAGCCAAAGACTCCGGGTCTGTCTGACTACAACTCAAAGGATAAGAAGCATACGTTATAAACCCGTCATTATCAAAAGGAACTGTTATAAATCGATTATTAACGTCGGCAGGCAAAAACAGATTATCTGCTTCGGTACTGATAGGCGCAATATAATTGCTCGATATAATCGAATTGTCCGGAGACTGCAATATTACATCGGTAAGAAAATAATCTTGTCCGTCATATAAATAAAAATTTTGATAAACTATAGGGTTATCCGGATTTTCACTGCCGGTATATTCAATGGTAAATTTCCGGGCATTACCCACTTCATCGACAATATCCTCTTGTTTTATTTTTACAGAGTTATACGAAGAAGCATTCAAGAGTATATCCCCGTTTTTAAACTTTATTTTGACATCTTTAAGCACGGTCACACCCTCTTTTACGAATTCCGCTTGTTTTGTCTCATCATTAAATTTAATACTCCACTTTCCAAAACTCATCTCAGAAATGGTCGCATTTGCAATAAAAGATATAATACACAAAAAGAATAAAACTGTCAGCTTTTTCATGATATATAATATTTAATAATTAACTCTCATAGATTTATTCAAATTCTTTATCCAAAGAATCCAAAACGGTCAGCATCCTGCGCATTCCTTCCGCAACAAACACGTTTTTTATTACCAGATTACGATCTACAATTACACTGAACGGAGCTATCTGTATTTCTTTAAAGAGCGGATATTTTTCCTCATAGCTGCAATCCGGGATAAGATGTATATTTTCCCACCTAAAATTATGCTTTTGCATAAAAGAACGGATTGTATCCCGACTATTACCTGTAATGGCAAAAATGTCGGTCTCGGGATATTCGTCAATGAGGTCATCTAATATTTTGAGCTCTTTAATGCAGGGAGGACAATAAATACTCCAAAAAACAATTAACGAGATATTCTTATTTTTCCCGACCGCCAGTTTATTCCCGGCTAAATCCTCAACCTCCAAATCGGGCAGTTTTTCTCCAATACATTCCCGATAATTTTTAGGAATTTTTCTCATCAACAGAAAAGCTGTGGTATCCTCTACATTTCTTGAGGTGATAATATATTTTAATGTTGCCAACGAATCATTAAACATCTCCATAGATATTCTCACACTGTCAGCATCAAAAAAAGCTACATGTTTTTTGGGTTGAACGATCAAACTCTTACCATCTTCACTTCGTGTTACCGATTCTTGAGCAAATAATCCGAATGGGATAAAAAATAAAAGTAAAACGAGCAATTTTTTCATGATATCCAATATTAATGGCTTTCATAGGTTTATTCAAATTCTTTATCCAATGAATCCAAAACGGTCAGCATCCTGCGCATTCCTTCCGCAACAAACACGTCTTTTATTACCAGATTACGATCTACAATTACACTGAACGGAGCTATCTGTATTTCTTTAAAGAGCGGATATTTTTCCTCATAGCTGCAATCCGGGATAAGATGTATATTTTCCCACCTAAAATTATGCTTTTGCATAAAAGAACGGATTGTATCCCGACTATTACCTGTAATGGCAAAAATGTCGGTCTCGGGATATTCGTCTTTGAGAGCATCTAATATTTTGAGTTCTTTAATGCAGGGAGGACAATAGATATTCCAAAAAACAATTAACGAGATATTCTTATTTTTTCCGACTGTCAATTTATTCCCGGCTAAATCCTCAACCTCCAAATCGGGCAGTCTTTCTCCAATACATTCCCGATAATTTTTAGAAAATTTTCTCGTCAACAGAAAAACTGTAGTATCCTCTACATTTCTTGAGCTCATAAAATATTTTAATGTTGCCAACGAATCATTAAACATCTCCGTAGATATTCTCACACTGTCAGCATCAAAAAAGGCTATATGTTTTTTCAGCTGAACAATCAGACTCTTACCATCTTCACTCTGCGTTACCGGCTCTTGAGCAAACAACCCGAATGGGGTGAAAAATAAAAATAAAATGAACAAATTTTTCATGATATCTGCAATTTAATTTTCAGCATAATAGACATAATCTTAATCCTTGATAAAAGGATTTATCAAAATTAGGAATAGATACTTTTTTTTGTAGTAAAAAATCTGTCAATTAATATAACAATTAGACCAATTTACTTCAATATCGATAATCTGTTATATAAAAAGACTGTTCAAGAAATAGCTATCCGTTATTTCTTGAACAGTCTTTTTACCAACAAATACTTTTTGCGCTACGGTTTACTAACGTTTTTTACTCAATATTACATCACTACTTATAGAAAGATTTTTTCCTTTGGTCCGCACCACAAGCATATATGATTTTATTGTATGCGTATCTTTTTCGGAACTACCGTACATAATATCCGGTGCTTCTGCCCAAAAAACTTCAATGGGAGTTTTATAGGTATTCCTAATTTCAAATTTAGTTGTTCCGGCTTTAAAAGTCACGATGCCATTCTTATAAATTTTAGACTTTACGCCTTTTATAAATTCATAAGCCGGAGATTTACCTTCGAAACGAACATCTATAAAGCCGTCTCCGAGTTCCGGCTTATCAGATAAAGCCAGAACATAATCATAAGTGTGCTCTTCTTCAGACTGCGCCTCGAACCGATCTATAAATTTATTGCGATCAAGTTCTACCGTACGAGTCAGTTTTACCCCAGTATAACCATTATTATCCAATACAGCCGAAGCCATACCTCCGTTTTTATCAGGATCGAACGACAGTAACTTACCTGCTGTTTTAGCTCCTCTGATCTGCATATCTTGCCCGTCCACCAATACGAGATTATGAGACAATCCTCGCTTTTGCCATCCTAAATATGCAGGTTGTGCATAACTATAAGTACCGCAATCTGTAAGAATTTCTCTCTCTCCATTGTGTAACGTAACCGAAAGTCGGTCGGGATGACTGTGCCCTCCATCACTAAAACCGTAACGGAAAACCAACGTATTATCTCCTGAACGCAAAATTGCGATTCCCGTATCATCAAACAGATAACTATCTTGTTTCAACGGCGTTTTATCCGGTTTAATATCGACATTTGTAAGCAAAGCCAATGCCGAATTTCGATCTTTAGTCGCATAGACTTTCGCCAAGATTTGCAAGATAAAAGGATCTTTGAAGCGGGAATATCCCATTTCATATAAAAAATCTTGATTTGAAATATCGGACATATATCCCCCGTCATTATGAGCAGGAAAAGTCATGTTCGGATACATTGCTTTAACAACACCCGTAAGCATACTTTCCAGTTTCTCATTATAAAGATCTATACCGCAAGCTCTTGCTGCATTTGCCGTCTGCAAAAGAGCCTTAAGCGGGAAATAGTGATAGCCGGGCGAAGCTTCTTTATACCAGCCGTCATCATAAACCATTTTTTTGAACTCTTCGATATAGCCGACACTACCGTTAACCGCATAATCCATCATCTCGTCATTTTTTAAAGTTACAGCCAACGATGTACGCATAGCATTATTCCAAGCCTGCCAATTATGCTGTCCACGACGAGCTGTAATCATATCGGCAGCTTCCTGAAACAGATTTTTCTCGATTTTTTCTCTCTCTTGCTGCGTCAGACCATCTCTTATGATTTCATAAATCGGACAAACATCGGAAAACCACATGGCATCTTCTAACCATTGTTCAAACATTCTGCCCAAATAATAAGATTTAGCAACTTGCTCTTTTGTATAAACCGGATATTGCGGATATTTATCGGCATATTCCAAAAAGATTTCCTTTAGGTAATCAAAATATTTTTTATCTTTTGTAGCTAAATATAAATAACCGCAATCGACAATGAAATATTGCATGTTATGCTGATAGATATTGCGCCAACAAGCATCGAAAAAGTCATTTTTATAATATTTTTCACAATCAGGACAGTAATGATCATGAGGCTTGTCAAGCTCGAATTTAAAAAGCTTTTTATGCACAGGGCAAATATAATTCTGACTACGCCCAGTCGATTTATCGGGAATGTTAAAACCGTAACGGACACGTTCGTCAACTCTTTCTTTCAACATATCGACAATCTTAGCACCCCATTCGGTTTTAGCAGAAGCTTCTACATTCTTCAAATCTTCATCTGTAAAAAAGCGATAAGTTTTTTCACAAGAACGGTTATTTACCCTCTCAGTTAAAATATTCGCTTTATTATTATTTGCTTCAATTTGCAATGCACTTACTACAAAAGCAATAAAAATAAGCGATACCGTCAATAAGATCTTTCTCATGTTATTTCGATTTACTTTTAATTAAACATTAAATTTTTATTGATTGTCAAATACGCATAATACGACATTTTTATAGTCTGCTCTTTCATTTTACAAAGAGATAAAAGAAGCATTAATTTTTACAAGTTATTCGTATTAGTAAATAATTAAAAAAATATTAAATGCAAATTAAGAGTATATCCTCCCCTATCTTACATTAAAATAATCTTGTTGATTCAATAAATTGACAATTTATTCCTGCAAAGAAACGGCACTTTACAAAATCGATTCAGGTAAACATCTGAATCGCCCGTTCCACCTACAAAAGACGATTTCGGGATATTTTTGTCCGAAAAAACAGGTTGAAAGAGAACTGTATAATTTTTCTTTATCGGAAAATTAAAAACACACTATAAAGCCAACTTTTTTTGATTTTAACAAACTGAAAAGTAGAGATAAAAAAAATGGTTGTCATCCCGACAACCAATCTTCGTTAACCTTAAATCTAATACCATGAAAAACACATTGCAAATGTACGGCATATTTTTATTTACGCAAACAAATAAACAAAAAATCGATACTCAATTAACCATATTTAATTATTATAGTAAATAATCGAAATATCAGAAACACAATTTTACAATTGATCTATTCTCAAATCTATATTCCATACTTTTGCATAGACATATTACCTAAAAATATTACTTTTGTAAAAACAAATAACAAGCCAATGAAAGTTATAGATTTAATAAAAAACAGTCCTACCACTGCATTTTCTTTTGAAGTGCTCCCCCCACTAAAGGGGAACAGTATCGAGAAAATTTTCAATACGATAGATACTTTACGGGAATTCGATCCCAAATACATAAATATCACTACTCACCGAAGCGAATTTTTATATAAAGATATGGAGGGGGGATTATATAAACGCGTAGCCGTTCGCACCCGTCCCGGTACTGTTGCTGTAGCTGCTGCCATTCAAAATAAATATCAAATTCCTGCTGTTCCCCATTTAATATGTAGCGGATTTACTCAAAGTGAAACGGAATATGCTTTGATAGATCTGAATTTTCTCGGAATATGCGATCTTCTGATTTTACGAGGAGACAAGGCTAAACACGAAAATAGATTTATTCCGACCCCTGAAGGTCATGCCCATGCTATCGATCTGCAGGCTCAAGTAAACCGATTTAATGAAGGTTTTTTTCTGGACGGTAGCAAAATGTCACTTATGGACACTCCGTTTTCTTACGGTGTAGCAGGATATCCTGAAAAGCACGATGAAGCACCCAATCCCGATTCAGATCTTTTTTGGCTTAAAGAAAAGGTAAAAGCAGGAGCAGAATATGTTGTAACACAAATGTTTTTCGATAATGAAAAATACTTTTCTTTTGTCGATCGTTGCAAGAGCGAAGGTATCGATGTACCTATTATTCCGGGTATCAAACCTATAAACTTCCGCAATCAACTTACGGTTCTACCAAAGGTTTTCCACGTCGATCTTCCCGAGACACTGGCCTCTGAATTAAGAAAATGCAAAACCGATGAAGATGCTAAAGAGGTTGGCGTAGAATGGTGTACATTACAGGCTAAGGAACTAAAAGAAAAAGGAGTCCCAAGCATCCACTTTTACTCAATGATGGCTACCGAAAGTGTAAAACGTGTAGCACGGCAAGTATATTAAAACAATAAGAAGGAGGTAATTATCGTGTTTTTCAAAGATATTATCGGACAAGATGAGGTAAAGAAAAGATTGATACATTCTGTAAAATCCGGACAGATAGCTCATGCTCAACTGTTTTGCGGGCCTGAAGGAATCGGGAAATTACCTTTGGCTCTTGCTTATGCCCGATATATACAATGCACGAACAAGGGTGAAGATGATGCCTGTGGTGTGTGTCCGTCATGCAAACAATTCAGTTCGGTCATGCACCCCGACATTCACTTTGTATTTCCGATTTACAAGAATGAAAAAAAGAAAAAACGTTTGTGCGATGACTACATAGATGAATGGCGCAAATGCCTCTCCGAGAATCAATATCTTTCATTGGAACATTGGCTTTCTTATATCGATGCGGAAAATTCCCAAGTAAGCATCTATGCCGACGAAAGTCGTGAAATTATTCGGAAAATAAGTCTCAAAACTTATGAATCGGATTATAAAATCATGATTATCTGGTTACCCGAATTAATGAATCCCGTATGTGCCAACAAATTGCTGAAAATACTGGAAGAACCATACGAGAAGACAGTCTTTTTACTGGTCAGTAATCAACCCGACAAAATATTGGGCACTATACTTTCTCGTTCACAACGCATTAATATGCGATCTGTTCCTCCTGAAAAAATATCGGAAGCGTTGCAGACTCGATACTCTTTAGAACGACAAGATGCCGATGCTGTGGCACACATTGCAAACGGAAATTTTATTAAAGCTCTGGAAACGATACAGCTTTCAGAAGAAAATCAATATTTCTTCGACCTTTTCGTGCGCCTCATGCGTCTGGCCTACGGCAGAAAAATAAAAGATTTAAAGGCATGGAGTGAAGAGGCTGCCGATATGGGAAGAGAAAAAGAAAAACGTTTTCTGGCTTATACTCAACGTATGTTACGGGAAAATTATATTTATAATCTTCATATTCCCGAAATCAACTATTTAAATAGTAGGGAAGAACAATTTTCCACACGTTTCGCACCGTTCATACACGAACGTAATATTATTTCATTGATGAATGAACTGAGCAGGGCAGAATCGGACATATCGCAAAATGCAAACGGAAAGATCGTATTTTTTGATTTGGCAATAAAAATGATTATGTTGCTGAAAAGTTAAAAATTAAAACTCTGTTCGCTACTATGATCAAAAAGCATATCTTTGTAGTGCGTAAAATCAATAATATTTTACGATACACAAATCTACGGGGCTGACCGGTTTTGACAGCGGGTAGAAATGGTGTGTAAGCATGCAGAGCGTGGATGGCTTGCTCTATAATCTCAGACATCAAAAATTTAACTGGCGAAAATAACTACGCTCTTGCTGCTTAATCGAAGTATAGTAGATTAGCTTAATCTCCGCAACAGTTGTGGAGACAAGACATCACCCGGTTGCTGTTGTTCCGAAGCGTTCCGAAACGGTGGTGCAATAATATCGGAAATAGTGGGTAGCCTGCCTTGTGCCGCCCATGAAATTTTAAAGGCTAAGGTATGGATTGGTGGCTTCGGTCTTGTTCATACCCGACAATCAAAGCGAAGATAAGCATGTAGAAAGCTCATTAGTTCCTCGTTTGGACGAGGGTTCGAATCCCTCCAGCTCCACTTTATATTTATAAAACATTTATAATCAATAGTTGTATAAATATTTTCTTCAAAGAAAAATTTATACAACTACTATAAAGGAATAAATACAACAAAAGCAAACTTATATATAATTTTTACTCACATCGAATCGAGTTCGTTATCCTATTTATATTGCACATATCCAAATTTTCATATTAAACCTTTTTCTGTACTATTGAAAATATTCAGGAAGCAGATCTTTGATCTTTTTCCTAATATTATGAATTCTGCTTTTTACCGTTCCCTCTTTTATGCATAATATATGCCCTATCTCTTTATAGCTTTTGCCTTGTACCAAAAGATTTATTAATATACGAGTCGAGGTATCCATTCTATTTATTAACCCTATAATGTACTCATAATCATAAAAGATAGTATTGTTTTCAATCTGATCATTACATACGGTTTCCTGTTCTATATATAAAATTCTACTCTTTCTCGTCAAAGAGATGAAGCGATTTCTTACAAAGACAAAAGATATATCTAAAGTATATTGCTGAGATTCAAACTTATCTCTATTTTTAAGAATTTGGTAATTTACGTCCTGTACAATATCTAACGCATCATTATAATTATGTGTCAATGAGACAGCATATTTAAGCATAAGAGATTGATATTCACATAACTTAATATCGAAATCGAGATTCTTCATTTACTTTTAAGATTAAACATAAACAAGAAACCTCCACCCCGTTCTGGTATAATTGAAAAGACATGAAAGCACATCAACTCCATGAGTGCTCTTGGGGGAATGGAGGTTTCTATACCTTCACTCCAGAACAACACTCTGAAGCCCTATGCTTTCATGTCTTTTCGCTAATAAAAGTAACTATAAATTTCGAATTAAAAAATTATTCTATATATTATTTTAAAACAATAAATGCATTTTTACTTATACATTCATTAAATAGCTGGGGATATATCTAAAATAAGTGTGACAAAGTAATAATAGAGTCAATATTTTATTCAATATATCATATATTATTCAGTATAAAGAGAATTTTCACAGAACCAACATAACTTAAAAGAGTCGACATCATTATCGTCGAAATTGAAAAATACTCAAACTACTTATCTCGTAACTATGAAATAATTACATCTGTATAAATGATAACAATAAAGCAGTAGAGTATAAAAGAAAAGTTCTCAGCACATTCAAAAATCGACCAAGTGATTTTATTAAAAAAACATAGAAAAGCTTTTATCCTTTTTGGGATATATAAAATCAAATTAAGAGAAAACTTCTGGTCAAAAGTTAGAAAAACGGAGATAGAGAGAAACAATAATATTACACAAAGTGCATCTGGATAATATTTCAAATAAACTATATTCAATTTTAATAAGCCTAATTTAATCTTTTCTCAATACTATCAAAAATATTCAGGAAGCAGATACTTAATCTTTTTTCTAATATTGTGAATTCTACTTTTTACTGTACCTTCTTTCATGTTGAGAATATTTCCTATCTCTTTATAGCTTTTACCCTGTATCAAAAGTCCAATCAAAGTACGAGTCGAAATATCCATTTTACTTATTAAACTCAAGATATAGTCATAATCATAAAGGATCACATTATTTTCAACCTGAACATTATACTCCATCTCTTGTTCTATATATAAAACTTTGCTCTTTCTCATTAAGGAAATAAAGCGGTTTCTTATAAAAACAAAAGATATTTTCAAAGGGTATTGCCGTGATTCGAACTTGTCTCTATTTTTAAGAATTTGGTAATTTACATCTTGTACAATATCTAACGCATCATCATAGTCATGCGTCAATGAGACAGCATACTTAAACATTATAGGCTGGTATTTATCCAGCTCACCGTCAAGATCGAAGTTTTCCATTTGCTTTAAGATCAACATTAAATAAAAAGAAACCTCCATCCCGTTCTGGTATAACTGAAAAGACATGAAAGCACATCATCTCCATGAGTGCTTTTGGGAATGGAGGTTTCTATACCTTCACTCCAGAACAACACTCTGAAGCTCTATGCTTTCATGTCTTTTCGCTAATAAAAGTAGCTATAAAATCTGAATTAAAAAATTATTTCAGATATTATTTTAAAATAATTGAAACATTTCTACTTATATTTTTACTTAAAAATTTCAATAACACACCTATAAATCAAGACAATAAGATAAAATTACTATCTCAAATTCAAAAATTTTCAAATCGACAAATATTTTCCGATGCAAAAGATTCAATCTTTGTTACGGCAAAAACAAATAGGATTACTTTATTCTTCCAAATACAAACACAATGGTATCCTCAGAATTTTTTAATCCCCCAGCTATCGAACGAGCGGTGTTTTGCCGCCCAAAGTGTCAATAAAACAGATATTAATGACGAAGAAAAGATCGTAATCATAAGCATAATCTGGTATTTGATCGCAACATTGGGACTGCTTCCGCCCAATATCTGACCGGTCATAGTTCCCGGTAAAGCAACCAATCCCATGACAGCCATCGATGCAATAGTCGGATTAAATGATTTTATCAGCGCTTCACGCATAAACGGTGCTGTCGCTTCACCTCGTGTCGCCCCGTTTGCCAATAAATAAAAATAAAGCTGACGTTCTCGGTCAAGACTTCCATAAAAGGCATTAAGAGCTATAACATTGGCCGAAAGCATATTACCGAGTATCATACCGCTGACAGGAACAAAATAACGTGCTTCGAACAGATGATCTAACTTTATAATTATTCCTAAGAAATAAACATCTATAATACAGATAGAACAAAAGAATGCTACTATCACCGGAATTAATAATTTCTTTACAGGCAACTTTGTCCGCCTCAGTACCGTCCACGAAGCTACACAAATCATAACAATCACCCACAACAAATTGATCCATGCCGAATTCCATGTAAACAAATATTCCAAATAAAATCCGATCAAAAACAATTGTAAAGTCATCCGACTTGCCGCAATGAGCGTATCCTTTACCAACCCCGTACGATAATAAGCTAACGCCGTCACAGGTATCAACAATAATAAAAAACCGAGGCACATGCTGCCCCAACCGATATCGACAGTTCCGTTCATCTTTCTTCTCCTATCTTTATACTGCGATCAAATGCCCGGATAAACCGCTCGTCATGCGATACGGCAACCATTGTCATACTCTTATAAGATTTTAAAAATGCGATCAGCTTTTCAATAGAATCAGGATCTAAAGCCGAAGTAGGCTCATCCAATAATAAAAGCGGTTTATCCAATAAAACCGCAATAGCGATCATAACTCGCTGACGTTGTCCTCCGGAAATCTCGACAAGACGTTTTGTATATATCTCCTGCTCCAATCCTAAAAATCTGAACGTATCTAAAACGGTTTGCTCTGCCGGTATTTTATTCCTGTTTTGCCAGAGTCTGAAGAGTGCAAACACACACTCCTTTACAGAGTCATAGGGCAAAGTAAACTCCTGAGGTACCCAAGCTGTAAGACGACGAATATCCGATACAGTAGCACCGGTAAGCAATTGCCCGCCAACCCATATTTCACCTTCATCGGGCTGCACCAACCCTGCAATACTGCTCAATAAAGTACTTTTTCCCGTTCCCGAAGCACCATAAACGACAACCTTTTCGCCAGAAGATACCACATCCGAGAAATGAGTCATCAGGGGTTTCCCGTTATAGATGAATGTCACATCTTTAAATAAAATCATCCGCATCTTTTCTTTTTAAGCATACAAAGATAATTCATCCTGACATTTTCGTCAATATAAGATTGACAAGCTTCCTTTCAAAATACATTTAAAGAACAAAAAACTCCCCGTATCCTTAAATTTAAATACGAGGAGTAATTTCAAAAAAGTAACCGATGATTTCATTTTCAATGAAACCGATCAAGGCTCTACGATAGAACAGATACTTACCCGATTCCAATCCGGATCTGTAAACATATCTCCGATCCCTTGCCCTTCTGCCGTAATGCGACTTGCATTGATCTTATATTTTTTCATAAGAATGGTCTTTACTGCTTCAGCCCGAGCCTGAGCCAGTTTTTTATTGAATTCGAGATTTCCTTCAGGAGATGCATAACCTTTAATAATCACATTTGCGTCGGCATGCTTCTTCAAATAAACAGCTACTCGTTCCACATTAGGCAATTGTGAAGCGTCAACTGTCGATCTGCCCTGTCGGAAGGTAATGATAGATTCCGGAATACGGCTGGTTTCTACCACAGTCTCTACTTTTGCAGGACGATTGCGACAATCGGCCAACTCTTGTTGCAACATTCCGATTTTTTGATTTGCATTGTTTACGACATTGTTTTTCTCGTTTACTTGTGTACGAAGATTATTAATAGAGGCATTTAATTGATCGATCTCGGTCTGATTATAAGTTCTGACCTTCGTAAAATGATGCTTTCCATTACTTCCTTTAAAATGATAGGTTGCCCCAGCTGTCAATTCAAAAAATGCATTATTCGCATTAAACCGGCTTTTTGCTCTATTAAAATCACCCTCCATATCATATACAATAGCAGGTTTAATCCCTAAAGTCCAAGCTTTCGTTTCTCCGAAATTGAAATTCAGGTTCAACCCGAAACGGGTAGACCAAGAATTATCATCATCAGAACCGTTTACATAATAATGCATCCAACCGATACCGGCCACCGCTTCAATTTCGAATAGACGGGGAGTACCGGGATAGCCTCCGAACAGATTCATCAAATTAAATTTGTTCAACAAACTGACATCAGAAGCGTCGATAGCATTTTTACTATCCGTTGTATTTATGTACCCCATACCTTGAAACTCCATTCCAAAAACCGGAGTTAATTGTTTAGTCACTCCAAGTCCAAAAGTAGGGCGGGCATCTTTAAAAAAAGAACTGTGTGTCAAAGGGGTTACCATACCCGCTTTGAGCTCTATAGACCAATTATCTCCTATTTTAGTACCTTGGAGAACAGTTTGGTCAGTCTGAGCATTTGCTGCGAATGCGCTTATCACAAATGCTGATAAGATAATAGACTTTTTCATAATTAAAAATATTAATAGATAACTCGATAAAAATTATTATATCTTGGATTTTATTTTTTGACTTTTAAATAACCGAAGACGCACTTCACGCCAAATAGCAATCTTAATAGACTATCATTACGGTTCTCATATTTCCGCTCAACCGATAATTCATGATAAAAAAAATCCTTCCGTATTCATAATTCAATTTTTGTTATTTATAATTTAAGATGTTTTCTTTTTAGATAACATTATAGACGAAACCTTTGTTCGCTATTCGTGAATAAAAATAACGTCCTCCTTTTTTTCTCATTTCATAACATAAAATCTCATACACCCTAAAAAGCACATCTTATCTCAGATATAATAGTTACATTAGTCTTTATAATGGGAAATTAAAAACAGATAAAACAAGTGATTTTCTTGAAATTTAAATTAATCGGAATATAAAAAAGTACTCACAAATTTCATATTTGCATAATCTACCGAAAAGCGATTTATCGACCTAACAGCACAAAAAAGTGCATGCGGATTTTTAATCGCACATGCACTTTTTTCAGAAACTCTTTTTCAGAGAAACAGAATCTAAGAGCCTATCTAAATTTTCCAACAAAAAATATTATCAGGTCATTCTCGTGTTTTCTTCCGGTCTTTTTTCCCGTTTTCACTCGTCAGATAGCCCGCTACCCTCCTCGTAAAAACTGAAAAAACAACCTCGAAAGAAATTCTCAAACCTGACCCAAGTAAAATTTAGACAGGTTCTAAATCTGACTACAACTTCAACTTATTTTTATAATAAACCTATCAATCGATACCTCCTCCCAAAGCATGATAAAGATTAATTACGCCCTGTATCTCATCAAAACAATCCGATACTGCGTCCAACTCGGCCTGCAGCAAAGTTTGACGAGCGGTAAGGACTTCCAGATAATTTTGAGAACTGTAACGCATCAACAGTTCTGAACTACGAACTGCCGATTCTAAAGAGGTAATCTGCTGCTTATTCAGATTATGACGTTTACGTGCCGTTTGCCATTGTAACAAAGCATCATTTACCTCTGTACCTGCATCAAGTAAACTTTGCTTGAACGAAAGCAATGCTTCTTCTTGCTGAGCTTTAGCTACCTTTAAATTGGCAATATTCTGCCCCCGGTTAAAAAGAGGTTGTACCAATGAGCCTATGGCTGAAAATAGCCACTGTCCAGGATTAGAGATAACAGCTCCTGCGGCATTTGTCCATCCTGCAGAACCGCTCAATGTAATTGAAGGATAAAATGCCGAATGTGCTTGATTAGTAACATAAAACGCTGCAGCTAAAGCAGCCTCGCTTTGACGGACATCGGGACGACGGTGCAATAATTGCAAAGGAATACCTACCGAAAGTGTATCCGGGAATTTTTGTTGTTTCAAAGTCGAACGGGATATTGTTCCCGGAGTCGAACCTAACAACGCAGAAAGAGCATTCTCCGTCTCTGTAATCTGACGCTCTATCGAAAGCAATGAGGCATCCACAGAAAGTTTGCTCGCCTCAGTCTGAGCAACAGCCATATCAGTCGTTTGTCCGGCCTTTTTCAACGCTTTCATCACACGCAAGTTCTCACTCCAATTTTCAGCGGTACGCTTGCTGATTTCAAACTGCTCATCAAGCATCAACAATGTATAATAGCTATTGGCAATAGTAGCGACCAACTGAGTCTGTACAGCCTGACGGTAAGCCTCGCTCTGTTCTAATACAGCTTTTGCCTCTCTTTTGGCATTCGTCACACGACCGAAGATATCGATTTCCCAATCTGCAGAAACAGCCAAATTATAGCTTTTAGTGAGTTTTGACTTTTCCGCTTTATTCAATGTGCCTTGCGGCGATAACGATATTGAAGGTAAATAAGAAAGTCGAGAAGTCATAAGCAAAGCTTCTGCCTCCTTCACTTTCAATCGGGCAATGTTCAAATCGGTATTATTCTTTAATCCGGTATCGATAAGCTGTTGTAGCTGAGAATCTGTAAAAATTTCTCTCCACGAAAGAGCCGCTATCGAGACTGTATCCGTTTGTTCCTGAGTATGACGAAAAAGATTGTCTGTAACAGTTTTCATATCAGGTTGCTTATACGTCCGATATATCGAACATCCGCTCGTTCCTATGATCAAGGATATGCATATTATTATTTTTTTCATACGAATCTTCTTTTCAATTAGTTCTCCTCATCCAATTTCGATACTTTACGCTGAGGCATAATTTTCTCTTGCAGATATTGGAACACGATAAACAAAACCGGTACGATAAATAACAACGCTATAGTACCGATTAACATACCGCCTACCGTCCCGACACCGATAGAAATATTTCCGTTTGCTCCTACCCCCGAAGCAAACATTAACGGCAACATACCGAAGATCATCGTCAATGAGGTCATTAAAATAGGTCGCAAACGCACTTCTGCTGCAGACACCGCAGCTTGTGTAATGCTCATCCCTTGATGACGTCGTTCCGAAGCATATTCTGTCAACAAAATAGCTGTTTTTGCCAACAAGCCGATCAACATGATCAAACCTGTCTGCAAATAGATATTATTTTCCAAACCGAACATTTTGGCAAAAAGAAAACTTCCTGTCAATCCGAACGGTACTGATAGAATAACCGCCAAAGGAATAAACAGACTTTCGTAAAGAGCACACAGAATCAAATAAATAAATACTACACAAATAACAAATACCAATACAGTCGTATTTCCTGTTGAAGACTCTTCTCGTGACATTCCGCCAAACTCGAAACCATAACCGGCAGGTAATGTTTCTTCGGCAACTTCACGTACCGCCTGAATAGCTTGTCCGGAACTATAACCGGTAGCAGGCGCTCCATTGACGGATATAGCGGAAAAAAGATTAAAACGGGTTAAAGTCTCAGAGCCATACACCCGAGTCAACGTCAAATACTGGCTAATAGGGGACATCTCTCCATCCGAATTACGAACGAACATATTATTCAACGCTTCCGTATCTAACCGGAACTCAGGAGATGCCTGCACCATTACACGATAAAGTTTTGAAAAACGGTTCATATTCGAGGCATAATTACCTCCGATATATCCAGATAAAGTACTCAATACATCAGATGGCGATACTCCGTTGCGCTTACAGCGAGCAGCATCGACCTCTACCATATATTGAGGGAATTTGGTATCAAACGAGGTCGTTGCACGCCCGATTTCCGGTCGTGCATTCAATTTCTCAATCATTTGCTTCGTATATTTCAGCAAATCTTCTACAGAACCGCCTTTTTGATCTTGTACATAAATTTCAAAACCACTACTCACTCCATATCCCGGAATCATGGGTTGGGCAAAAGCCATAATCTGAGCCGAGGATATATCATCTGTACGTCGGTATATCTCATCAATAACGGCATTTATTTCATCCTCTTTTTCCTGACGCTCATCCCACTGTTTCAAACGGACAATAAACATACCGTTAGACGATCCTTGTCCGCTGATCATTCCGTTACCCGTCACTTTAGAAAACATTCGTATTTGCGGAATATCACTAATACGTCTATCCACTTCATCCATAATAATTTTCGTCTCCTCCAAAGTATTTCCCGGTGAAGTTCGCACATCAACAAATATAGTCCCCATATCCTCCTGCGGAACAAGTCCGGTTTTAGTCGTTTTCATCAAAATAAACAAGCCGCCAAAAGCCACCAGCAGTAAAACTAAAGCCAACCATTTCCGTTTCAGCATAAAGAAAACTCCTGTTTTATATTTCTGTACCAAACGATGAAAAGCACTGTCGAATGCAATATGAAAACGAGAGGAGAAACTCATTTTTTTCCCATCGGCTGCAACTTCGTGAGGAGTCATAATCAAAGCACAAAGAGCAGGACTTAACGTCAAGGCATTGACCAAAGAGATAGCTACGGCAACAGCCATTGTCAAACCGAATTGCGTGTAGAACGTACCGGTCGTTCCTCCCATAAAACTGACAGGAATAAAAACAGCCATAAAGACAAATGTCGTCGTTACCAATGCAGAAGTAATCCCTCCCATCGCATCGATTGTGGCACGATATGAAGACTTATACCCTTCATCGAATTTTGCCTGAACAGCTTCTACGACAACGATAGCATCATCCACCACTGTACCGATTACCAATACCAATGCAAACAAGGTCAACATATTCAAACTAAAACCTGCCACATATAAAAAAGCGAATGTACCCACTAAAGAAACAACTATCGAGATTGCCGGGATAAAAGTAGAACGCATGCTTTGCAAAAACACATACACCACCAAAATCACCAGTAAAATAGCTTCAACAAGCGTTTTTATTACATTTTGAATAGAAGCATCCAAAAAATCTTTAGAACTCATCAAGTCCACCAACTCCATACCTTTAGGCAAAGTTTTCGAAATTTCTGCTGCTACTTTGTCTATTTCTTCTATAATTTCATTGGCATTCGACCCAGATGTTTGTGCAATCATACAGTTAGATCCGGGATGTCCGTTTACTTCTCCTATATAGGTATAAGAGCTAGAACCCAATTCTATACGCGCCACGTCTTTTAAACGAAGGACTTCTCCGCTTTCTAAAGAACGGATTACCAAATTTTCATAATCTTTTTCCTCTTCATAACGCCCCCGGTATTTCAAGACATATTGGAATGTATTTTCAGATTCCGCACCAAGCGTTCCGGTAGGAGCCTCCAAATTCTGCTCGTCAAGTACGGTCGCAATATCCGACGGCATCAAGTTATATTTAGCCATTTTACCGGGATCAAGCCAAATACGCAAAGAATAATCCGCCCCCATTACATTAACCTCTCCCACTCCGGCAATACGAGAAAGACGCGGTTCGATATTAATCTTCAAATAATTATTCAGAAAGCTCTCATCAAACGAATTATCCGGACTATAAAGGGCTAACGCTTTGATATTACTTGTTTGACGTTTACGTACGGTAATACCGCTCTTCGTTACTTCCGCAGGTAATAATCCCTGTGCCGTTGCAATACGATTCTGGACATTGACTGTTGCCATATCGGGATCGGTACCTTGACGGAAATAGATAGTAATTCGTGCCGAACCGGTATTGGTTGCAGTAGAGGTCATATACATCATATTTTCCACTCCATTCAATGCCTCCTCAAGAGGAACAACGACACTCTTTTGCACAGTCTCGGCATTTGCTCCTGTATAAGTAGCAGAAACACTGACGGTAGGAGGTGCGATTTCAGGGAATTGCTCGATAGGTAGCTGCGAAAGTCCTATCAATCCAACAATCAAAATAACAACCGAAATAACAACCGATAGAATAGGCCGGTCAATAAATGTTCTAATTTTCATAATGTGGATTATTCATTAGTGGAAGTATGAGAATCGATTACCGTTCCTTCTCGCATAAGACCTGCACCTTCGGCAATAATAACATCACCGGGAGCGAGTCCCGACTCGACAATATATTCCGTACCGTTATTCAGACGGAACACTTCAATCGGAGCAGATTTCGCCTTACCGTCAACTACTTTATAGACAAAAACGCGATTTTGCAATTCATAAGTGGCAGTTTGAGGAATAACGATTACGCTGTCTCGATGAGTAGGAACGATCACCTTTCCGCTACCACCATTACGCAACAATTTATCCGGATTTTTAAATGAAGCACGAAGACTTACTGCACCCGTCCCGCTATCAACGGTTCCGCTAATAGCATCAATTTTACCGGAATATTGATAAACTTTACCATTACTGAGCATCAATTCTACTTCAGGCATTTGCTCCATTGTTTTCTGTAATGAACCATATTGTTGCACAAGATTTAGAATTTGATTCTCATCCATCGAGAAATAAGCAAAGACCTCGTTATCGTCAGAAACCGTGACTAACGGTTCTGAAATATTACTATCGACAAGAGCTCCTACACGATAGGGAATCATACTGGCTACTCCATCTACCGGACTTTTTACTTCTGTATAAGAAAGATTATTACGGGCATTTATCTCCTCAGCACGAGCCAAAGCAAGAGCAGCTTGAGCTTCGGCAAAAGCATTACGGGCTGTTTGCAAATCGAATTCAGAAACCACATTTTCCCGAAACAGTTCTTCCTTACTTTCAGCAGTAAGTTTTGCTGTCGCAAGCTTAGATTCGGCACTTTTTACATTGGCCATAGCTGTCTCAAGTGCAGCCTTATAAGGAATTTGATCAATAACAAAAAGAACTTGTCCCTTATGCACGACATCTCCTTCATTCATACAAATTCTCGTGATTATACCGCTTACCTGCGGACGTATCTCTACATATTGCCGCCCTCGAAGCGTAGCTGTATAATCGCTCTTAAGCGTTTGATTACTGAATCCGACATTCAAAGTTTTATACTTAGCAGATGTTTGTTCCTGAGGCTGAGATCCGCACGAATAGAGCAGTATAAGCCCCGATAAAATAGGAATAATGAGGTATTTCATTGGGTATAGTTGATTAATTATTACATTACATAATGAGATACAAAACAAGTAGTGACAAAAATAAAAGGATTTTGCTACATATTATAAAAGTGTTGATTAACGACAGAAATGTGTTGATTAACGACAACAAGCAATTTTTGAGGTATAGTATCTAATATTTATCTTTGTGATAAAGATTTGATATTTTACGAATATAAATACCCTGATGTTATTAAAAAATCTCAAAGGTAAAGGTAAAGGCAAGGAGACTGCATATTATACATTTATACGGTATCCTCAAATAATACACTATGTCGATCTACTTTTCTGCTTGGTTATCTTGCCACTGATTATCTTATTAGTTCCGGTTGACAAATGGATCAAAACCCAGCCTGTTTTTGTCGGAACTTTGGTTTTATATTTATACTTACTTTATTTTACTTACAGAAAAGCAAATATTCCCTCGCTCTTTTTAAAAAGAAAATATTTACATATCATTATCTTGATCATCATATTGACACTGATTACAGAGCTATTAACGCATTTTCCCATATCCGATAAATTCGGGTCTAAATTACCCATAGATTTTCGCCGTCACTTACACTCCCAAACCATATGGTTTTTCTTTTTGATCGTATCGGGATTTAGTTTAGCCATTGAAGTAACCTTCGAACTATTCCGTCAAATGTTACAAAAACAAGAAATCGAAGCAGAAAAAAACAAAGCCGAGTTAGCGATGTATAAGGCACAGATAAATCCGCATTTTTTATTTAATACCCTCAATACGCTTTATGGTTTGGTCATCACTAAATCAGATCTGACAGAATCTGCATTTGTAAAATTTTCGAATATTCTTAAATACATGTACGATAATACTTCGGTAGAAAAAATAGACATAAATAACGAAATCGAATATATCCGACAATATGTGGAATTACAGAAACTCAGATTAAATCACCACACAAAAGTCATTTTTGAAAGCCGTACAGACGAAGAACACGTTCTTATCCCTCCTATGATACTGATTACATTTGTCGAAAATGCTTTTAAATACGGGACGTCTTCTTCCGAAGATTGCACTATACTTATACGAATCATAGTTGAAGACGGTGTTCTGCTTTTCAAGACTCGTAACTCTATCATGAAAGAAAAAAAAGAAGGTGAATCATCTATCGGCATCGAAAATTGCAGAAAACGTCTGCAATTGCTCTATCCCGGACTTTTTACTCTTATTACCGAAAAAGATAATAATAAACAGGAGTTCTTGACTAAATTAACGATACAATTGTCTCGAACATGAAACGAATCAACTGCATAGCTATCGATGACGAGCCGATCGCACTACTGGTAATCAAACAATTTTGCGAAAGGAAAGGTAACATTGAGTTAAAAACTTTCTGTGAGCCTCGTATAGGATTAGAAGAAATAAAAAAAGATAAACCCGATATAGTATTTCTCGATATAGAGATGAACAGTATTAACGGATTGGAAATTGCAAAAAAGCTGCCACACAACTGTTGTTTGATATTTACTACAGCTCATGCACAATACGCCCTTGACGGCTTTAATCTTGATGCAGTAGATTTTCTGCATAAACCTATAGCTTATGACCGTTTCGACAGGGCAATTGAAAAAGCCATACGGAATATTTCGGTATGGAACAATAAGAACGATCAAGAGACAATCGTTGTCAAGCAGGAATATAACAACATAAACATATTGTTATCCGATATTTTCTATATCGAGGCTTTAGAGAATTATTGTAAAATATACAGAATAAACGGTAATAGCGTAATATCACGGCTCAATATTAAAACTATTCATAAAATGTTACCACAAAACACTTTTTTAAGAGTACACCGTTCATTCCTCATACCCACAAACCGCATACAAAAATTTTCTAAACAAGAAATATGGCTAAAAGGATTATCAAGGCCTATACCGGTAGGAAGGCGTTATGCAAAAGAAATATATGATTTTTTGACTGATAACAGACAGCAGTAACAAATATCGACTATCAAAAGCTATATATATTTAAATCAGAGTAATACGCAATTAAACTCTATCCCAATAATATAAATAGATGAAACTTATCGAGACTATATCAATATTGTCTCGGATAAGTTTCATCTATTTAATTATCGAGCATTATAATTAACATCACTTAAGTGCATCCGTGAAATGATCTCCATACTGAGCCGTATTATAAATTATCGCCCATAGAGTAGCCCACAATACTCCGCGACCATAATACTCATTATCCGTAACAGTCGCCAAAGCATTATAAGCCGGAGTCCATATACTGGTATGCTGAGTGTCTCCAATAAATATCACTCTTTTTCGCAGATCGATTGATAAAGAGCAACCATTACCTGCAACTTCCAATACATTGGTTACTCCAACCGGGACATCAAAAGTTCCGCTTATTCCATCCCTATAAAACAATGCGTTAAAATTAATTTGCCGAGAGGGATTGTAATTACTGAACGGCCCATTCTTAACTATATAATCCCATACCGGATCATTGGTATGAGCTGTCACCCAAGTCGCATTCGATCCGCTATTCCCTCTGTATTTATAACCCCAAGAAGCAAATTTTGCAAATAATGCTTGATTTTCTGAATTACTATTATCAAGAGAAATCACAGCAAATCTGTTTTTATTAGGACTATTCTCTAACCAAGTAACCAAATTATCATAGTAATTAGAAACTGAAGTCGCATATCTTCCTGAGAAAAGGACATTGACATTATCAGGAATATTAGCACCTACTCCGGCACTGTTACTTTCGTTATTTGGCAAAGTAGGCGTTATCGGTGTATAAACTATTCCCTGAGGACCAAAGAATGTCGGATAATTACCATAATCTCGGAACATACTCAAAATTCCATTTCCTAATGCACCGTATCCTCCATAAAGATTGGCAACATTAATCGCTATAGGTTTAAGCACTGTCCTAACAACTGCAAGACGAGTCGAAACATCCGTCCCTACCAAAGTCAATTTCACATGATAAGTTATATCACGGTTTGCATCTTTATATAAAGTTTTAGGCAATTGAATCTTAAATTTAGTTCCTATTGCATATTCAGTTCCCCACGGCATTTCCGTACCATTTTCTCCAAGCATTTTTACGACATAAGTATGAGCCAATGCCGGTTCTGGTTGTTCCAGTTCTGCAATCCACTTCATATTCTTACCGCTTTGCAAATTTACGAACTGTGTTTCATCCTGATTTTCAGATACGTATAATGTATTACCTACAATACCCGTATTTAAAGTCATCGGTTTTTGAGTGATTGTAATCACTTGAGATTTTACATTAGGATCGGCTACTAACTCTAAATGCAATCTGGCATTCAAAGTATTATTACTTGCATTCTCCTTTGCCGTTACGGTTATGCGGTTAAGTTTTAAATTCGCATCATCATGAACATCTTTTATTTCAAATGCACCAGTATTATCACCTTCAAGAACATATCGCCACTGGTTCACAGAAGTTCCATCGGTATTCAATCCCGGATTGACAAGAAAAGTATTAGTATTATTCCCTGTAATTGTCAATTCTCCATCATATTCAAAATCAATAGAAGATACAGACGGAGTCAATTCAAATCCGGGTTCTCCATTTTGAATCAACAACATTGTACTCTGTACCGAAGGATCTTCCTTCAGACTGACTACCAAAAAACCGTAACGAGGAGCGGTCGCTGTGTTAGCTGTGTGAGTATAGATCGGAATAATGTTATTAAAAGCTTTATCACTATCATAATCGGTTACGGCAGAAGTACCGGTTTGCACGAAAGAAAAGAATGCTCCTGCACCCGGAGGATAAATAGTAGCATTCCAGTCTCCCGAACCCTCTACGGCGATAGAAGGTGCTGCGACACCAGCGCCATTTGCAAAATTAGGTATACTTTTAGGATTCAACTTCAAATAAAGATCTCCTCCTTCTAACTGAACGATATCGATAGTTGCCTTCAAATTGCCAAACGTAAGTTCGACAATACCATTACGTTCATCTTTTACATCATTCAACATTGTTGCTGTGACTGTCAATGTCTTACCGTTCAAACTAACAGATATACCGTCATCAAGCACTTTTTTACTAAGAGACAATGTTCCCTCTCCAAAAGTGAATATCCCCAAATTGTAACTGCCTCCATTAGGAGTAAACATTACTTTTTTTGTTGGTATAGCCAAAATATTGTCTCCGTCAAACTGTACAGTACCATGACTGTCCATATCCCAATAATTAATAGAATAACTTAACGATGCTGTCTCCCCTTTATAAGCTTCCAGTTCTGTAGTATAACCTTCTTTTTTAACTGAATTTATAGTCAATTTATATACATTGTTACGTTTGAGCGACTGTCCTGATTCAAGCGGGTGCACATTGGCTCGATGATATGAAATCGTACCGGAGCTATTATTTCTTACACCAATAATCAAGCAGGTCGTAACCTCATCGTTTTGCTTAGGAGATGCTACATAATTCTCAAAAGCATACAATTTTCCGACAATATTACCATCAACTTTATTCTCCACACCATAAAGTCTTGTAATACGTTTCGCTTTTTTATCGAAAGAATTCGGTTCTCCATTCCAGACAAAAAGAGACGGATATGCATTCCAGACCGACACTGACTCAAGGGTATATCCAGCAGCCGAATTATAAACGTCAAAACGGGAAACAGCACGCTGCAATACTATGCTGATTTTTGTATCCTGAGACTCTTTTCTTAATGAAGTGCTCATCAATAATGCCTCGCTTTCTAACGGTTTAGTCGTATATTCCGGTGCGTTTTCATCCGTACCTGTCAGAAATACCTGAACATCGGCTTTTGCTTCTTTAAAATTTTTACTTTTAATCGCAGCTTTCCACTCATCCAAAGTCTGAGAACTATCTGCAGATAAATAGTTATCGCCAATATTGGCTACTACCAAAATATCATAAGCATCTGTCATATTTAGTCCAATATCAGAAAAATCAAATGCCATATCAGTATTCATCACCAACGGATTCTCCGATGTGGCAGACAACTCTTTCCAACCTTTAAAAATCCCCGTACCATTATTATTCGATTCAAAAAAGATCAAATCGATCGTCTTTACATTTTCCTCACCTTCCTCAGGAGCTATTGCCGCTCGTGTTGCCAATCCACTGGTAGGATCTTGAACACTGAAATTTATAATCAATTTACCGTTCTTTCCTGAAGAAAACCGATCTTCATCATCTATTCTACAAGACGTAAAAACAGCCGTTGTCAAAAGGAAAACATACCACAATATTTTTTTCATACTATAATTTTTATCGTTATACATATCAATTATTCTCCTAAATCAACGTTAATATCTCCATCCAATTCCCAGTCATTTACACCTTTATTATAACGTAAGATCTGTATTTCTAACCTGATTCTTCCAGAAAGTAACACAAGAGTATCAGAATTAGCAGCAGCCATTGTTGGATCAAATTCTCCTAATGCCGTTATTCTAAGACTCTTTGGATATCCGTCTTCATCATCAATCAATTCGATTTTAAAACGATTATTCTGAATACCGTTCGTCAACACATGAACAGGCCCATTCACATCGGTTTTAAACGACAAGTCTATAACTTTAGAGAGAATATTACTTTCCACTCCGACAACAACAGAAGAATTCAGATCACGGTATAACGTAACCTCACGACTTTCTGTCCACAAATAGTAATTTCCGCTCGATCCCATTTGTCCTGCAGCCATACTCCACTCGACCACATTGACATTCAAATGAATAGAAGGCTGTTCGGCAGCAGTTTCCTTATCGGTATATCCAGGACCGCTAACCGAATTAATATTGAATACATATTTTCTATTTCGTACGATTTCAACAAGTTTATCCGTTTCAGAACTCTCAAAATCTATAGGATAATAATATTTCGTACCCTTATATTGAGCCCCAATCACCAAACGAGTATGTTTTTGATTTCCAAATTCGTTTTCAGTATCATTATCATATAAATAAAGTTTATTTGCAATAGATCGGTTAATCTCATCATAGTTATTTGATTCTAAAGTCAAAATAGTTTTCATATCTATAGGAGAATCGGCCGTTTGAACCTGATTGTTTATGATATTATCCGAACTATTACCTAAAAAACCTCTATCCGGAACATGATATAAAGTAGCATCATTTAGCTTAAAATCATCAATATTGGCAGACACATAAATATCTACTGAAGCTACCGAACGAATAAGACTAAGTAATGGCCAATAATTAATCACTCCATCTTTTACTTCCTGTCCCTTCAAAATTCCCCACATAGGTAAACTCGTAAAAGACGTACCATTCTGTAAGAGCCTTTGAGGAGCTATATCGACCAACTCTTTTCGGAATACTTCCCAATCGGCAACCCCTTTATATCGGATAACAGCAGCCTCATCAGGAAGCAACTTCTCAATAAACGAACGACAATTAGCAAAAAAATAGGCATCATAACCTTCTCCCACCGGAAGAGTAGTTCGTAACTTTCCATTTATTTTAAAAGTAGTTCGCCAGCAAAGAAATTTTCCATTAGAATCAAAAAGCAATACATCAAGGTCATCGATAATACTTTCATCCGGAACAGACAGTTCAACACTACGGGTTGTAAAATCCGTCAAAATAGATATTTCAACTTCAGACTCTCCAGAAGAATAAGCAACTGACGATTCATCATCAAGTTTATTTTGACAAGAGTAGAATCCTACTAATACAAAAACAATCTGTAATATAGATAAATTTTTCATACTATTATTATTTTTAAAGCATGACCAAAGCTTTACGAATCTGCCATGAATCGACCGTAATAATTGCCTCCTGCTTCGTAGGTCTGATCACAATATCTATTTGAGAACCTTCTCGTGCCTTAGCTTCTGTATCTACTCTCAATCGGGCTATTCCATCCTCAAAAAGCGTGACCACAATGTTATCTTCCTCACCACTCTCCGAATCTATAGAAGCCGGTAATACCTTATTCTCGGAAACATATTCATCACGACTCTCGATATAAGAAAATTTATCTTCTATCACAATCCCGTCACCAGATTGTTGGTTTTCAGAAACATGGTATGAATCTGACGATCCCCAAATATTCACTCTGAGTTCTCCAGGATACTGAATCTTAAAACTGTTTCCCTCTTCTATTGTGACAGTAATATTGCATAACAGTTTCTTAACCTCAACATTTACATTTTTTTCTTCCAAAGGATTTGAATCAAAAATAAGATTCTTCCAAAAAAGGTCTTGTGCAGAACCATTATACATCTGCGATTGCCGCATTGTTTTTTTACTCATTGCAAATCTTATCTGTGAATAATTTTCTTCATTAAGAAACATAAGCGGTTCTTTATCAATATCTTTATCTCCCGATAAAGTCCATGCCACAAGATATGTAGTTCCTGTATATTGCAACTCAAAAGAATAAGGTTGCCCTCCTTTTATATCATTATAAGGAATATGCCTCATTTCTATCTTATTACCTTCACTATTATACAAATACAATTCTATATCACTGGCTACCGATAGATCAAAATTGTCAGTATTACCCTCATACGTGAAGACCAAATTCAGAGATCCTCTATCACAGCCGTAGTGCGGACCTTCGTAAGTACACCCCATGCAAGATATTATTATCAACAATATCAGAATTACTTTCTTCACGATATAACAATTTACTATTAATTATTTACCGTTATTCCTAAGAGTCTGTTTAAGTTTTCCACGGGACTTTTTGAAAACTGTTTCCAAGTACATTTTTTGTTCCGATAAGGAGCGTAGCAGGCTACATAACATACAGGAACAAAAAACAACTCCCCAGAAGACTCATAAAAGTCAGAGACAGGAAAATTTAAACAAATTCTAAAGCTGAAATAACATTCTCCTCAGGAATAACGGTAATAGTCGTTCATCTCGATTATAAATCAACATTTTGGGTTCTCACATCCCATTTTGCGACTTCAATATTGATAGAGATAGAACTTTCCTCTGGACTAACCACAGGCCCTTCTTCTTCAGCATCTTTCGGAGTAGCCCAACCTACGGTTTTAATATCTTTCATCGTCACACGATAAATACTGTTACGATAAATCTTCCATGCATCATCTTTCAATAAATTAACTCTCCAATAACGGGTGACTCCACTCACTCCTGTACCGGAAAATGTTCCCTGAATAATAAAAGCTACGACCTCATCCTTATCAAATACCGTTGCAGCCGATCCATTACCTCCTTGCAAAATCGTCGGTACATTTTCATATACATAAACCGGCTTTTCATAGGTAACCGGCAAAAAACCGTTCGTCGTTTCGTCTGTATCATCATTTTTTGTAGAGTATACAGTTTCAACAGTTTCTCCATTTATAGAAAATGTCGTTTTGAAATTAGATGCAGTTTCAAAACGTACCCAATTTTCAAGATCATTATATTCGAAAGCTCGCGATTGGTTTATCCCATTGATAACCATATAGCCATCAAAAGTCCATTTTAAATCTTCAGGAACTGTTCCACTTGTCCCGAGTCCCAATATTTCGAGCAAATCAGCTTTAGGTGCTGTAATCTGACTTGACGGATCTACTTTAGGTGCTTCAATCTTACTTAATAAACGACGAACGGTAAGGTTTAGAGTATTTGTTTCTCCTTCCACAACATTAATCGTCCCTTCTGCTGCCATAGCAAATCCCGTTGATGTACTTATATCTGCACGGGAATTAGAACCATCTAGTACCAAATCTTTATAAAGACTACTTTTTTTAAAATCAGCCAACAGAGAAGGAGCAGGAGAAGGTTCACCCAAATTCTGATTAACAGCAGTAAGAATCGTCAAATTTCCTGCGTCGACAAGAAATGTATACTGGTTATTCGAAGCCAAGGCCTCTGGTTTAAAATATTTTTGATAAGAACCGTCAGCATTAAAAACAAAAAACTCCAACGATTTAATAGCATTCTCATCGGTCGATCCGGAAACTTCTCCACTCAATGCACGAGTATCAGCGTTTCCTTTAATATTTACAGTAATCGTCGCTTTCTTACCTTGAACAGCAGGTTCGGACAAACCATTGTCTGAGTCATTACATGACAATAATACAAATGCAGCCATAGAAACTGCTAATAAATTTTTAATTTTCATAATCCTAAAATTTAGTTATTAAGTTGTTTTACAAACTATTATAAAAGCCTTTATCATTTTTCCCCATCTACATTCTTGTAGAATATCCTAATGCAAGTACTCGAGCGCAATTGAGGGAAAAAGTTCTTCAACATATATCGATAAGGAATTCCATCTCTTAAATGTATAAGCTTGTCATTCCGAACCTGCTCCTCTCCAATGACAGAAGGAGCAATAATCTTGAGAATTTCTTCTTTTTCTACCATATCAGACTCATTCACCAACTGATACAAGCCCTGCCAATCTATTCCTCCATTGATTATTTCAAACGATTTTACAGGCATATCCGTTTCCTGTACTAAATAATCCCTTAAAGCAATAGCTCGCTTTTCTGCAAAATCCAAATTCAAACGATATTTTCCTTCAGGAGAAGCATAACCGATAATCAAAATATCCGTAATCCGACTATCTGAAGATCTATTAATTTCATTAATAACACTGACCAACAAGTCTATTTTTTTACTATTATTTTGGTAATCAGATGATAACACTGAAGATCCCGGACAAAATAAAACAGAAACAGCACCTTCTCTATTTGTTTTATCAAAATCAATTCTCTGAGAAACCGGAATAAGAAAGGTATAATCCTGAGCCAATTTCTCAGCAGTACTTAAAACAGGTTCAACGGCTTTTATAATTTCAACAATTTTTATATCAGGATCTTGCAAGACTTTTCCTTTTACATAAACAGTTTCTTGTACAAATCGTTTAGCACACAATTTAGTTACAGTATTAAAAGCCAGTGTACTCCCTTTCATCCAATCTGCATATTTTATAGCGGCTTTATATGAAAATAATCCACTATCATCTGCTATTTTCATATTTATCTGATAATCAACACTTCGGATAAATGTCATTTTTTCTTTCCTTCCAACTATCGCAAATGGAGAAAAAGTAGTTTGATGAATGCTGTCAAATATGACGGGAGTTACTATAATTCTCTCCTTCTTTTTTAACATAGTCAAATCAGGAATACAATCAAAACAAAGTCTTATACTATCACCAATATTCTGTATCTGAATGTTAGAGATAGATAACCGACCTCCTCTGTTTTTTTCTCCCGCTATTATCTCACCATAAACAAATGTCAGCAATGAAAAAAACAAGAACATAATTATATTTTTTGATACTCTCATTATTCTTTTATTTAATATTATAAATCAATGAAATACCAACTTTTGTTAACCCAAAGTATGTCTTAGTAAAATGCTCTGATTTGGTACAACACCAGATCCGATTATTCGACTTATCAAAACCAAGCTGTACTACCCCAATACCGAGAAATCCTTCAATCGCCCATTTTTTAGACAAGAACCAACTATATCCATAAGTAAATCCACCACCAACTCCCCAACCTTCATATCGATATCCTTTATCAAAAATGTGGAAAAATTTATGCCCACCAATATTATATTTAGTCACAACAGCATGAATACCAATAAAATGTCCACCTGTCGGTTCGCAAAACCAATACCTCAACTCCGGTTGTGCCATCCAGTGTACAATCTTATCATTATCCCCCTTTTTACCCTTACGATTCCAAGGATTATAACTTCCCGTTATATTTAAACTCAACTGTGTTCCCCAACTAATTTCCAACCCCAGATTTGGAGTTAATGTTGCAGCATACAGAAGATTCGTTTTAAGATTCCAATGTAAATTTCGGGATCTCATTTTTTCCCATGAAGTCTCCGCATAAATATTGATTACCGCACTATCAGACAAAAGAGCCGTATTATCGATAACCGTATCGGTAACAAATATTATATCGGATAATATAGTATCTCTCTCTCTTTCGACTGAGTAATTATCATATTCCGAATAAACCCCAGAAAGCCTCATCTCCTCAGGTTCTATATTGATCGAAATCGGAAAATTCTCTTGTGCTCGTCCTGAAGAAAGAACAGACATTATACCGATAAGAACACATAGAATCCTATTCATCAACTGCCTTAATTCTTCTTTAATTGTACACTGCATTATTACAGTCAAACTTTAATTGGTTAATTAATCACGATCAAGATTATATTTAGAAAAATAAAGTTCTCTAAATGTAAATCCTGATACTTTCGTCAAGAATAAATATCGTCATTAACTTTGAAGGAAATATTAACAAATAGATTAACATTCCTATTCATTTTTATTCAATTCTAACGATATTTTTAATTGCATTATAATCCCTTATAACTTATTATTAAGCGATGTGATTATCTAACACTTACAAACGCCGATTTGTTCTTAAGAAAATAAATCTTACCGTAATAATTCCCGAGAAAAAATAAAATAGGACTTCAAGAGCCTGCCTAAGCATATATAATAAATTTATTAAGCGAAAATAAAATATATGGAGGGCTGTCTAAGATAATACTTAAACAGCCCTCCATATGCTTATTATAAAAATTCTTACTTTTCTATAACCCTAACCGTTCATCCATAATAATTTCACCTTTATTTTCTAACCTTTTCTTTAAACATTAGAAAAATTACAGATAATCGATCACGCCCCCATATAATATATCTTATCAACATAAGATTTCTATCGAATCTTAAAAAAACTCTTTCTTACCTTTTCAATATTTTTACAATGTTACAAAAAAGTCCTGGATTTTTTAAATAATGCCAAAATGAATTAACGCATTTCGAATGCCGTCATTATCAACCGAATCTGTTATATAGTCGGATACCGCATGTATAGACTCGGCAGCTCCACCCATAGCTACCCCTATACCGGCTTCCCGAAGCATTGAAATATCATTTCCCCCATCTCCAAAAGCTATTGTATGCGAAATATCAAAATCATAATAAGAAGCAAATTCTCTAATACCGGATGCTTTATCAACGCCTTTCACATTTATATCCGCAAAAATCGGATGCCACCTGGAAGCGGAAAGATTCGGAAGTTGAGCCATAACTTCTTTTTCTGTCTCTTCATCACAATAAAAACATAACTGGCAACATTTCCCCTCGATAAACTCCTTTTCTATATCGATAACCGGTGGAACAGGATGATCCACCAATCTCGCCAATTCTATAACGATAGGGTTCAACTCATTAACAAAAATCCCGTTATTCGTTTCAACGGCTATCGGAAATCCAAATTGCCGAGAAAGAGCATAAGCCTTCTGAAAATCTTTATCAGAAATTTGTTTTTTAGACACGGAAGTACCGTCTCTCAAAACGCAATCCGAACCGTTAAGGGCTATTACGGCATCAAAAGGGACTTCTTCTATTTCATGCAAATCACTTGCAGCTCGTCCTGTTGCAATAATAATTTTACACCCTGAATTGTGAACTTGCCATAATGCATCTATTGCCGACTGAGGCACACGATGAGTGTCAAAACTTACCAACGTACCGTCAACATCTAAAAATATCGCCCTTATCATATTTATAAGAAATTATATTGTAAGAAGTTTACAACTCAATTAGTTTATTATCGATAATTTGCAAAAGCACTATAACTACTCATATCAAATTTATTACGGCATCATTATGGTTAACTTGCGAAGTTATAACAAATATTGGGAAGCGTTTCTGATGTTCCCATCTTCTATTTCTTCATCCTTTAAATAAAATCAAATTCATCCCCCCATTTTGATCTCTAAAAATAAACCCACCTATTATTCAATTGATAATAAGTGGGTTATAAATATTCATGTTGTCCTGGAAGGATTCGAACCCTCACAAGCGGAACCAGAATCCGATGTGCTACCGTTACACCACAGGACAATTTTTTATTGTGCTGCAAAGGTGCGAATTTATTTTTCTATTACAAAACCATACCGATATTTTTTTACTTTCGATTAAGTTTTTTTTACAAGGCTGTTTTCTCTTTAGGTAAAGCGGACTCCACTGCTTCGTATGACTTTTTCATAAGCGTTTCAATATCATGTCCTAAAACAGGGTCAGGAAATAGAGGTTTATGAATCGTCAAAACCATTTTTCCCGGCTTTATCAAATATGACGAACGAGGCAATACAGAGAAAGATCCGTCAATCGTTAAAGGTACTACGGGCAAATTTAAATCAATAGCCAACTGATAAGCCCCCTTTTTAAAACGTTGAAGTTTCCCGTTCCACGTACGCGAACCTTCAGGAAAGACAACTAAGGACATACCGTGTTTCAAGGTCTGTTCTGCCATATCCAGTGTTTCCCGAATACTTTTAGGCCCAGAACGATCTACAAATATATGTCCGGCTGCAGCACAAGCTTTTCCGACAAATGGTATGCGCCTGAGGCTTTTTTTCATCATCCATTTAAAATTATGCCCTAAAAAACCATAAATTAAAAAAATGTCATACGCTCCCTGATGATTTGCGACAAAAACATAAGAAGTTTTCTTATCGATATTTTCCCGACCTTTTACTTTAACTCGCACAAACGAGATCCAACAAAAAAGTTGAGACCAAATGCGTCCCGGATAGTATCCCCAAACCTTGCTGTCTCCAACAAAACAACCGACAATCGTCACTAATGCTGTTATTATAGTCAATACTAATAAAATAGGAAATGCAATAAGCCACTGGTAAAAAAAGAATAGTATTCTTAACATAAAATACACTACGGTTAATTACAATCAATATATAAAGACAAAGGTAGCTGTTAAGTTTTAGAAATACAACAGCTTTTCAGTATTCTTGCTGTTCGAGAATCATTAGGCAGGCTTTTAAACCATACCGTTATCAGGAATAAAAACTATTCTCCCTAAAAAGAAAAAGGTTCTGCAAATTAATTTACAGAACCTTTTTAGTGTCCGAGATGAGATTCGAACTCACACGATCTAACGATCACTACCCCCTCAAAGTAGCGTGTCTACCAATTTCACCACCCGGACATCGTTGTTTTTGAAGCGTGCCCAAAACAGGACTCGAACCTGCACGTTCGCAATAAACACTAGTCCCTGAAACTAGCGCGTCTACCAATTCCGCCATTTGGGCTTACTCGCTATCACGGAAAAAACCGTGGAGCGAAAGACGGGACTCGAACCCGCGACCCTAACCTTGGCAAGGTTATGCTCTACCAACTGAGCTACTTTCGCAATTGCGACTGCAAATATAAAGCGTTATTTTGAGTTGTGCAAATGCTAAATATTATTTTTTTACCTTTTTCAGGCCCTACTCCTATTACTTTTTGAATACTAACCGCTTAATATCTAAATCATATCAAACGATCCTATAATATTAACGACTACGTAACATCGAAAAAAATTCTTCTCTCAATTCTCTATCCTTAAAATTACCAGAATATAAGCAGGTCGTAGTCGATGCATTTTGTTTCTCAACTCCTCTCATCTGCATACACAGATGACGCGCCTCTACCATAACGATAGTCCCATACGGTTCGATTACAGCATCAAAACATTCCAATATTTCACGAGTCATACGCTCCTGAACCTGAAATCTTCGAGCAAAAGCCTCAACAAGCCGAGCTGGTTTACTCAAACCCACAATCTTATCTCCCGGCATATATCCGATGTGCACTTTACCGAAAAAAGGAAGCATGTGATGTTCACACAAAGAATAGAACTCTATATCTTTTACAAGAACTATTCGCTGAGAATCTCCATAATTTTCATGAAAGATAGCCGAACGGAGAATCTCTTCGGGCGACTGGTCATAACCGCTCGTTAAAAATTTCATAGCTCGAGCAACCCGTACGGGTGTTTTTTCTAATCCCTCCCGGTTTACATCCTCACCCAACAATTCTAATATACTTTTATAATGTCCGGCTATCAGATCTTCCCGTTCTCGATCAGACAACCGGTCCTGTATCTTTTGCATATTGTCAAAATCTTATTTATAATCTTCATTCAACAGTACGTGTCAAGCGGATCATATCCTTCACAACACGCATTTCCCTAAATTGAGGGAATGAATTCTTTAATTCGATCAACTTGAGGTTCGCTTCTTCAAATGAACGAAAATCTCCTACTCTAAGCCTCCAAAAAGGAGATGTAAACGTCACGTAAGTAGCTAACTCAGGATCTGCATCTTTTATCATAGCAGCCTTATGATATGCTTCATCCTTAGATCTTCTCTGATTATTATCCGAGAAAACCTGTATCCGATACCCGCGAACCGTTATATAATTCTGATCTCTCGATGATGTTCCGGATAAAGCGGTACTACTTGTTCGCCTTGCCAAACGATCGGTAAGACGCGCATCCTGAAACAAACGGACACGTGCATTTCCGGAAACTCGCTCCAATGACTGAACAATTGAAGTATCTGCTACCTGCACCTGAGCATATACACCACACCAACCTACAAGCGATAATAAAACGATCAATAAAACACTTCTCCTTTTCATAGGCTTATACAGATAAGAAAGCTGCAAAAGTAAGCATTCTATCTTACTTTCGCAGCTTATAACCTGTTTAATTATTTAAAATGCGTTGATAATGCCCATGAACGAATCCACTTCCAAAGCTGCACCCCCGATAAGTCCTCCGTCCACGTCTTTATTTGCAAACAATTCTTTTGCATTCGAAGGCTTACAACTTCCTCCATAAAGGATAGAACAGTTTTCAGCTACTTCATTTCCATATTTATCAGCAATAGTTTTACGAATAAACGCATGCATTTCTTGAGCCTGTTCTGCAGTAGCAGTTTTTCCTGTTCCGATAGCCCATACCGGTTCATAAGCCAATACGATTTTTCCAAAATCTTCTGCTGACAAATTAAACAAAGATTCCTCTATCTGAGCCTTTACTACATCAAAATGTTTCCCGGCTTCTCTTTCCTCAAGCACTTCTCCAATACAAAAAATGGGAGTCAAACCATTAGCTAAAGCGAGGATTGTCTTCTCTTTCAAAATTTCCGGAGTCTCATGATAATAAGCACGACGCTCAGAATGGCCGAGAATCACATATTTAGCACCAGTAGAAGCAACCATCTGAGCAGAAACCTCTCCGGTATAAGCACCAGAAACTTTATCTGCACAGTTCTCTGCAGCAACACCTATTTTATTAGTATCGATAGCGTTTACAACAGAGGCCAAATGAATAAAAGGAGTACCGATAATTACATCGCAATTAGGAGTTTTTCCCGCCAAAGCAGCCTCAATACCTTTAGCCAATTCAAGACCTTCTTGAAGTGTCTTGTTCATTTTCCAGTTACCTGCAACAATGTTTTTTCTCATAACAAATATTAATTGTGTGGTTATATAATAAAATAACTATTATTCTTGTTTTTCCTGCGATACCGAGATATGTTTCTCTCTTCTCTTTCGCCGAGCTTCTCGTATTTTACCGATAATAGCAGCAACCGTTTTCTCAGTCAACAACAAAATAAACATAGGTACGGTATAAATCAATACCAATATTCCTAAATTTTTCGATCCGTCATATATCCATGTACGTCCGATCGGAAGATTTTCTATTTTATCATTCAACTGAGCTTCATCCGGCAAATGCGAAGGAAGTTGTTTCCATACAATCGTTCCTTCATGTAGAAGCATTATGCCCGGATTACCCCGTATAATCGTTTTTATCGTAGTCTCATCCATCTTATAAAAAGGATAATCAGCCCCTGTATTATCCTGCCAAACAGCAATTGCCGAATCAGATGATGCAGTCACGCAATAAAAATTATATCCATAAGCCGAAGCATAATCATACAAATCGTTTATTTTATCAATCTCGCTTTCATCCGCATTTTCTAAAGACGGAGTAAGCAATAAAAAAGTATATTGCGGATCTTCTAATATATCTCGGGCTATATCGGTATCATCTTTCCCAGAACGAATAATAAAATCTTCGATCGAAGACTTTTCTTTATCCGATATATTTTTTTTCTCTATCCGATCTACAAATACCCATGCAGTATCATCCATAGGAATATCGTTTAAAGAAAATTCTTTTCGGATACCTTCTTTCTCGTAAACAAAAAGATAATCATCTCCGGCATCAATATTTCCACCCGGCATAGCATCTAATATATTCATTCCTACTTTATAAGGGCGAAAATCCAATATAGGCTGAAAATAAACGCCAAACCATGTCAAAGCAAGAGCAAATATAAGAGAATATAATACAGTAAGCCACTGAACGGGTTTATTATACACCCCCTTTACCAAACTATTACAACGGATAAGAAATAATACGGGAATCAGTAAAAAAACATTTTTAAAAAAAGTCTCCCAATTGGTCAAAACAAGAGCATCGCCAAAACATCCGCAATCACTTACCGGATTAGCTATCGCCAAATAGAGCGTCAACGGAGTCATAAAACACATGACCAACAAAACCAGCCATGAGGTCAGCTTTCGATAAGAACCGAGCAAGGTATTTATTCCCAGCAAAAATTCAAACGCAGCTAATACTACACCGAAAAAAAGCGATAAAGGAGATAAAAATCCAATACCTAAAACAGAAAAATACTCTTCGAATTTAATAGCAGATCCCGTAGGATCAATTGCTTTTACAAAACCGGAAAAGATAAAAGTCGCTCCGACAATCAACCGAGAGGCTATCACCAACAACCATAAAATCCGATCTCGTACCGACGAAGCTTTTATTTCCGTTTTATTCTCCATACTCCAACTTTATCAACCCAAAAAGAGAATAATTGATCATATCCATATAATTAGCGTCCACTCCTTCAGAAACAAGAGTTTTCCCCTCATTATTTTCGATCTGTTTGGTGCGGTATATTTTCATCAAGATGAGATCGGTATAAGAACTCGTTCTCATGCTACGCCAAGCCTCATCATAATCATGATTTTTAGCATACATCAAACGTTTGGTTTCATCCATATATTTATCATACAGTTCAAGAGCCTTTTCTACAGAAATATCCTCTCCGTCCGAATACCCTAACTCTAACTGGATAAGTCCTATAATACCGTAGTTGACTATAGCGATCAACTCAGAACGAATCCCCTCGTTTACTTTGCATTCTCCTTTCGTTTCAATACTCCGAATCCGATTAGCCTTAATAAATATCTGATCGGTTATAGACTGAGGACGCATGATACGCCATGAAGGGCCGTAATCTTTCAGCTTTTTGGCATATAAATCACGACAAATGCTTATAACATGTTCAAATTGTGCAATCGTATCTGTCATAAAAAATATTTTTCGAGTACAAAGGTACAAAAAACAATGAAATCCGGTCTCATAAAAATCGCGATTTCTCCAAAACCCAAATCAAACCCAGATAATACATCATCCCCTGCATTACTCCTCATCAAACGCATTATCACTGCCTTCTTCCTGCCGCAATTCATACATTTCACGATATTCATTCCAATCAGGGTCTTTTTCTGTATAAATCACTATCGGAAGCTTTTCAAAAGACGACAAAGCTTTATTCAGCATTTCTCCGAAAGCCGGAACATTCCGTGTATAAAAAATCCACGTCCGTTCATTATCCCCAGTATATACACCTGTCAATATCGCCAGTTTGTCTTTTTCCATAGCTCTTTGCAGAGCATCCTGTACCGGCTCCATCAAACAAGCTTCAGACTCAGAAGGCATTCCCCGGCTGTCGCCGTTATATCTCCAATAAATTTCAACCCGTTCTTTAAATTTTCCTGAACGTGCATACAATTCTAAATCCTCGCGGCCGCAAACGACCACCATAACACCGTTTTCTGTCTCCGAAACAGTCGTAAACCAATTATTAGACAATTTCATTTTTTCTGTTTTTAATTACCGGTTCTACAAAGATAGGTATAATTTAGTCCCTGTTTAAAATTACATAGAAATATTTTACGTTAATCCGCCTCGCTCACAAACATCAAACGAGCTTTCCCAAAAGATAAAGACACCTGAAACTAATTGATTTATATTAAAATGAAATATCTTTTTTCGGATTCTTTTTACAAAAAGACTATCTTTGTCCATAATATTTAACCTATTTAATGACACGATGAAAAAACATATCGATTTTTTTTGTGCAATAATCACACTATTTTTATCCGGAGCATGCGCCCCTGCTGTTAAAGCTCCCGAAGCAATTCTCCCGATACCAGAGCCCAAACAAGTAGAATGGCAGAAAATGGAAACCTACGCATTTGTTCATTTCGGGTTGAACACATTCAATGACCGTGAATGGGGATACGGAGACTCAGATCCCAAAACCTTTAATCCCGCAAAGCTCGACTGTGAACAGTGGGTAAAAACATTCGTCGAATCCGGAATGAAAGGTGTTATTTTTACAGCAAAACATCATGATGGCTTTTGTTTATGGCCGACAAAACTAACAGAATACTGTATTCGGAACACACCATATAAAGGAGGAAAAGGCGATATTGTAGGAGAACTGGCGGCAGCCTGTAAAAAATACGGTATCAAATTTGCAGTATATCTCTCTCCATGGGACAGACATCAAGCCAATTACGGAACTCCAGAATATGTAGATTATTTTCATAAACAACTACGAGAATTAATGACCAATTACGGAGAAGTATTCGAAGTATGGTTCGACGGAGCTAACGGAGGAGACGGATGGTACGGAGGAGCTAAAGAAAACCGTATCATAGATCGTAAAAATTATTACAATTATCCTGAAATATATAAGATGCTGAATGAACTGCAACCGCAGGCTATCATTTTTTCAGACGGAGGACCCGGTTGCCGTTGGGTAGGAAATGAAAAAGGTTTTGCAGGAGCAACAAACTGGTCTTTTTTACGTACAGGAGAAGTCTTTCCCGGCTATGAAAAATACCGTACACTGCAATACGGTCATGCCGATGGCGATCAATGGGTAGCGGCCGAATGCGATGTTTCTATTCGTCCGGGCTGGTTTTATCATCCCGAAGAAGACAATCAGGTGAAAAATGTAGATCAACTGACAGATCTTTATTACCGCAGCGTAGGGCACAACGCAACTCTATTGCTCAACTTCCCTGTTGACCGAAACGGATTGATTCATCCCGTAGATTCGGCTAATGCCGTAAACTTTTACAAAAACATCCAAAAGCAATTAGCAAATAATCTATTAGCCGGTATTACACCTTCAGTATCTAACGAAAGAGGCGGAAAATTTACCGCAAAAGCAATAACCGACCGAGAATACGATACCTATTGGGCAACCGAAGACAGTATCAAATCCGCCACAATAGAATTTTCTTTACCGGAAAAGAAAAAAATCAACCGAATGATGTTGCAGGAATATATCCCGTTAGGGCAACGTGTAAAATCATTTACTGTAGAACACCGTAAAAACGGCAAGTGGTTTCCCGTAAAATTGAATGAAGAAACGACTACTATCGGATATAAACGGTTACTCCGGTTCGAAACAATAAATACGGATACAATCCGCATAAACATAACCGATTCCCGGGCATGCCCATGCATCAACAATATCGAGGCTTATTATGCAGGAGAGACCGATGAAATTTCGTTCGAAACCGATACAAAAAAATTAAATAGTTTTCCTTTTAAAATCCAAGGTATTTCTGATAACGAAATCCTGAAAGCGACAGACGGAAACGACACCACATCTTGTTTTATAAAGAGCAACACGGTAATAATCGATTTCGGAGAAGAGCGTGTTATCTCATCATTCCATTATCTGCCCGACCAGAGTGAATACAATAAAGGTCTCATCGCTTTATACGAACTCATGACAAGCAATGACGGTCAAAATATCGATAAGACAATAGCAAAAGGAGAATTTTCCAATATAAAACATAACCCTATACTCCAATCCGTCTACTTTACTCCCGTAAATACCCGTTATCTTTTCTTGAAAGCAGTTAAAATGATCAATGAAGGTGAACCCATAGGATTTTCTGAAATCGGTATTCAATAATAAGCTTTTACATGCAACCATAAAGGATCTGTTTTTCAAAAAACAGATCCTTTATGGTTAAGCGAATTTTCATCACCGGACAAAAATAACTATCTTTGGCGGCTATAAACAGAATTCACCCCATCAGAATGAAAATTTATTATCAGATTATACTTTTAATTTTCTGCAATACATTATTCATACAGGCAAATAGTTCAGACTCTATTGTCGCGCAAAAACATCTGAAAACAATAACAGTATCTCAAATAAAATATAAAAACAATACGATCTCCATATCGCCCGACAGCCTTGTTCAACACGGAAATTCACTGAACGACATTCTATCTTTTCTCCCTTCATTGGAAAACGATATGGAAGGTAATATCCGGTTACGGGGATCTGATAAAATAACATTTCTCATTAACGGTAAGCCGACTTCTTTCCTCAGAGATTACCGGAGCGAAATAATGATACAACTACCGGCATCGGCCATCGGAGAAATCAAAGTCAACCATATTCCGGATGTAAGCCAACAAGCGGAAGGTGCGGCTGGGACAATCGATCTCATACTAAAAAAGTCTCAACAGAACATCCCCACAGGACAGATTTATTTAGGAACGGCTAATAATGATCGATATATGGCCGGCGCTCATTTCGGGACTCCGATATCTTCCCACTGGAAACTCAATGCCGGTATCGATTATAAACGAGAGTATAGAAAACGTACATTCCTGAATACGATCACTTCTCGAGAAAATAATGTTATCACAAACGAGCAGATTCAAGACAATTCGGCAATAGCTCACCCCCAAACAATTGTAGGCTCTTTAGGAAGCGAATTGAACCGAAATAACCACACTTTCAAAGCAGATTTCTCTTTTATACAGATGTGGTTCGACCGTATCGGAGATATTCACAATACCGAAACAAAAAAAGAAATGAAGGTAATCCGTGACAACAAACAGACCAATTGCCAATATAGTGCCTCTGCATTTTACCGATATACACACAACGATCGCATCTCTTTCTTTACAGACTTCAATTACCGACACGCGACATACGACGAAAACAACGACTATCAACGCAACGTTTTACGTCCCAAGATAAACCTGATACAAGATAAACTCTTTATCGATCAAAAAAATGACGAATATGAATTGAATCTGGTAGGAAAAATCGGAGCATTCAAGACCGGATACAGTACATGGATCACAACCTCGACAAACGCAAACCGAAAAGAAATATATGATAACGGCATTTATTCCGAATCTCCGGAAGCGACATTCAATATGGATCTGGACCGCCAGATACATTCTCTCTTTCTACAATACGAAAAGCAGTGGCACGAATGGTTTATATATGCAGGAGTAAGAGGAGAATATACTCACCAATCGGTTTATTTAGTAAATGATAACAACCCGATAAAACAAGATTATTGGAATTTATTTCCGGCATTTCAACTCTCTTACAATAGCCACTCCGGACACTCATGGCAGCTCTCTTATCGGCAACGGGTCAACCGACCTGTATTTTCAGAATTAAATCCGTTTCTCAATCAAAGCGATCCTCAAGAAACCATACAGGGAAATCCCTACCTAAAACCGGAAATCAGCTATAATGCAGCATTAAGCTACAATTATACGAACCGAATCTTTACATTTACACCTACATTATTTTACAGAAACAAAAAACAGACCATAGCACAAATTACACAAGAAGATGTGGTCGTTACTTATAAAAATTTATATCACAGCCAATCGGCAGGAGCAGAGCTCAGTATATATATTTCACCGGTAAAATGGATGGATATACGTATAAACGGAACTGTATATTATGATGAAATACAAGCCGACAAAAAAGGGAATAAACGAAACGACTGGGCATGGAATACCAATGGGATCATATCATTCAGGCTTACTCCTACCACAACTTTACAATGTAACGGTAACTACATATCCGATTTACAAACAGTACAAGGAAAAATAGAATCTCGTTACCGAATAGACACAGGAATAAGGCAAAACATATTGTCCGGGAAAGGAGAAGTAACTCTACAAATAAACGACTGGTTCGGATCGGTAAAAGAAATTACCATAATAGATACACCGACATTATATAAGCGTACTGAAAAAAGTCGTGATAACCGTACCGTATGGTTAGGATTTGCATGGAACTTCAATATAAATAAACAAAATAATAAGCTAAACTTAACATTATGAAACTAAAAAGAGTGTTGTTGCCCTTAGCTTTCGCGGCAATTTTGTCGCCGGTAAAAGCAGACGAGGGAATGTGGTTACTTCCGTTTTTAAAACAACAAAATTCGGAACAACTGAAAAAATTAGGGTTAAAACTCGATGTAGATGACATCTATAATCCCGAACAAACTTCTCTGAAAGATGCTATCGTTATTTTCGGAGGAGGATGTACCGGAGAAATTATCTCACCAGAAGGGTTAATCCTTACCAACCATCACTGCGGATACAGCGCTATCCAACAACACAGCTCGGTAGAGCACGATTATTTAAGTAACGGATTCTGGGCAATGGAAAAAAAAGACGAGCTTCCTACTCCCGGCCTCGAAGTCCGCTTTATCGATAAAATCGAGGAAGTGACCGATTTCATACAAGATGAAGTCAGCAAAACCGGAGATCCGTTAAAGGCTTTCGATCCGGCATTTCTCGATAAAATGGCAAAAGAAAAGGTCGGAGAGAAATTTCTGGCGGAAAACCCTTTTACAGAAATAAGCATCAAACCGTTTTTCGGGGGAAATCGATTCTTTATGTTCACAATGAAAGTATATAAAGATATTCGTTTCGTTGGTGCTCCCCCCTCTTCTATCGGGAAATTCGGAGCTGATACGGACAACTGGATGTGGCCACGTCACACCGGAGACTTCTCTCTTTTCCGGGTTTATACCGATGCTCAGGGAAATCCGGCAGAATACTCAGAAAACAACATCCCCATGCACCCGAAAAAATATTTCAATATTTCACTGAAGGGAATAAAAGAAAACGATTTTGCCATGATCATGGGATTTCCCGGATCGACCAACCGATATTATACATCATGGGAAGTAAAACAACGCCGTGATGTAGATAATACGATCCGTATCAATATGCGAGGTATCCGTCAAAAGGAGATGTTAGACGAAATGCTTGCCGACCCGAAAGTAAGAATCCAATATGCCAGCAAGTATGCTCGTTCGAGTAACTATTGGAAAAACTCCATCGGAATGAACAGAGGTATCAACAAACTGAAAGTTATAGAAAACAAGGAGTTGGATGAAGCCCGATTCAAAGTATGGGCAAATGACAATAATCATCCGGAATATATTCAAGCACTAAATGAAATGCGGGATGCAACTTTACAAATGAATAATATCAAATACCAATACTATATGTTATTGGAAGCGTTGTATCAAGGTGTAGAATTTTCCGGTGTTCCTATCCGCAACAAAAAGCTTATCGAAGCTTTAGAACATAAAAACGATTCTATTATCAAATCTGAATTGACCGATTTGGAAAAAGCTTACAAAGCTTTTGCGAATAAAGATTATAACCGTAAAGTCGATCAAAGGGTATCGAAAGTCATGCTGAAAGCATATATGAAAGAGGTCGGGAAAGAGAATCGTCCTGAGATTTTTACTCTTATCGATAAAAAATTCGACAGTAACATCGACCGCTTTGTCGATGAAGCTTTCAAGACTTCTATTTTCAGTAGTGACGAAAATTTCAATAAATTCATGAAAAAGCCGACTGCCAAAGCCATAAAATCGGATTTAATGATACAGTACGCTCAATCTGTCATTCAAAAAATGATAGACCTACGTAAAGAACTAAAACCGATAAATGAGAAGTTCGCTTTAGCCAAACAAACATATATCAAAGGCTTACTCGAAATGAATCCCGACAAACCGGCATATCCGGATGCAAACTTTACAATTCGAGCAACTTACGGACAGATACTACCGTATTCTCCGTCAGACGGTATAGATTATCATTACTATACTACGTTGAAGGGAGTTATGGAAAAAGAAGATCCGAATAACTGGGAATTTGTAGTCCCGGAAAAACTGAAAGAACTCTATAAAAACAAAGATTTCGGTCAGTATGCCATGCCGAATGGAGAAATGCCCGTAAATTTCCTTTCGAATAACGATATTACCGGTGGTAATTCGGGCAGCCCGGTATTCAATGCTAACGGAGAACTTATCGGAACGGCATTTGACGGAAACTGGGAAGCCATGAGTGGAGATATTGTCTTTGAAGATGCCCTTCAAAGAACAATAAGTGTCGATATTCGTTACATACTGTTCATCATCGACAAGTTTGCCGGTGCGAAAAATATCATCGATGAAATGAATATTGTCAAATAAAATTGCAACCATATATAATAAAGAAGGCTCGGATTCACATTCTGGGCCTTCTTTATTATATAATATTTCATACAAATACAATAAAATATCTCACTATTTTCACTATATTTGCCCATAGGTCTAATATCATTCAATAATTTTATGACACATTTCAAATTTTATCGGCTTTATTTATTTGTGACTATCGCGAGTATAACTACATTAATCTCCTCTTGCGATCCGAAGAATGACAATAACACCTACATAGAAGAAGAGGCATTATCTGCACCTTCTAACTTCACAACCGATTATACTAATAAATGTATTCGATGGGATGCAGTTCCTAATGCTGAAAAATATTATTGTACCATCAATGATCGTGAAAACTATACCATTTCAAAGAACTACATCAATTTAACAAATACATCCATAACCGAAGATCAATGGCATACAATTACTGTTCAAGCTATAGCACCGACCAATTCAAAATGGTACAATTCTTCAACAGTTAATTATCCTTTTATCTTCACAAAAAAAACATTACTTGCCACTCCAACTAACTTCAAGCACGAAATTTTTGAAATTATAGACCCAATTTCAAAACAACCTGAAAATAAAATAAAAATAATGTGGGATGCTGTTCCCAATGCCGAAAAATACTATGTTACATTTAAAAAACAACAAGAAACACACCCAAAGTGGGAAAGTAGACCTATTACCGAGTCATTTTTTATACCAATGCGCACCATAGAAATAGGGCATAACTACGTTCTTGAGATCTGTGCCATTCCTAAAGAAAACAGTCCTCTTTACGTAACTTCAGAAACCAAGGAAATAATAATCACTGCCCAATAGACCCATAACACACATTTCATTACAAACGATTTATAAGCCCTCATTATTAAACTTTATTCTTTTACATCATCTTCCGGTACATTATCCTGTACAACGCGTTTCTTCTGAAACTTTTCATGAATAGACTGCATCAGATGATAAAAATTCGGAATAAATAACGTACCCAACAAAGTATTCACCGCCATACCGAAAACAACTGCCGTACCCAATGATATACGGCTCGAAGCTCCTGCTCCGGTTGCAAAAATAAGAGGCATTACTCCCAATATAAAAGCAAACGAAGTCATCAAAATAGGACGTAATCGCACTCGCCCGGCTTCTATGGACGCTTCGGTAATCGACTCACCCTTTTTACGATAATCGATAGCAAACTCAACAATCAAAATAGCATTTTTCGCTGAAAGTGCAATTAAAAGAATAATCCCGATCTGACTATAAATACTGATAGACAATCCCAATAACATGCAACCGAGTACCGCCCCCAATATGGCAAACGGCAATCCGAGTATCACAGCAATAGGACTCGTCCAGCTCTCATATTGAGCAGCAAGGACCAAAATAACGACCAAGATGGCCAGTCCGAAAATTAAACTAACCGAAGAACTTGCTTGAGTTTCCTGATACGCTTCTCCTGTCCAGTCATAACCAAATGTAGTTCCCAACACCCGATTACTCAAATTTTCCATTCCCTGAATTCCCTGTTGCGAACTGAATCCGGGTGTAGTTATAGCCGTAATAGCCGCAGAAGAATACATATTATACCTATTCACCAGATTAAGTCCCAATTGTTCTTCCAATGTAGTAAATGCTGAAAAAGGCACCATATCACCGTTCTGATTACGAACACTCAGTTTCAAAACATCACCTATTACCGTACGGCTATCGGCAGCAGCACCTAACTTAACCTGATAAATGCGTCCGAACTGAACAAAATCATTGACATAAGCCGAACCCATATAATATGAAAGCGTCGAAAAGACATCGCTCAGTACCAAACCTTGCATTTTAACTTTATCTCTGTCTATATTCAAAAAATACTGAGGCGTATTCCCCTGAAACATAGAATTGAGAGTCATTATCGCCGGTTCTGTTCCGGCTTGTTCCAACAGCGCCGAAACAGCATCTTGTAACGCTGTAGTACCCAAACTATTTCTATCTTCCAACTCAAACTGTAAACCTCCGCTTACCCCCATACCCGATATTGCAGGAGGATTGACTGCAAAAATAACAGCCTCCTGAATAGACGCAGCTTGAGTATTTAGTCGATTCACAACAGAAAATACACTCTCATCCTTAGCTTTACGTTCATCCCAATTTTTTAACATGACAAAAAAAGTCGCACCGTTCGATGCATTTGCTCCCTGCATCATCGAGAAACCATTTATACATAAATAGGTGCGAACTTCAGGATAAGAATCGAGTATTTTCATGATTTTTCGGGATACCTCTTCTGTACGTTGCAGGTTCGCAGCATTCGGGAGCTGCACGGATACAACGAAATAACCTTGATCTTCCTGAGGTATAAACGATGTAGGCCACCGTAAAAACAACCAAAGCGCCCCGACAGACAAAATGAGAAAAAGAGACATCGTAATTACCGGCTTGCGAAGGAAATAGGTAATAGCTTTTACATAAGCTCCGAGAGTTTTATCATATACCTTATTAAATCCTTTATACAAGAAAAATTTAGGGTCTTTAGTCGGTTTTAAAAATAATGCGCACAAAGCCGGCGTCAAAGACAGAGAATTAATTCCGCTAAAGACCGTAGCTGTTGCAATCGTTAACGCAAACTGTTTATAAAGTTCACCTGTAATACCACTAATAAAGGCCGTAGGTATAAACACCGCCAACAATACCAAAACTACACCGATCACAGGGCCCGTAATCTCTTCCATCGCTTGAGTGACCGCCTCTTTATTGGTGTATTTTCCGGTATCGAGAAGACGAGACGAATTTTCAACTACGACTATGGCATCATCCACAACTATGGCTATTGCCAATACCAAACCGAAAAGTGTCAACGTATTTATCGAGAAACCGAACAGATGCATCACTGCAAATGTACAAATGAGAGAAACCGGAATAGTCAGAGACGGAATGATTACCGCTCTGAAACTTTGCAAAAAAAGCAGTATGACAAGCATGACCAACAAGGTGGTTTCGACAAAAGTAACCAATACCTCGTCAATAGAAGCCGTTACAAATTCGGTAGTATCCAATACCACCTCATAATGTACCCCATCCGGTAAATATTTCTCCAAATCCTGCATTTTTTCCTTAACATTTTTCGCAACATTAAGAGAATTAGATCCGGGTAATTGATAAATAGCAATTGCTGCAGCTTGCTTCCCATTTTGAGTCGAAGTCACACTATAAGATGCGCTTCCCCTATCGATACGGGCAATATCCTTCAATCGCAAATATTTACCGTCCGGCAAAGTTTTAATTACGATATTTCCGAATTCGTCAGGAGTAGTCAAACGCCCCTTTGCCGTCAAAGTAAACTGGAATGCTTCTTTCCTATCCAAAGGCGGTTCTCCGACAGTTCCAGCAGAGACCTCCATATTTTGAGACTGTATAGCCCCATACACATCTGCCGGAGTCAATTTCCGGATACGCATGATTTCAGGATCGAGCCATACACGCATACTATAATTCCCTGTTCCGAATACAGTTACAGCCCCGACACCCGGCAAACGAGAAAGTTGGTCGGTCAAATTAAGACTGGCATAATTTGAAAGATATAACCCGTCATACATCGGATTATCAGATTGCAGAGACAAGAACATTACGATATTCGTAGATTGTTTTTTTGTAACGATTCCTTGCTGTATCACTGCTTCAGGAAGATTTCCTTGCGCTATATTTACTCGATTCTGAACTAAAACGGTAGCCATATCGACATCCGTGCCGACTTCGAACGTTACCGTCAATGTATATTGACCGGAACTGGAAGATGAAGAACTCATATAAATCATGCCGTCCACACCATTGACCTGCTCCTCTATCGGAGCTCCAACCGTACGGGCTACGGTTTCGGCACTTGCACCGGGATATACTGCCGACACTTGTACTGTCGGAGGTGTTATATCGGGAAACTGAGCAACCGGTAACGACTCAAGTGCCACGACACCGGCCAATACCATAAGTAAGGCGAGTACAGTAGCAAAAATCGGTCTGTTTATAAAGAATTTAGATATCATGTTTTTTTATTTTTATTCGATATAAGAACCTGTCTAAATTTTCCAACAAAAAAATATTATCAGGTCATCTTTGCGTTTTCTTTCGGTCTTTTTTCCCGTTTTCCCTCGTCAGATAGCCCCTATCCTTCTCATAAAAACAGAAAAACATTCTCGAAAGAAATTCTCAAACCTGACCAGAGCAAAATTTAGAAAGGCTCTAAATCCGGTTAATTTTTCTCCAATACAGGTTTTATCTCCATTCCTTCCCGTACTTTTAACAAAGCTTTAGTCACATAACGGTCTTTCGGCTGCAATCCGGATTTTACAAGTCTAAGAGTATCAGAAATCAATTCTCCTGTTTCAATATGCCGATAAGATACACGGTTAGAATCATTAACTACATAAAGATATTTGCCCAATTGGTCGGTACCGATAGAAGCATCTTTTACTAAAACCGCACTATCTTGTTTGCCGTACGGTAAACGGATATTCACATATAAACCATCCTTCAATTCATTATCAGGATTCTCAATTTCGGCACGAATGCTCAACGTACCCGTAGAAAGATCGATATTCGGAGACAGATAATTCAATTTCCCCATATAGGGACGGGATAAGGGCAACTGAAAAAGAATTTCCACTTCTCCGGGCAAACGTTCCTCAACACCTTTCTTATCAGTAGAAGCAAGCATTTGTAAATACTGATTGTCCTCGATATTAAAATAGGCATTCATTTTATCGTCCTGATAAATAGTCGCCAATTTGGCCGCCTGACCTTCTCCGCTGATATAACTGCCGACACTATATATCGACTTCGATATATGACCGGAGAAAGGCGCTCGTACATAACAATATCCCAAATTTGTCTTTGCAGTCTCAAGTTGCGCCTCAGCGTCTTTCACGTTCGATTTTGCACTAATTAGTTGAGTTGCAGATTTAATCAAATCTATTTCGCTGATAGCATCGCTCCGAGAAGCTTCTTTCATACGGACATAGTTATTCTCTGCATAATCGAGACTCGCCTGTGCGTTTTTCAGCCCAGCTTCAGCTCTTTTTACAGCATCCTCATATAACGTAGGTTCAATTACGAATAACAATTGACCTTTTTTGACTAACGAACCGGCCGTAAACGGCGAGCTTTGCAAATAACCGTTCACCCGTGCCATCAGATCCACAGTATTCACCGAAGACAAATAACCGGGATATGTTTTATGTAATATAACCGGCTTCACAACCGGGTATGCAACAGAGATTTCCGGAACAGACATTCTCTGTTCCGTTTTTTTAGATGTACAAGAAAAGAGAACAAATCCTACTCCTGCAAAAAGAAAAAGTCTGTTTTTTAAAATATTTTTCGTCATGGGATTTATTATTATTCGTTTTTATTTTGATCTATTTGCCAACCTCCCCCGACAGCACGATACAGTTCTATAAGAGAAGATAGAGTTCCCCCTTGTGCCGAAACCAAAGAATTTTGATAACTCAATAAAGAACGCTGAGCATCCAACACATTTTGAAAAGTCGCCAATCCTCGTTTATACAAATCCAAAGAAAGTTTAAGGGTGACCTCTCCTTGTACCACTAACTCACGCAGTGCAACAACTTGTTTAACAGCATTGGTATATGACGACATGGCATTATCTACTTCTTGAACCGCTCCCAAAACCGTCTGGTTATATTGCCGGATATTTTCATCCAAAACAGCTTTTGCTTCTTTAGTTGCTTGAGTCAGTTGACGACCTTGAAAAAGAGTCCACGATAAAGCCGGAGCAATTTGATAAGTCAAACTGTTATGATCAAAAAATTTATCCATATCTCTCGCCGCAAAACCGATACTTCCTTTCAAATAAAATTTGGGGAAATAATCAGACCTGGCTGCACCTACCGAGGCTGCCGCTGCCGCAACAGACCGTTCGGCACTACGAATATCAGGTCGCTGCCGCAATAAATTGACAGGAATACCTATACTGACAATTTTCATATAATCCGGAATCGGACGAGGATCTTTTAACGCTACATACAAATCGGAAGGATATAATCCGGACAAAACAGCTAATGCATTTATTTGTTGCCGAATACCGGCTTCGATCGACGGAATGGATGCCTTCGTACTGTAATAAACCGATTTAGCTTGAGATACGTCCAACTGTGAGGCAAGTCCTGTATTATAACGTACTTCGGTAATATGTAATATGGCCTGCTGTGAAGCCATATTTTTTTGAGCAACCAGCAACTCCTGCTGTAAAGTCCTCAACTCGGCATAAGCTGTTGCAACTTCTGCTGTCAAAGAGACCAAAACGGCATTATATTCTTCTTGCGTAGCCCGGAACTGTTCTTTACTGGATTTCACTTTGTTTCGAATAGAACCGAACACATCCAATTCCCAACTTGTAGATAATTCACCGGAGGCATATCGCTGATTCATAGTAGGAGAATCGATAAACTCCTTATTCATTTGCCTGCTGTTCTGCAACTTTGTCCAACCGGCCGAAAAATTCAAATTCGGATAATAATATCCCTGCTGTATTCTCAATGTCGCATGGGCTGCCCGTATGCGATCGGCAGCAGCAAGCAGGTCTTGGTTGTTCTGCAACGCTAACCCGATAATCGAATCCAATTGAGAATCTTGTAACTCCGACCACCATTTCCCCTCTATCGGCTGTTGCTGTAAAAACAACGTATCGGCCTCCCAAGCCTGCGGTAAGGGACGAGTCAAATATCTTTGCTCTACATTCCGCTTATTTTGGCCATAGGCATACGTCAACATACCCGACAAAACCACACATACCAACGATAAAATAAGATTTCTCTTTGCCATTTTTCTCTTTTCAGGTTTTATGGCCTGTCTGAATTTTCCGATAAAAAAATATTATCTGGTCATTTTTGTGTTTTCTTCCGGTCTTTTTTTCCTTCTTCATTCGTCAGAAAACCAGCTATCATCCTAGAAAAAACGCCCAAATCTGACCCGGGCAAAATTTAGACAAGCTTTTAGGGATATAACAAACTATTTTATTATTTGTTTGCTGAAAAGGGTTGTAGAATCGTGAACAATTGTACAAAAAATGATTACCTTTGACACCCGCAACAATATAATTATTGCTCAGAAAACAGAATGAATATTTCAGATCATATAAATGCTCAACGGGCATACTTCAATAGCCAGATAACCAAACCGATATCTTTTAGAAAAGCAGCCCTTATACAGTTAAAAAAAAACATAGAGAAGTATGAACCGGATATAGAAAAGGCTCTTTGGGATGACCTGAAAAAATCGAAATTCGAAAGTTATATCACTGAGACAGGTTTTGTTTTGACAGAACTTAACCGGACACTAAAAAAACTGAAAAACTGGTCTTCTCCGAAAAGAGTAAAAACTCCATTATTCCTTTTCGGATCTAAAAGTCATATACAATATGAGCCTTACGGCATTTCATTGATACTCTCCCCATGGAATTACCCATTCCAATTATTGTTCGCTCCATTGATCGGAGCAGTAGCGGCAGGTAATTGCGTTATATTAAAACCATCACCTGCTTCTCCGCACACTACCGCTGTCAGTAAAAAAATTATTAAAGAGGCCTTCGATCCGCGCCATGTAATATTGATAGAGGCCGACAGTAGAGAAACCGATCTTTTACTACAACAACGATACGACTATATATTTTACACAGGAGGTGTAGAATACGGTAAACGGGTTATGGAGGCCGCATCCAAACATCTGACACCTGTCACTCTCGAATTAGGGGGAAAAAGCCCGTGTATCATCGATAAAGACGCCGACATCGACATTGCCGCCAGACGGATCGTCTGGGGAAAGTTCTTAAATTGCGGACAGACTTGTGTCGCTCCCGATTACATTTTCGCACATCAAGATATTAAAGATGAGCTGATTCTAAAATTAAAAGAAGAAATTATCCGCCAATACGGAAAAGATCCCCAAAAAAGTCCGGATTATCCCCGTATTATACACTCGGGACGATTTTACAACCTGATGTTGCTGCTAAAGCAAGGCAAAATAGAAGCCGGAGGGAAATACGATGAAAAAGATTTGTATATCGCTCCGACCGTTATTTCGGGAATTACTCCCGAAAACAGAATCATGAATGAAGAGATTTTCGGACCGATTCTTCCCGTTATGACATTCAATGAACGGGAAACGGTTATTAATTATATCAATAGTCAGGAAAAACCTTTGGCCTTGTATTATTTCGGGAAAAGTAAGAAAAACATACGAGAAATATTAGAAAAAACTTCATCAGGAGGAGTCTGTATAAACGATGTTGTAACTCATCTCGCAAATCCCGACTTACCATTCGGAGGCGTGGGTCATAGTGGAATAGGTCGTTATCATGGAATCGACAGTTTTTATACATTCAGCCATATAAGATCAGTCCTTTCTACGACAACCCGCATTAATCCGGGAATAAAATTCGCCCCGTACACAGGAAAATTACCGATATTGAAACGCTTTATGAAATAAACTTTTAATTTATCTTATAATGAATAATTTTGATTTCCATAACCCGACCCGACTTATTTTCGGGAAAGGAACTATCGCTAAACTAGGGACAGAAATACCCTCTGACAGACGCATCATGGTATGTTTCGGAGGGGGAAGCGCCAAAAAAAACGGAGTTTATGAACAAGTAAAAAATGCCCTGTCAAATCATTTTAACATCGAATTCTGGGGTATAGAACCGAATCCTGATTATGACACAGTGATGAAAGCGGTTACATTGGCCCGCGACAATAAAATAAATTACCTTGTTGCCGTCGGAGGCGGTTCTGTAATAGATGGTACAAAATTTATCGCACATGCGATTCCCTACACAGGAGAAGATGCTTGGGAATTAGCTATACATCCCGAAAAGATCATAAAAACGACTCCGCTGGCAACAGTTCTCACTCTTCCGGCAACCGGATCTGAAATGAACTATCGAGGTGTACTTTCACGCCGACGTACTCAAGAAAAAGTTTCATTTATCACTCCGAAATCATCACCTCAATTTTCGATCCTTGATCCGGAAGTAACATATACTCTTCCTAAAAAGCAGCTTTCCAATGGAGTTGTAGATGCCTTTATGCACATCATGGAACAATACATGACTACTCCGGGAAACGGGATTTTGATGGACCGATGGGCTGAAGGTGTACTGCTTTCTCTTATCGAAATAGGCCCGAAAGTGTTGAAAGACCAAAAAGATTATGACACAATGGCAAACTTCATGTTGTGTGCATCTATGGCTCTAAATGACTTTGTGAGCATGGGTGTTCCGCAAGATTGGGCAACGCACCGCATAGGATATGAACTCACAGTGCTTTACGGACTCGATCATGCCGAAACGCTTGCTGTCGTATATCCGTCTTTACTTCGTGTTTTGAAAAAACAAAAAACGGAGAAATTGGCTCAATACGCTGAAAGAGTATGGAACATAACAACAGGAAGCAAAGAAGAAAAGGCAGACAAAGCAATCGAAAAAACTGAAGAGTTTTTCCGACAAATGGGATTACGCACGCGGATGAGTGAATACGGAATTCCGGCAGAAGCTGTGGATATTATCTACAACAGGCTCAAAGCTCATAATATAGCATACGGAGAAAACAAAAACGTAACAGCCGAAGTAGCACGGGAAATTTATACCGGATGCCTATAAAAATAAAAGCTCTTAAATAAAATAGAAAAGCACCGTTTTATCTTGTGTACGAATAAAACGGTACTTTTCATTTATTCTTGCCTGTCACTGCTATCCATATTTCGGGCTCATTAAAATTTTCAAATATTTTTATAATTGATTTTCAAATCAATAACCGATTGTAAAGCGTTCGTAATGATGTGTCGGATATTCAACTTCATCGATCATCGCAACAGCATAATCTTCGACAGAAACAGAACTTTCTCCCTGATCGTCAACAATCATATTATCTTTTCCTAATCTAAATTTTCCTGTTCGCTTTCCCGGAAATAAATTTGCAGCCGGAGAAAAAAACACCCAATCTACCCCTTTTTCTTTCGATAGAGTATTTAAATAAAACTCTCCTAACGATTTAACTCCCGGTAAAATCGTTTCAGGAATCATCCCCGAATCGATCAAACGGAGTCCCGGTTCGACAAACAAAGTTCCCGCCCCTCCAACCATTAAAAAACGAGGAACTCCCGATTGTTTTACAGCTTCTAAAATTTTCGGATATACAGACAATGTCTCCTCATAAATATCCGGATTATTCCAACCGGGATTATAAGCACTGACAATAACATCCGCACCTTTACTTAAACGTGCAATCTTATCAATGTCTGTAACATCGCCTTGTTTCACAGTCAGATTAGCATCCTTTATCGTGATTTTCTCAGGATGTCGTACAATCGCCGTAACTTGCATCCCTCGACTTAAAGCTTCTTTCATAATGGCAGAACCTACATAACCGCTAGCTCCGATCAAAATAATTTTTTTCATATCTTGTCATTTAAAATTCATTATATAACAAGATATAAACTACTTCATGAAGGTGAATGTTCAACAGAAAGACAAAAGAAATTTATCCGTTCCGCACAGATAACGCAATAAAAGAGCCCAAAGCCGTTAATGCTATGCCGCATGTAACACTAATTACGGTATACAAAGAAAAATTCAGCCATTCCCCTGCCTTGAGCAGTAACAGAGATTCACTGGCAAATGTCGAAAAAGTCGTAAAACCACCGCAAAAACCGACCGTTAAAAACATGCGTATCTCTGCAGACAAATTTTCACAACGGGCAAACCATCCTATCAACAGCCCGATAATAAAACATCCTGATAAATTGACCGCCAATGTCGCCCATGGAAACGCACTACCCGCCTGACTAAATATATATTTAGATAGCAGATAACGGACTATACTACCCATAAAACCACCGATCCCGACCCAAAGTGCCAATCTCATATTTACAGAGTTAGTTATCAAAAACGAGTTCTCTGCCCCGATAATTTACATCAACTGTACCTTTATCATAGACAAGAGTTCCGTTCACATAAGTTCGATCTATCGACATAGGGAAAGTATATCCCATAAATGGAGACCATCCGCATTTCGACAGAATATTTTCTGTCGTAACCGTATAACTCCGATTCGGATCGACAAGTACCAAATCTGCGAAATATCCGGGGCGGACATACCCCCGTTTTTCTATGTGAAACAGATCTGCAGGAGCATGGCACATGCGCCTCACTACCTGTTCGGGCGTAAAGTCACCTTTCCGTACCTTATCTAACATCACTAATAAAGAATGCTGAACTAACGGGCCACCTGACGCTGCTTTTAAACAAGAACCTTGTTTTTCACTCCAAAGATGAGGCGCATGATCAGTAGCCACCACATCGATTCGTCCAGTTCTTACAGCCTCTGTCAGAGCCAAACGGTCGGCACAAGTCTTAATAGCCGGATTCCATTTTATTTTATTCCCATATTCAGCATAATCGTTATCATCAAAGAAAAGGTGGTGTACACATACTTCTCCTGTAATTTTTTTCTCGGACAAGGGAGAATCATCCAACAAAGAGAGTTCTCGTGCCGTAGAAAGATGTAACAAATGCAATCTGGCATTATTCCGTACCGCCAGATCAACAGCTTGTGAAGATGATGCATAACAAGCCTCCGCACTCCGTATTAACGGATGAAAAAGCACCGGCAATTCTTCTCCAAAACGAGAGATATAATATTCCCGGTTAGCCCGGATAACTTCTTCCTTTTCACAATGTACGGCTATCAATGCAGGTATTTCGGAAAAAATCCTCTCCAACGCAGCAGGCTGATCTACCAACATATTTCCCGTAGAAGAACCCATAAACAACTTTACTCCGCACACACGTCGGTGATCGATCTTGTAAAGCTCTTCTATATTATCATTCGTAGCCCCCATATAAAAAGAATAGTTAGCAACTGAGGTTTCGGCTGCCCGGTCAAATTTCCAATCGAGTGCCTCTTTCGTTGTCGTTTGAGGGTTTGTATTCGGCATTTCCATATAAGAAGTCACCCCGCCTGCCACCGCAGCAATCGACTCAGAATGCATATCAGCCTTATAAGTCAAGCCGGGTTCTCTAAAATGTACCTGATCATCGATAACACCGGGTAGAAGCCATTTGCCAAAGGCATCTACAACCTCATCCGCATTACGTTCCATTTCGATGGTACACTCTTCAGGATAAACCGCAGCAATTTTATCTCCTTCGATAAGAACCGAAGCTATTCCCGCATATCCTTCATTTATTAAAGTTGCATTTTTTATCAGTATTTTTCTCATGATGCCGCATTACTTTTCTTATGGGGATATTTCTTGAACCAGCTGTCATATTTCAATTTAATTACTCCGAAAACAGCTTCTCCGAAAATGCTGCTATTCATTTTGCTTGTACCCAATACCCGATTTATAAAAATAATAGGAACTTCTACCAACTTGAAGCCACACTTATATGCTGTAAACTTCATTTCTATTTGAAATGCATACCCTTTGAACCGGATATTATCCAAATCGATCGTTTCTAAAACTTCCCGACGATAACATTTAAATCCTGCAGTCGTATCGGCAATATCCATCCCTGTGACAAACCGTACATATTTCGATGCAAAATATGACATCATCACCCGTCCCATCGGCCAATTTACGACATTTACCCCCGTTATATAACGAGACCCGATAGCGACATCCGCACCTTTGTTGGCACAGGCATCCCATAACTTTAAAAGGTCGTCAGGGTTATGAGAAAAATCGGCATCCATTTCGAAAATATATTCATAACCATGAGCAAGCGCCCATTTAAATCCGGTTATATATGCCGTACCCAGTCCCTGTTTCCCTGAACGTTCAATAATAAATAAGCGACCTGTAAATTCTGTCATCAACCGCTTCACTATATCCGCCGTTCCATCCGGCGAACCATCATCAATTACCAAAATATCAAATGCATGCTCTAAAGAAAGGACTTTGCAAATGATATTTTCTATATTCTCTTTTTCATTATAAGTCGGGATAATCACCACCCCGTCAGATTTCACATTCGAGCTCATGAGCCTATCGATAAATCGTTTATTTATCAAAAAATCAATGTGACAAAGATACTACAAATTGAAAAACTACGTAAAATGAATAGTAAATAATGATTAACATGTAATAATTTCTACCTCGCAGTTTGATCAAAAAGATGTATTTTTGTCAAACTTTACGGATGATTATTTCTACAAAATGAAAATCGACTCATTATATACGCTTTTCAATACGCCTGCCCGGCAAAAAGCATTACAAAATCTTGTTGCGGATAACCGGACAAAGACAATCCACATAACCGGATTGCAAGGTTCTGCAGCCTCGTTATTTCTCTCATCACTATCATCTTGCGGAAAGCCTGTCGTTCTGGTTGCAAACGATATGGAAGAAGCCGGATATCTTTACCATGATTTGGTACAAATACAAGGAGAAGGAAATATCGTATTTTTCCCTTCCGGCTATAAACGTGCCATTAAATACGGACAAGTTGATGCGGCAAACGAAATACTACGGACAGAAACTCTCAACCGTTTGAGACAGCCCGACCGATCTTTGATCGTTGTTACTTGCCCGGAGGCTTTGGCTGAAAAAGTCGTAAGAGAAACCACTCTGTCTGAAAAAACAATCCACTTGGTAAAAAACGGCAAAGCGGACATCACGAACATTTCGGATATTCTTTTCAAATACGGCTTCGAACGGGTCGATTATGTATATGAACCGGGACAATATGCCGTAAGAGGCAGTATTCTCGATGTTTACTCCTTTTCTTTCGACCAGCCCTACCGTATCGATTTTTTCGGAGACGACATCGAAAGTATCCGTTCTTTCGATATAGAGTCGCAATTGTCCAATGATCAATTCGAAGAGATATTCATTATTCCCAACATGATGAATAACGAAGCTAACGGCATCTCTTTTCTTGAGTTTATCGATCCGAAAACGATTTTCGGGTTCAGAGATCTGGCATGGTGCATAGAACGGATCAATGGAATTGCAGGAGAAACTCTGTCCGACCAATTATTGATAACCGAAGAAGGCGATCTTAATGCTGGGAAAAAAATCATAGACCCGGATACATTCCGCAAAAAAATATTCGAATTCAAACGAATCGATTACGGAAATAAAAGCCTTTCCTCAGACGCAGCCATTCTGAGAATAGAGTGCTCTCCCCAGCCGATCTATCACAAGAATTTCGAACTAGTCATCGATTCGTTCACCTCTTTTTTGAAAGAGGGATATACCCTTTATATTTTAAGCGACAGCGAAAAACAGATACAACGTATTCAAAGTATCTTTGAAGATAAAGGTGAAAATATCTCGTTCACCCCCGTACAGAAAACACTACACGAAGGTTTTATAGATCGAGAGTTGAAAGCCTGCTTTTTTACAGACCATCAATTGTTCGACCGATTCCATAAATACAGTCTGAAAAGTGATAAAGCCCGTTCGGGAAAACTCGCTCTTTCACTTAAAGAACTGCAACAGATCGAAATAGGAGATTATATCGTCCACATAGATCATGGAGTAGGAAAATTCGGAGGACTGATACGAACAGAGATCAATGGAAAAATGCAAGAAGTCATTAAACTCATTTATCAAAATGACGACATTCTTTTCGTCAGCATACACGCTCTGCACAAATTAGCCAAATATCGGGCAAAAGAAGGAGAACCTCCCCGAATCAACAAATTAGGGACAGGAGCATGGGAACGGATGAAAGAAAAGACCAAGAGCAAGATGAAAGATATTGCCCGTGATCTTATTAAACTGTATGCCAAAAGAAAAGAAGAAAAAGGATTCGCATTTTCCCACGACACATTCATGCAGCAAGAACTCGAAGCGTCATTTATTTATGAGGACACACCCGATCAATTGAAATCGACAGCCGAAGTAAAAGCCGATATGGAGAAAGAACGCCCTATGGACAGGCTGATATGCGGAGATGTCGGGTTCGGAAAAACTGAAATTGCAGTCCGAGCTGCTTTTAAAGCCGCATGCGATAATAAGCAAGTAGCTGTTCTTGTCCCGACTACAGTATTGGCATTCCAACACTATAAAACATTTAGCGAACGACTTAAAGATTTCCCCGTTAAAGTAGACTACCTAAGCCGGGCAAGAACTTCTGCAGAAACACGACAGATACTCAAAAATTTATCAGAAGGTAAAATCGACATACTGATAGGTACACACCGCATCATAGGAAAAGATGTAAAATTTAAAGATTTAGGATTACTCATCATCGATGAAGAACAAAAATTCGGTGTCGCCGTTAAAGAAAAATTGAAACAGATAAAGACAAATGTAGATACTTTGACTATGTCAGCGACACCGATTCCTCGTACTTTGCAATTTTCTTTAATGGGCGCTCGCGATCTTTCCGCCATAACTACTCCCCCCCCCAATCGATACCCTATACAGACCGAGGTTCACGGATTTAATGAAGATATTATCAAGGAAGCCATTAATTTTGAAATGAGCCGAAACGGTCAGGTATTTATCGTCAATAATCGGGTAAAACAGCTTTATGAACTGGAAAATCTCGTACATCGCCTTGTTCCGGACGCCAGAACAATTGTAGGTCACGGACAAATGGAGCCCGAAAAACTCGAACAAGCAATTATCGATTTTACAAATTACGACTATGATGTATTGATAGCGACTACCATCATCGAATCGGGAATCGACATGCCCAATACCAACACGATTATTATCAATAATGCTCAAAATTTCGGTTTGAGCGAACTTCATCAATTACGGGGACGTGTAGGCAGAAGTAATAAAAAAGCTTTTTGTTATCTCCTTACTCCTCCGCTGAGAGAACTGAGTGTGGATGCCCGCCGTCGATTACAAGCGATAGAAAGTTTTTCAGAACTTGGAAGCGGAATACATATCGCCATGCAAGATTTGGATATTCGAGGAGCAGGAAATTTATTGGGGGCTGAACAAAGCGGATTCATTGCAGACTTGGGATATGAAACCTACCAAAAAATATTGAAAGAGGCTGTAGAAGAGTTGAAAAATGAAGAATTTACGGATGTTTATAACGAAAATAGCGTGGTTCTTCCCGGCGAACGAGAAACATTTGTCAGCGACTGCACCATAGAATCAGACATGGAATTGTTATTTCCAAACAGCTATATTCCAAATGACTCGGAACGAATTTCCCTCTATCAGGAATTGGATAATATGGAACGAGCCTCAGACATACAAACATTCACATCTAAACTGGAGGACCGGTTCGGACGCATACCTCATGAAGGGAAAGAGCTTATCCGTATCGTTACCCTCCGACAACTGGCAAAACAGTTAGGTATGGAAAAAGTGGTATTGAAACAAGAAAAGATGAATCTGTTTTTTGTTTCGGATAATAACATCCGCTATTTTCAGTCTCCAGTTTTCGGTAAAGTATTAAGTTATCTGCAAAAGAATCCCCGACAGTGCCAACTGAGGGAAATCAAGGGAAAACGATCTATATCTATCGCCCATATAAAAACGGTAGAAGAGGCGGTTCTTACTTTACAAAATATTCTGGAACAAGAAGAATTATAAAATTTTCTTTCCCATGGAAAAACACGGGCGTATAAACATATTCGTAAATGTGCTATTATCAGGTATATTAAGCCTAATAACTGCATTTGCAGGTATGTTGCCCTCCATTATGCAACATGGGGGATATTTTGTCTCAAAAGCAGATTATATTACTCAGCAAATACCGTTTATACTTGAGACTAAACGAATGTTCTCAACGGGGATGCCCTACTGGAGTTGGAATTCATTTTTAGGAGACAACTTTTTAGGAGGATATGCCTTTTATACTGTGGGAAGTCCATTTGTCTGGATAGCTACTTTATTTCCTGAAAATCATATCCTACAAGGAATTACCGTTTCAATCTTATTAAAATTTTTCGTCTGCGGAATTACCTCTTTTCTCTATTTCAGAATTTTTATAAAGAAACCAATATATGCAATTATAGGGTCACTGCTATATACATTCTCCTCGTTTACGATTTTAAATACGCAATTTAATCATTTTACCGATGTTATAGCACTTTTTCCTTTAATTCCGACAGCTTTGGAATTACGACTCTACAAAAAGAAACAGATTCCGGGATTACTGACCTTCGCCGTTTTCATCAACCTGCTTACCAATTATTATTTTTTCGTATCTTCAGGAATATTTATCGTAATTTATGCCCTATTCAGATTCAAATCGGGAGATTGGACCGGCAATAAACGAAACGATTATTCGGCAATACTCATCGAAGGAATTTTAGGAATATTATTAACTGCATTTCTGATACTTCCGGCATGGTATAAAATCTCAGAAGCTCCGAGAGTCGATAGGATTTGGAAATTCAAAACAGACATCTTCAACATATTAGAACGTCTCAGAGCCTTATTCATGCCGGCAGGTAGCCTTGAAATCCCGGCCTTTTATCCCCAAATTCTCAACTGGAGTTCAATAGGTGCTTTTCTACCGATCACAGGCGCGATACTGGCAGTTTCATTCATCCGGCAGCATCCCCGTAACTGGGTATCTCAACTTCTGATATGTCTGGTCATTATTTCTCTGATCGCACCGTTAAATGCGTCTTTCAATCTGTGGAGCAACTACTCATATACCCGTTGGTGGTACGCTTTGTCTCTTATTTTAGCACTTTCTACAATAAACATATTGTCGCACCCCGATAAACTGTATAATCCCATTTCTCGCAAATATTTCTTATATATTCTCACATTCCTCATTCTGATTACTGTTCCTTTTATTTCAGGACAATTTATCTGCGAAAAAGGGTGGTTCGGAGAGATGTTCTCATCACGATGGACAAATTGGTTCGGAAGATATACCGACACGAATAAATTGATATCAGGATATTCAACCATTTTGACCATAATAAATTATCTTTTACTGTTCGTCATCATCTATTATCGTATATCCCCCCAAAAATTGCTGTTTATCACATGCCTCGCTTCTGCAATAAATATGGGAAGCTTTGTCGAAGTAAATAACCGGATAGACGGGGTCAACAACAGCGACCAAAGTTTAACCGTTTTTCTGACCGACTCTATTCATAATATATCTCCTCAATATGAATATCGGATAGACTTCGATCCGGCAAACCACATGAATATGGGGTTATATCAAAATGAACCTGCAATATCGGTATTCCACAGTTTGCAAAGTCGTTCTCATGCAGATTTCATAAGCGTTTCGGGATATGTAGAAAATATAAAAAGCCCCACCAACGAGCCGTCATTAGAAAACCGGGAATATACCGATGCATTATTATCGGTACGTTATTTTTACAGATATGTTCCTTTTAACACAAAATATATTCCCGAAGGATTCCGATTAAAAAAGAAGAAAAACAAATCTGAAATATACGAAAACCAAAATTTTATTCCTTTCGGATTTACTTACGACAGAGCTATAAACCGGACAAAATTCGACTCGATACATCAAGCCGACCCTCAAAAAAATCGATGTAACATACTTTTGTCCTCTATTGTTCTCGAAAAACAAGACTGGGAAAAATACCACTCATTATTTCAATATACAGAAATAGATACCAGCTTGGATGTTACGCAGCTTTCCCGAAAAAGAAATGAAGTCGTCTGTTCTTCATTTCGCGGAAACTCAACCGGATTCACTGCTGAAATTAATTTACCTAAAGAAAATCTTATTTTTTTCAGTGTTCCGTACGATTCGGGATTTTCGGCAACCGTTAACGGAGAAAAAAGAGAAATTATAAAAACAAATATTTCGTTCATGGCAGTAAAAGGAGATAGAGGTAAAAATACCGTAAATTTCACATACGTTCCTCCCGGAATGAAAGATGGAATTCTAATTTCTACTCTCGCCTTGATTTTTTTCATTATTTATATAGGAAAACAGACTCTCTATTCTTCTAAAAAACGAAGACTCTCCACTTTAGCAAGCCGTGAACGAAGATAATCGACAGCTGATCGACGCACACGAAGGGTCATATCACAATCCAAATTAAAATATTGAGAAATTATAGTAACATTATCCTCTTTTACAATTCGCATCACATCATTCAGAAAAGGATATTCAAACGCAACACGTATATCATCCTCAACAAGGCATTCGATTATTTCATTCGCCCGGATCGCTTCGGCAGCTGCTTCACGATAAGCGACGATCAACCCGCTCGTTCCCAATTTTATTCCTCCGAAATAACGAATTACGACAATCAATATATTCGTCAGTCCGAACGAATTGATTTGTCCGAGTATCGGTTTTCCGGCTGTTCCCGAAGGTTCTCCATTATCATTCGAACGAAAATCCGCACGTTGATGTCCCAGCATGTACGCCCAACAAACGTGTCGGGCATCATAATACTTCTTCTGATATATTTCAAGATTTTCCTTAACTTCATCTAATGTAGAAACCGGGACTGCAAAGGAGATGAACTTACTCATTTTTTCCTTATACAACCCCTCAGAAATTCGGGCTATCGTTTTATACGTATCTTCCATATCGCAAAGATACGATTTTCAACATCAATACAAAAAAACAGCTACCCATGAGGGTAGCCGCATTATTCTATAAATGATTCACAAATTCGTATCGAGTAAAATTCAGACAGGTTCTTAATCCCGGTCATTATCCATATCGATCACATTGAAATTCATATCGAATTTGATTTCCCAGAAATTGGACAACTTTACTTCATAATCATAACGATCTCTCTCGATACTAAGCACCTTCGCTTCGGGATAGTTCGTTTCTACATATTTTTTTATAGGGGCTGGAATAACCTTAGCCGGTACAACAGTTGACTTACAATTCACTTCCGTCCATTCGCCTTTCTTATCAAATTCAAGTTTGTCTCCATTATTAAAAACCACATCATAAGACTTATCGAACAACTCGGTTTCCATTTTCACAAAAGCAATTTTAGCTTTCGGGAAATGTTGTTTTACAAATTGTTGTGCCGCCTGAGGCAACTGAGCAAAATTAATCGGCTTATCATTATCTGCCAATGCTACTTGAATAGAAAATACACACACGAATAAAAAGATCAACTTTTTCATAATCTGACATTTTAAAGGTTACTACTGATTATTTTTATTTCTTGATACAAAGATCAGATACAATTCTGAAAAGATTCTGGAATTTTTATACTGTCTCAAAAAAAAATAAAAATAATTCTCTCGCAGTTCGGTTTACTACACAAATTCAAAAAAAACTATCTACACTCCAAATTGAAATTTTGCGCTTTTAAATAACCTTCCATATCATACTTCAAGGCTTCCCGATAATAGTCAAGCATATGGGCGCACCAGTCATTATCAGTCTTCGCTCCCGCCCTGCAGCCGTTATATTCACAAATTACACGATCGTAAGCCAATAATTCCTCTGTCATGTCATCGGTTCGATAATGGTTTTTATGTATCAAGACCGATAAAGGCTGTTTCGGTTTCAGATCGGGAATTTCACGAGGATAACCGATAGAGAGTCCGCAAGCAACAAACACACCCTTCGGAAGCTGCAAAACTTCCGCGACACGTGCCGGATCAGATGTTCGGGCATATCCGATGCAACAGCTTCCCAAACCCAAAGATTGCGCTGCAACTACGGCATTCTGCATTGCCAAAGCCGCATCGATCAATCCGATCATTACTCCGTCCATTTTATCCTGAATTCGGGGAAAATCAAGCCCCTTAGCTTTTGCCAATAGAGACACTTTATTAAAATCGACACAAAAAACCAAGAATACGGCAGACGTCTTTATCTGCTTTTGACCTATGATGTCATATAACAGTTCTTTTTTTTCCTGATCTTCTACCGCAATAACCGAATATTGCTGACCATTATAACTGGTCGGGGTACTTGCTATCGCCCGATAAATCAAATCAAGCTTTTCCGGTTCTATTTTTTCCCTTTCATAACGCCGAACCGAAGTCCGTTTCAATAAGACATCTTCTATAACTTTCATTTTAACCTCCTCGCATTAACGAATTAAAATCTGAACATCAAACACATTGACGAAAGATATTGTTTATAAACTGGCTCTTACTTTACAAGACGACAAGACGGGTCATTTAATTCCATCAGACCGATCTGCATATAATCCTGCATCATATCTCTCGGCTTTTTAATTTCATCGTTCCACATTGCTATATCTATATCTAAAGGAACAATTCCTACCTTTTTACCGCCCGGAGTACGTCCGGCAGCCTTCTCCATTTCCTTAAAAATACGAAATAAATCCTCATACTCCAACTCTGTCTCCAGAACTCCGACACAATTGTGATAATTCGGCTGAGGAATACTGCTCACCGGAACGGTTTCATAACAAGAAGAGAATTTCGCAGACGAGACCAATCCCCGAATCTCCACACAACTTTTTTTCACTAATAATTTTCCTCCGGGAACATTCGATCCCAAACAAACAATTGCCCTGTTCATCGCACTAATTATATATCTTTCATTGATAACTGCACTCTTTTCCGCTCTTTATCCACACTCATTACCTTTACCATAATCTGCTGATGTATAGATACTATCTCCGTAGGATCAGATATATATCTGTCTGCCAATTGCGAAATATGCACCAACCCGTTCTCTTTAATACCGATATCTACAAAACACCCGAAATTCGTAATATTCGTCACTATTCCCGGAAGTAACATTCCTTCCTTGAGATCATCTATCGTTTTTACCGAAGCATCGAACTCGAACACTTTAATAGCTTGTCGAGGGTCTCTGCCCGGTTTATCGAGTTCTTCTAAAATATCTTTCAAAGTCGGCATCCCGACTTCTTCAGAAAGATAATTCTCCAGCACCAACCGTTTACGAAGTTCTTTATCAGCTATCAGTTCTTTGACGGTACAACCTAAATCAAATGCCATTTTTTCTACCAAAGCATAGCGTTCGGGATGCACCGCCGAATTGTCCAAAGGATTCTCAGACGAGGCAATTCGCAAAAAACCGGCAGCTTGCTCAAAAGCCTTATTTCCCATACGAGGAACTTTCAGCAATTCTTTTCGGGAGTGAAACGGTCCGTTTTCTTTACGGTAATCTATGATATTTTGCGCCAGCTGAGGTCCTAATCCTGAAATATACACCAACAGATGCTTACTTGCCGTATTAATATCCACACCGACAGAATTAACGCAATTCTCGACAGTTTGATCCAACGATTTCTTAAGCTTACTCTGATCTACATCATGCTGGTATTGTCCCACTCCGATAGATTTCGGATCTATTTTCACCAATTCCGCAAGCGGGTCCATCAGACGCCGACCGATAGATACAGCACCTCTTACAGTTACATCATAATCGGGAAATTCTTCTCTGGCCACTTTCGAAGCAGAATAAACGGATGCTCCGTTCTCACTAACAACAAATACTTGAACTTTCCTATCATAACGCAAATTGGTAATAAAATTTTCTGTTTCCCGGCTCGCCGTACCATTACCGATCGCTATTGCCTGAATGTCATATACTTCTACTAAATGCGTTATCTTCCGAGTCGAACCGGAAACATCCTGACGGGGAGGATGCGGAAATATCGTCTCATTATGTAATAGATTTCCCTGAGCATCCAGACAGACAACCTTACATCCGGTACGAAAACCCGGATCGATTCCCAACACCCGTTTCTGCCCCAAAGGAGGAGATAGCAATAATTGTTTCAAATTTTCAGAAAAAACCCGAATAGCCTCGTCATCGGCCTTCTCTTTAGATGATGTCGCAAACTCAGTCTCTATCGAAGGCTTCAATAAACGTTTATATCCGTCACGTACCGCATCGGATACAAGTGCAGCCGCAGCCGTAGCATTTTTTATAAACTGACCCTCAAGACGATCGATACAAAGTTCATCTTCCGGCGATATAGAAACTTTTAAAAAGCCTTCGGCTTCTCCTCTACGCATTGCTAACAACCGATGGGAAGAACAACGATACAACGGCTCAGACCACTCGAAATAATCTCTATATTTCGCAGCTTCTTCAACTTTCGTTTTTACTACACGAGACGATATTACAGCTTCTCGCCGAAATAATCCCCGCACGGTATTCCTTGCTCTTTCATTTTCAGAAACCCATTCGGCAATAATATCACAAGCTCCTTTCAATGCATCTTCGCTATCTTTAACTTCTCCTTTTACAAAAGCTGATGCTTTATATCCCGGATCACCGGGCTGCTGAATCATTAGCCATTTAGCTAAAGATTCCAACCCTTTCTCTCGGGCTATCTCCGCACGAGTGCGACGTCTCGGTTTGTACGGCAAATAGATGTCTTCCAACTCCGTCATATCCCAAGAAGACTCTATGCGATTTTTCAATTCCGAAGACAGTTTTCCTTGTTCCTCGATCGTCGATAGAATCGTCTGTTTCCGTTTTTCTATCTCACATAATTTGTCATATCGGTTTTTTATATCGGCAATCTGCACCTCATCCAATGCCCCGGTCATCTCTTTCCGGTAGCGGCTTATAAACGGAATCGTAGCCCCGTCTTCAAGTAAAGCTATCGTATTCGAAATCTGATCGGCCTTGATATTCAAAACTTTTGAAATCAACTGAGGAAATATTTTATTCATTCTCAAATAATAAGTTTATTGAATTCTTACAATTTTATCAGCTATTCTCGTCTCATCATCTTGATGTGTAACATACAAGATAGTCTTTCCGTACCGGACCTGCCATTTCCGCAAATAGTCCATAACTCTTTGCTTCAAATCGAAATCGAGCCCTTTAAACGGCTCATCAAGCAAATATAAAGATGCAGGGAAAAACATCGTTCGCGCCAATACGACACGTTGACATTCTCCCCCGCTCAACGTTTCAGGAAAACGATCTATGCAATTTCGCATATCCAGTTGTTCCAAAATCTCGGTTATTTCTTTACGAGCCGTTTCCTCTCGCATACAAGACGAACGGGAAAGCGCGATATTTTCATACACCGTCAAATGCGGCAAAAGTCTGTATTCTTGAAAAAGAAAAGCCACTCTATAATCTTTTTTTAAAGACACATCTCCCGCTTCGGCATGATCCAACCCCGACAACAGACGCAACAACGTTGTTTTCCCATATCCGGAAGAAGCCATTAAACAAGTAATTTTTCCCCTCGAAACAGACAACTGTAACTCCGATAATAAGATTTTATGTCCATATCTCTTTCGAATTCCCTCTATATTGAGAATATCGGGAAAATTCTCCATTATTTTTTCCGCATGATCTTTTGAGGCGAAAGAGACCGGGAAACTATATTTTTCAATCCTTTTCAATAACGATTCAAAACCATACGATATAACTACGGCAACCAACGTCCAAGCCAACAAACGAGGAACTTCTATAAAGCCGTGAGCTTCACGAATCATAACTCCGATACCTGTAACGGGTTGCGCCAAAGCTTCTCCCATAATAATAGCTTTCCATCCTAATCCTGTTGTGGAGATCAGTCCGCTGAAAAGATAGGGCGATACTGCCGGATAAATAATATGTTTTACTTTTTGCCTTATTGAAAAAGCATACATATAGGACATTTCCAGCAAGGAGTGATCGATATTCCGAAAACCGGCTATTAAATTCTCGGTCAACACCGGAACTATAGTTATCAAAGCCATTATCAGAGGAATGTATTCCGGAGAAAACCAAATCAAAAATAAAAACAAAAATGAAATAATCGGGACGGAACGAAATAAAGTCAAAAAAGGATGAATATACGTGCGAAACGCATCTGATCGGGAAGCGCGCCATGCCAATATCGCAGCCAGACAAAGGGAAAGCAACATCCCGCATATTCCTCGCAACAAAGTCGATAATATGGCAGACGAAAAAGAGGCCTCCGAAAACAAATAAAATACTGCTGCAATGAGCTGAAAAGCTGAAGGGAAAATATCTTTGTTCCCAATAATATATAGCGAAAAAAACTGCCAACATAGCAATACGGTAAACCATGAAGCTGCAATAAGAATATATTTTTTTCGCTTTCTCATAAAATTATATCGAATTATCGGATATATAGAAACTATCGTCCGGGAACTTGCCTCCTATGGATTTCGGATAATACTTGAAAATAACATGCAGCAAACTATCTACTGAAATTCTGACGGAAGAGCGTGACCTGTATTCGATGCGACAACGAGCATATACTGTTGCCAAATCAATTTTACCGGGTAATATTTTATAGCGTATCAGCCGACTTTCTGTTTCCGGATTTTCAGGTGTACTCTTCCTCACTGAAACCGACAATAAAGAATCGACAGAATTCAATAAATTTTTATCTTGCTTTATTCCTGAACTAACGACCACTGCCGTTTGTGCAAAACCATTCGGACTGAATTCTTTTGCCAAATCATAGCGGACAAATAATGATGAATCTTTTTGTAATGCCAAAGATACAAATGGTTCTGGCAATATAGCATTAGATATCTGACGACTCATCAAGGCTCTATACAAATCTTGAGGTGTAGAATAGGTATAATCGGGATAGAGATCTTGTAAAGCAGAAACACTTTGCAAATATTTCAGCAATACATCGGAAGTTGTACCCTGTCCAAATAAAAATACAGGAAATGGCGACCTATCAGCTCCTTTATCGGACGAGACCCAAAATAAATTTCCCCAAACCGGACAGGCTAAAAGAGAATAACCTGTATTTTTATTGTACAAATTTACAGCCGAAGAAAGCGGCAAAACCGCTATATCTATTTTTTTTTGTATCATTAATGCCTGCACCTTCATCGGATTATCGTACAAAACAGCTTCAAACCGTTTTCCTTGAATATAATAAACCGAATCTAACAAGTTGGAAAATGCTATTGCCGAAGGACCTTTCAACAGAGCCATACGAATTACAGGCGAATCGGACGGTGCTTTTCTACAAGAAAAACCTGTTATTAAAAAGAAAACGCAAATTATAACTTTTACGATATACATTTAAGTCGAATTACTGTTATCTCAGGCGTTGCTCCTACCCGCATCGGCATAAACACACAACCTATACCTTCGTTTACATATAAAAATTGATTCCCCTCCCGATAAAGTCCGCTCCAACGAGGATAACGCATCGCTGCCGGAGAATAACGCCAATTTCCCAGTTGCAACTTAATTTGCATGGCATGAGTATGTCCCGAAAGAGACAAATCTATATTCGTACCTGATATAACTTCTTCATCCCAATGCATCGGATTATGGGTTAATAAAATCTTAAAATATCCATCATTCAAATCCGGATAAGCAGCATTCAAATTTCCGTATTTCGGGAAAGGAGGTTCACCCCAATTTTCAACTCCGATCAGAGCCACAGAATCATTACCGCGATATAAATACACCGACTCATTATTCAACATTCGCCACCCCATCTCTTTTTCTCTTATTCTGAGATGTTTCCGATCTTCTAATTTTTCCGATACATCTTTCCATGGTACATAATCCCCGTAATCATGGTTACCGAGAATCGAATATACCCCGTTCTTTGCTTTCAACCCGGAAAGTACATGCAAGAAAGGTTCTAATTCGGCACTGCGCAATGTAACCAAATCACCGGTAAAAACGATCAAATCGGGATCTAATTTATTGATTTGCCTGACCATCTCGGATATGAATACCGTATCTGATCCAAAACTTTCTAAATGGATATCGGAAATCTGTACGATCTTATAATTATCAAATCCTTCCGGCAATCGGGATGATTCTACGGAAAGTTCTCGAATAACCAAACGCTCTCGATTGATAAACGCCCCATAAGCCATAGATCCGAAAACAAACAAAGCTCCTACAACTCCTATATAATTAAATATATGGAACATCTTTTTTCTAAACAGACAGGGTACATAGTCCCATACAGAGAGCAAAAAGTAAGTAATCTTAGGGGCATAAACCAAAAAGTAGATGAACATAAACCATATAAATAACATACGGTTATCGACATCCTGATGATTTTTCATAAGAGCATAAGCAAACAAAAATGCTGCCAATAACAAACAATTAATACCCCAATAAGATATACGCAACCACATATACCGACAGATTTTCCGTATGATCCGGAAATAAATATAGAAGTCTATTGCAAAATTAATGCAAACTAATGCAAAAAAAGCTATCAGTTGTAGTCTCATATTTTGAATAACACGTTAGCATATCGCTTTACAAAAATACAAATAATTCCGAATCTAAAAGATGTAATTTCGAATCTCCGACAATACATTAATTTTCTTTAGAGTATCGTCTATACACTGTTCTAAACCGAAAACAAATTTAATGATAATAAATCGTTTATTTTTTGCCGCATTAATTAAATATCCTTACCTTTGCAGCCTCTTAAGTAACGGATTATTTTATTTTTAGAGAAAGTGATTTTTCCACTTTATAAAGACAAAAATAAGAGCTTGTTTAAATTTGTATAAACATTTTTTGAGAATTGCTTTAAAGTTGTTTTTCTATTTCGATAAGGAGCGATAGCGAAGACGATACGCAAGAATAGAGAAACAAACCGAAAAGAGACTTAAAAAGTTTGGATATAAATTTTATTGGAAATTTTGAATAGGTTCTAAGATACGAAGCGATATAAAAAACAATTTTTGAACTTTTACATATTTAATTTATACACTTTATATTAACCATGACTTGGATTGAGAATCTGCTATTTACTTCTTCATCGGTCGCACATACGGTATTATTATATGCCTTTGTAATCGCTGCGGGAGTATATTTAGGGAAAATGAAAATCTTCGGCATATCCTTAGGAGTGACATTCGTGCTTTTTGTAGGGTTATTGGCCGGACATTTCGGATTTGTGGGAGAAGCCAATATCATGCATTTTATGCAAGAGTTCGGACTTATCCTTTTTGTTTATTCTATCGGGTTGCAGGTAGGCCCGGGATTCTTTTCTTCCTTTAAAAAAGGCGGAATGACCCTGAACTTACTCGCAACGGGAATCGTATTGCTAAATGTCGCCGTAGCTTGTACTATCTACTTTTTAGCTAACGGTCGAGTCGAAATGCCTATAATGGTCGGTATTTTATCCGGAGCTGTAACAAATACTCCGGGATTAGGAGCAGCCCAGCAAACTTTAGCCCAACTGCATTTCGATGGAAAACTCGATGTTGTACCTGAAATCGCTTCAGGCTATGCTGCCGCCTATCCTTTGGGAGTATTAGGTATTATCCTTTCGATGCTTATCATACGAGCTATATTTAAAGTAAAATTGGATAAAGAAAGCCGTCAAATAGAAGAAGAAACCGCAGCCAGCGTACTTAAACCGCACTTGGTTACCTACAAAGTAGAAAACCAACTGATTTTCGGGAAACCTTTAGATGAACTAATGAAACTCATCGACCGGAACTTTGTTATTTCTCGAATAAAAAAGAATAATAATGAAGTTATCATTCCTCAATCTTCAACTATCATAGAACAAGGGGACTTACTGTTGGTCGTATTGTCGATTCAAGACGAAGAAGCATTGAAAGCTTTCATCGGCAGTACAGTAGAAATGGACTGGGAAGCCATCCATGCTCCCGTAGTATCGCGCCGCATACTCGTGACAAAATCGGAATTTAACGGACGAACGATAGGATCTCTTCGGTTACCGATGGGATACCGATTAAATGCCACCCGTGTCAACCGTGCCGGTGTCGATCTGCTTGCTAACCCAAACCTGACTTTGCAAATCGGAGACCGTCTGACCGTTGTAGGAAAGCTGGAAGATATAAACCGCCTGGCAGAAAGACTCGGAAACTCGATGAAACGTCTTAACGAACCGAATATGATTACTCTTTTTGTCGGAATATTTTTAGGTATCATTTTAGGAAGTATCCCATTAGCGATTCCGGGAATGTCGTCATCCATGAAATTAGGGTTGGCGGGAGGACCTTTAGTAGTTGCTATATTAATAGGGCGTTTCGGATATAAAATGAAATTGGTGACTTATACTTCTACCAGTGCCAGTTTAATGCTTCGAGAAATAGGAATATGCCTATTCTTGGCAAGTGTCGGAATTACGGCAGGAGGAACATTTGCAGAAACCGTATTCAGTGGAGACGGATTACTTTGGGTATTGTGGGGATTCTTAATAACAATCATACCGCTTTTGATTATAGGTTCTATCGCTCGCGGGTATTACAAAATCAACTACTTTACCCTTATCGGACTAATCGCAGGAAGCAATACCGATCCGCCTGCATTGGCTTATGCAAATAAGACTACCTCGACAGATGCTCCGGCAGTCGCTTATTCAACGGTATATCCTCTAACGATGTTTTTGCGGGTGCTTACCGCCCAACTATTGATTTTATTATTTTGCTAAACATAAAAATGAAGTCCGGAAATTCCGGGCTTCATTTCGTCACACCACTTTTCTTCTCTGGAATTTAATTAATATATTTACCTTTTCGGTTTTCCTGTCCGACGTAAATATTCCATTCTTATTTTCCTTTTAATATCCGAATCGGATTGATACAATTTTATAACTTGCTGAGGAGACAATATTTCTAACAAGTTATCCATATATTGTTTATTCAAAACATACAATTTATGTTCTCTGTCAAGATATTCCCTAAGAACTGTCTGAGCCTTCTCGTCAGACAATGTATCAGCGTTCATCCGATTAAACAATTTATGATTCAGCATGTTCAAACGGGCAACCCTTTTTTGATACTGTTTATATACGGGACGAAGCTGTGATATCTGCATTTCCGTAAGATTCAGACGCTCTTGTATTTCCGATAAAGAAACTTCAACCATTCGCTCTTGTAACTCTTTTTGCTTTTCCTGAATAGGAGGTCTCTGCGCCCATAACACGATAGGCACACACAAAAACATCAACATCAATACTCTATTCATAACTACCATATTTAATCTTAAACTAATAAATTAATTATACCACTGATCTACAACCGTTCCACCTGTAATTTCCGTAAGAAACATCAGATCTTCATCACTTAGCTTATCGATCAACTCATCCATCGGCAAATCCTTTTCTGTTTGTGAATATTTAAAATTTTCCGCTAAAGTTTCTTCCCATAGCATAAATTCCAAACTTGAGTCTCTTTGAAAAACTTCATTAAAAACATTCCCGACATATTGATCTGAAACGGGATAAAATTCTTTCAACGAATCGTCGGCCGAAATCTCTGCTATCCTCAATTGATCCGAAACTTCTTTCTTATGTCCGGCTCCTATGTAAACCACCAATAACAAAATTGCAGCAACACTCCCCAACATGTAAAAGAAATAGTTCCTACGAAAACCTGACTTTCGAGAAAATTTTTCTTGTTTACAAGTCTCAAGCACATTACGGGTAACTCTCTGCAAAACCTCCTCATCTACCCGATAAGGTAAACGCTTGCCGACCTGATCAAAATAAAAATCTTTATCTTTCATATCTGATTATTTACCATATATTTTTTTACCTTTTCCACAGCATAATGGTAACCGGTTTTCAATGTTGCCACCGATTGCCCTGTAATACGACTTATCTCCTCATAGCTCAATTCATCATAATATCTCAAATTAAATACAATCCGCTGCTTTTCAGGCAAACGCAAAATCGCCTCTTGAAATCTCAATAACAATTCATCCGCATCTGCATTATTTTCGGTATAAAGCGTTTGTATCAACATGTCACTAACCTCTTCATATGGTGTAAAGGATAACTTTTTACGCCGTAAAAATTGCAAACTTTCATTTGTCGCAATCCGATAAAGCCAAGTAAATAAACGGCTTTCTCCTCTAAATTCATCCAAAGACCGATAAGCCTTTATCAACGATTCCTGCAAAATATCTTCCGCATCCTCATTCGATACGACCAAACGTCGTATATGCCAATACAGAGACTCACGATACATCACAACCAGTTGTTCAAACCCTGTATTACGCATTTTCGGGTCACGCAACTTCATTATTATATCCTGCTCCGTATCTCCAACCATAAAACAAAGTCTAAATTTTTAATTAATTCTATCTATTGGATGCCTATTTATCGATAAAGTTAAACCTATTTACTTCAATTTTTTGTTTTATCTGTAAAAAAAGAAGATCTGTCGGTGAAAAGCTACTCTTTTTATATTTCGATTGGCTGAGAAAACAGCCATATTTAACTTTGTATAAACACAAAAAGAAAGACTTATGAATTATTATCGTATCGGAATTTTCGTGTTTTGTTTCTGTACAGGAGGACTACGGTTATTATCTGCTCAAGAAAAACCTCAAGAGTGGACTTTAAAAAACTGCATAGACTATGCACTGACACAAAACATTCAACTCAAAAAAAGTAAAATTGCATTGGAAAGCAGCCAGGTAGATAGTAAATCTGCCCGAGCCAAATTGTTCCCGTCTCTCTCATTCGGGTCAACTCAACAGTATATAAATACCCCCTTTCCCGAAGGTAACAGTTTAGACAATTACGTAGTTACCGGCAGTAAGGGCAGCAGTAAAAACTCATACACCGGAAACTATTCTCTTCGATCATCGATGACTTTATATAACGGGGGAAAATTGCGAAACAACATCAAATCTTCCAAACTACAAGAACAAGTACAACAATACTCGGTAGAAGAAGAAATCGACAATATCGAGACTTCTATTACCGAAAGTTTTTTACAAATATTATACGCACAAGAATCTGTAAAAATCAACGAAGAAACCGTAGCTCTTTCAAAACTACAATGTGAACGAGGAAAAGCTCTGTTGGAAGCCGGTTCTATTTCTCAAAGCGACTATGCCCAATTAGAATCACAATACAGCTCGGATAAATACCAACTCGTACTTTCACAAACGACTCTGGAAAGTAACATACAGACGTTAAAACAACTTTTGGAAATGGATATGACAGAAACTCTGAGTATTTCTACTCCGACTCTCGAAGCACATGATGTCTTGACACCATTACCCGGAAAAGAGGAAGTCTACCAATCAGCTTTAAATTTTATTCCCAGCATACAAAGCGGAAAACTCGGAATCGACATAGCCAAACTGGAACATAAAAATGCCAAAGCCGGATACTATCCCACTTTAGATTTGTCAGCAAGTGTCGGTACAGGTCACATTTCAGGCAATGACTCAAATTTCGGACAACAAATGAAAAATAAACTGAACGAAAGCATCGGGCTCACTCTCAGCGTACCGATCTTCAGTAACAGAGAAAATAAATCGGCGGTAGAAAAAGCTAAACTGCAAATTTCTGAAGCTGAGTTGGAATATCTCAATGCCCAAAAAGAACTTCAAAAAATAATAGAAGATATTTATTTGGACGCAACTTCATCTCAAGCCCAATATGCAGCCGCCATAGAACAAGTAAAAGCATCAAAAACCAGTTATAATCTGGCACAAGAACAATTCAATTTAGGAATGAAGAATACGGTAGAATTACTCACTGAAAAAAATAATTTTCTTTCAGCACAGCAAGAAATGTTACAAGCCAAATATATGGCTATTCTAAATGCTCAGTTATTAAGATTCTATCAAGGCAAAGAAATAACTCTTTAAATAAAAACGAATAAAAAATTAAATAGACATATACAATGAAAATAACAAAAAAGAAAACCGTCCTTATTGTCATAATCATAGCAATCATAGGAATAGTTATATGGATGTTAAGTAACCCATCCAAAAAGAATGAAATAGCATTCGACACGGCAATTATAACAAAACGAGACATATCGAACTCGGTAACAGCAACGGGAAGTATAGAACCTGTTACCAAGGTAGAAGTCGGTACTCAAGTATCCGGAATCATCGATAAGTTATATGCAGACTATAACTCAATAGTAACCAAAGGACAACTAATCGCCGAAATGGACAAAGTTACTTTGCAAAGCGAACTCGATTCTAAACAAGCGGCTTATGACGGAAGTAAAGCTGAATATGAATATCAACAGAAGAAGTATGCCCGCAGCAAAACTTTGTATGACAAAAATCTGATCAGTGATACCGAATATGAAGAGGCTGTCTATAATTATGAAAAAGCAAAAAGTACTTATCAAAGCCAAAAAGCAGAGCTGGCAAAAGCAAAACGGAATCTTGCCTATGCAACTATCACATCACCTATCGATGGTGTCGTGATAAGTCGTGATGTTGAAGAAGGTCAAACCGTAGCCGCCGGATTCGAAACACCTACCCTTTTCACAATCGCTGCAGATTTGACTCAAATGCAAGTAGTTGCAGATGTCGATGAAGCAGATATAGGCGGTGTTGAAGAAGGTCAACGGGTAAGTTTCACTGTAGATGCATATCCTAACGATACGTTCGAAGGGAAAGTTACTCAAATACGTTTGGGTGACGAGAGTAGTTCAAGTAGTAGCAGTAGTTCTTCTACATCGACCGTCGTTACCTATGAAGTAGTTATTTCTGCCCAAAATCCGGAATATAAACTGAAACCGAGATTGACAGCAAATGTAACGATTTATATCCTCGACAAAAAAGATGTACTCAGTGTCCCGGCAAAAGCTCTTCGATTTACTCCGGAAGCTCCGTTGATCAATCCTGACAATAAAATTATCGATTGTCAATCAGAACATAAAGTATGGACACTCGAAGGAAACACCTTTACCGCTCATCCCGTAAAGGTCGGCATCACGAATGATATATACACAGAAATTCTCGATGGTGTTACGGAAGGAATGAAAATCGTCACGGAAGCAACAATAGGACAGCAAGCCAATCCTGAAATTTCCACAGGAGAATCTAAAGAACAAAATCCGTTCATGCCAGGCCCTCCGGGAAGAAATAAAAAAGATAAAAAATAATTCACCGACAATAAAAGGAACGGATAACTATTTATTATGAAAAAAGTAATCGAATTACAAAATATAAGAAGAAATTTCCAAGTCGGAGATGAAATCGTCCACGCTCTTCGGGGCATATCGTTTACGATTTATGAAGGTGAATTCGTGACGATTATGGGGACATCCGGATCTGGTAAATCAACACTGCTCAATACATTAGGTTGTCTCGATACCCCGACAAGCGGTGAATATTTTCTGGACGGCATATCCGTGCGTACGATGAGCAAATCGGCACGTGCAGTATTAAGAAACAGAAAAATCGGTTTCGTATTCCAAAACTACAATCTTTTACCTAAGACAACAGCCGTAGAGAATGTAGAGCTCCCGCTGATGTATAATCCCGACATCAGTAGTGCAGAAAGAAAAAAAAGAGCGATAAAAGCTTTACAAGACGTAGGATTGGGAAACCGTCTGGAACACAAATCGAACCAGATGTCCGGAGGCCAAATGCAGCGTGTGGCTATCGCACGTGCATTGGTAAATAATCCGGCCGTAATTCTTGCTGATGAAGCAACCGGAAATCTCGACTCGAGAACATCTTTCGAGATCCTCGTACTATTCCAGCAATTGCATGCCGAAGGACGTACGATTATTTTCGTTACTCACAATCCAGATTTAATACAATACAGTAGCCGAAATATTCGGTTACGAGACGGTAAAGTCATAGAAGACTCTATAAATACAAATATCATGTCGGCAGCAGAAGCATTAGCGGCTATGCCTAAACCCGAAGATGACGAATAAAACGTAAAGACAATGAACGGAACCAATTTATTAAAAATAGCCTTGCGTGCGCTCGCAAACAACAAACTGCGAGCTTTTCTTACCATGCTGGGAATCATTATTGGAGTTGCATCGGTTATCACGATGCTTGCCATAGGGCAAGGGTCAAAAAAAAGTATTCAAACTCAGATTGCAGAAATGGGATCTAACATGATCATGATACATCCCGGTGCAGAAATGCGGGGTGGTGTCCGTCAAGATCCGTCAGCCATGCAAACTCTGAAATTGGATGATTTCAAATCTTTACAAGATGAGACAAATTTTTTGTCGGCTGTCAGTCCGAACGTATCATCTTCCGGTCAATTGATAAACGGAGCAAACAACTATCCCTCATCCGTAACAGGAGTCAGTCCCGAATATCTTGAAATACGACAACTCTCCATAGAAAACGGAACGATGTTCACAGATGCTGACATACAAAGCTCTGCCAAAGTCTGCGTGATCGGTAAAACAATAGTCGATAACCTTTTCCCCGACGGAAGCGATCCGATCGGGAAAGTGATCCGTTTTAACAAAATCCCGTTCAGAGTAGTCGGTGTTTTGAAATCCAAAGGATATAATAGTATGGGAATGGATCAAGACGATGTTGTACTCGCTCCTTATACCACTGTCATGAAACGATTACTCGCAGTTACCTATTTGCAAGGAATCTTCGCTTCTGCCCTCACAGAAGACATGACCGATAATGCAACAGACGAAATTACTGCGATTTTAAGAAAAAATCATAAACTGAAAGAATCCGATGACGATGACTTTACCATCCGGTCTCAACAGGAATTGAGTACAATGCTGAATACTACTACCGATTTGATGACGACACTTCTTGCTTGTATCGCCGGAATATCATTAGTTGTGGGCGGTATAGGAATCATGAACATCATGTATGTATCGGTTACCGAACGTACACGTGAAATAGGTTTGCGTATGAGTGTCGGAGCAAGAGGTATCGATATTCTAAGTCAGTTTCTGATCGAAGCTATCCTAATCAGCATTACAGGAGGTATTATCGGAATATTAATCGGGATCGGAGCATCTTTCGCTGTAAAAAATATTGCACACTGGCCTATATACATACAGGGTTGGAGCGTACTGCTCTCTTTTGCCGTGTGTACTATAACCGGAGTATTTTTCGGATGGTATCCGGCACAAAAAGCATCTAACCTCGACCCGATAGAAGCCATACGGTATGAATAAAATCAAATAAATAACTATATTTGTAATGTAATCATAAAATGATGCCGGACACACCTAAAAAAAAATCTTTGCAATTGATTATACATATTCTCGGATGGGGTATCGTATTCGGAATTCCTTTGTTTTTTTTCGAAAGGAACTCGACCGCCGATTACATAGAACGTTATCTGCGATTTATCTCTGCTCCGGTATCATTGATGATTATTTTTTATTTCAACTATTGCTATCTGATCGATAAATTTTTATTCAGAAAACAAACACGGGAATACCTGCTTTCAAATATCGTACTCATTGCATTCGTAACATTATGCCTGCACCTCTGGCACGAACTGCATATACCGGGAGCAATGCCGCCGCCGAATCCGCCCAAACACTTTCAAGTAAGAAAGTTTGACGGTATGATATTTTTCCTCACCCGAGACATAGTACCGCTAATTTTAGCAACCGGAATGAGTGTCGCCATAAAAATGACCAACCGCTGGATACAATCCGAAAATGAAATCAGAGAACTCGAAAAAAGCCGTACTGAGGCAGAATTAAGAAATTTAAGGAATCAGCTCAATCCTCATTTTTTGTTTAATACACTGAATAATATTTATTCTCTGATCGCTTTATCTCCGGAAAAAGCTCAACAAGCGATTATGGATTTGAGTAAATTACTTCGATACGTATTATATGACAACAGCCCCGAATTCGTACCGCTCCAAAAAGAGATGGAATTTGTGCGCAATTACGTAGAATTGATGCGTTTGAGACTGACCGACAATACTGAAATAAAAATTTCTCTGCCCCAATCGACAAGTTCGGGAACGTTAATCGCACCTCTTTTGTTTATCTCCCTGATCGAGAATGCTTTCAAACATGGGGTCAGCAACTCTCAGCCATCTTTCATACACATCGATATAAGCGAATACAGCGATCAGCGTATCGTTTGCACAATCGAGAACAGTTATTTTCCCAAAAACGAAACGGATAAGAGCGGTTCGGGGATAGGTCTCGATAATTTACGTAAAAGATTGGAACTGCTCTATCCGGGACGTTATCTTCTGAACATTGAACAGACAGATGGCAAATACATTTCTGCATTGATATTATTCACCCATACCGAAGAAGAATGATACTGAACTGCTACATAATCGATGACGAACCTTTGGCTATACGACTATTAGAATCGTATGTCAATAAAACTTCGTTTTTACACCTACAAGGATCTTGTACCAATGCCGTTACCGCGTTGGCTGATTTATCGGAAAAATCGGTCGACTTGCTTTTTTTGGATATACAAATGCCGGAATTGAACGGTCTCGAATTTTCAAAAATCATCGGAGACAGATGCCGGATTATTTTTACCACAGCTTTCGAACAATATGCCGTAGACAGTTACCGGGTAAATGCTCTGGATTATCTTTTAAAACCTATTGCTTACCCTGATTTTCTGAATGCTTGTGAAAAAGCTTGTCAATGGTATGAACTTACGGATAACACCGCTCGGAAAAAAGAAGAATTAAAATCGATATTCATTAAAACAGACTATAAGCTGGTACAAATAGAATTAGATAAAATTTTATACGTGGAGGGTCTCAAGGACTATGTAAAAATCTATGTCGAGAACGAACCTCACCCTATTCTCTCTTTAATGAGTTTAAAATCACTGGAAGATGTTCTCCCTTCGGATCGCTTCATTCGTGTACATCGATCTTTTATCGTACAAGCAGACAAAATCAAGGTTATCGAGCGAAATCGGATCGTTTTCGGGAAACAATATATTCCGATTTCCGACTCATACAAAAGTAATTTTCAGGCAATGATCAACCAACGATCTATAACCGGAAAATCTTGACAACTTTTCAAAGCTTTACTTGTTTATTATACTAACCATAACAAAAATCAAAAAGTATGAAGTACAGATGTGTCGTATGCGATTGGATCTATGATCCGGAATTAGGAGACCCGGATGGCGGAATAGAACCCGGAATTCCTTTTGAAGAATTACCCGATGATTGGGTATGCCCGGTTTGCGGTGTCGGAAAAGAAGATTTTGAACCCGTAGAAGAATAAAATCTAAAAATATAATGGCCTCCGGAACAATCTTGAGGCCATTATATTTTTAGAACCTATATAAATCCTTCGATAATATATAAGTTCGACTCAATGTTTCAATTCATTCAATAATGTTAAGGGATAATAAAAATCGTCTATTTATCAAAGACAAAATCTACTTTTGCACGATCAAAAAAATACGGATATGTCAGTAAGCAAATACCAAGGACATATAGCAATACTCACGGCTAATATTATCTGGGGACTCAATTCTCCTATTTCCAAAACAGTTTTGAACAGTGGAGACATCTCTCCTTTCGCACTCACGACATTCCGTATGGTAGGAGCTGCTGCAGCATTTTGGTTGGTCTCCCTTTTTACGAAAAGAGAAAATGTCCCGCCTAAAGATCTGGCCATGTTATTTTTTGCTGCCTTATGCGGAATCGTATTTAATCAGGGAGTATTCATTTTCGGACTTTCCATGACCTCTCCCATCGATGCCTCTATCGTGTCGACAACAGCTCCGATCATTACCATGATCATTGCGGCTTTCTATTTGAAAGAACCGATTACCAATAAAAAAGTATCCGGTATATTTCTGGGTGCTGTCGGAGCTCTTATGCTAATAATGAGCGGACAAAGTACGAACGTATCTTCGGGAGAAAACAAAATAGCGGGAGATCTGCTCTGTCTGTTTGCACAAGCATCTGTCGCTACCTATTTAGTCCTTTTCAAAGATCTTATCAGTCGTTACACACCGATAACCTTGATGAAATGGATGTTTATGTATGCCAGTATGTGTTATATACCGTTCTCTTACCATGATATCGCGACAATACGATACGAAGAGCTACCTGTTTCTCTTTATTCTGAAATCGCATTTGTCGTCTTGGCCGCAACATTTCTTTCGTACATGTTTATTCCTATCGCACAAAAGACTCTACGACCGACGGTCATCAGCATGTACAATTACGTACAACCTATCGTAGCTTCACTAATTGCCGTAATAGTAGGTATGGATACATTTACTGTTGTTAAAGCTATTGCTATCACATTGGTATTCGTCGGCGTATATGTCGTGACCCAAAGTAAATCGAAAGCCCAGATGGATGCAGAAAAATTACAGAAAGAGAAAGAATCAGTCTGATAAAGAGTCCGGTATTCTCTTTCTCGCAGCAATAACGGCTAAAATTGTTATTCCCCAATAAACCAATCCGATAATATCCACAGCCGGCGGTACGTCGCCACTTCCGTATGAATGCAATCCTGTAAGATAATAATTGACTCCGAAATAGGTCATCAACACCGACAACAAACCATAGACAGACATCACGCTGAATGCATAATCGCTACGCAACTTCGGCACAAAACGGGCATGGATAATCATCGCATACACGACAAGTGTTATTAAAGCCCATGTCTCTTTAGGATCCCATCCCCAATAGCGCCCCCACGATTCGTTTGCCCAAATCGCACCTAAAAACGTACCTGCAACAAGCAAACAAACACCGATATGTAATGACATTTCGTTAATAATGCGCAGTTTTCTTATTTCTGCCTGCTTATTATTCCGCACAATAAAAAACATCGTCAACACCCCGATCAAAAAACTCATACCGAAAAAACCGTAACTTGCCGTAATTACAGCCACATGGATCATCAGCCAATAGGATTTTAAGACAGGAACTAATGGTGTAATTTCCGGATCCATCCAATTCAGATCGGCAACAAAAAGGATAACCCCCGCAAAAAAAGCGGCAAGTGCCAAAACCAAACCCGAACGACGAGCAAACAGCAAACCGGCCAAGAGTGTAGCCCAACCGATATAAATCATAGACTCATAAGCATTAGACCAAGGAGCTTGTCCCGAAATATACCAACGCAATCCGATTCCACATGTCTGCAAAAAGAAAAATAAAATAACCGTACCGATAAAAAAACGGACAGTCCATTGACACCACCGGGAAGGTTTCGCCTGAAACCATAATATAGCTGTCAATAACAAAATTCCGGATAACAGACAACCCATAGCCGAAACAAAGAACAGATTCGCTTTATTATAGAACAATTCGGCTTTCAGTTGCTTTTGTGTCATTACCTGCACCTGACTCCGAGCTTTCTGATAGACATCTATCATTCCAATAATATCGGACGGAGTGTCCCAATTACCAGTCGTATAAGAGCGAATCGATTCGTCGCTATACCACAACATAATTTTAGAGACAAACAAAGAATCTTTTCCTGAAAAAGCAGAAAGATCATCCCCTGCAGAAACCCATTTACCGTTTTTATCACTCGGGCACGGAAACAAGGCAAACATCTTCCCTTGTTGCAAGCCATACAATATATTTACTTTTTCATCCAATTTCAAAATATCCTTTTCAAGCCGAGAGCGAGACGATACCGGCTTCATATATATATCCTCTACAAATTTTGCGAGCTTATACGCACCGTCATTTTCAAATAAATCATTAAAAGCAATCTCTTTTCCCGTCGTCCCGAGCAATTTATGCAATTCCAAATTCGTCTGACGAATAACGGGCACGCTATTCCAATAAACAGCATCGAAAATAAAACCTAATACGACCTGCTCGGAGGTTAATCCGTGAAATGAGTTTTTACGGTATATTTTTCTCAATAATGAAGCGGTATAAGTATCGACGGGTTCTATACGTCCCGATGGGTTCTGTATCTGCAACTGCCCCCACCGATCGGCAAGAGACACGGGAGATACACTCTTCTGCAAATCTCTTATCGTAATCTCCTGTGCAGATATAGAAACAGAAGAAACCGATAAAAAGAACAAAGCAATTATTTTTCTATTTCCGGTAAGAACAGTCAATTTCCTGTTCAGAATTCTGAAACGGGAATCCTTATGTGCAAAAATAAAAATCATACCCAATAACAACATGGCATACCCGATATAAGTTACAGATGTACCGAACGTATCATTATTTACCGAAAGAACAGTTCCCTGTTCATCGGTATCATAAGATGATTGATACAAACGATAGTTCTGTTCATATACAACTCTATTCATGTATATCTTTTCTTCCCGAACCGTACCTCCTGAAATAAGAATCAAATCACTCTCAAAAGAAGAAGGACTATGTGAACCCGGATAACGGATCAGTCTAAAATCCTGAAGATGAACCGTAAACGGTAACGTCTTGAAAACAGAGCCATAGGCAATGGATATGTCGACATCTCCGACTTTTACATTCTCCGGCTCGCCGACCTGATAATCTTTCCCCGACAAAAAGACCGTACGCTCATCATTCCCGACTCTCAAAGACATTTCCAATAAATGATCGCCATTTTGCAATGACGAATATTTTACTTTATCGAGACTAATATCGATCTTCTCATTTCCCAAACAGATCGTTTCGGAAAAAGGCTGCGTAAACAGCGAGTTTATCTCTATCGGAAATTCAAAATTTACAGAATGCCCTTTACTCTCAGCCACACCGGAAATGTAACTCTGATGAGTTAACATTTGAGACGTTTGTTCTCCCTCCCGAATATGTATAATCCCCTCATATCCCCAAACGCGGGTGATCAACGCTCCGGCTAACACGACAGCAAAAGCCCAATGAAATATAATAACCCCATATTTTCGATGCCTCCATAAATGTACTTTCAATGAAATACCGATAAAATTTATGATTAAAAGTAGCTGCAACAGATAGAACAGAACATTGTTATACACAACCGCACGAGCCGCCGGAGATCCATAACGGCTTTCGATAAATGTCGCAGCAGCCAATAATACGGCATATAACGCCAATAGTATCAGCATCAATTTATAAGAGGTAAAAAAGGATAAACAACGGACACTTTTTTTCATGTGATTACTTTCTTCCAATATAGAGAATACAAATTATTTTTCTCTCTCCTGCATTAATAAATCATACATTTTATTCGCCATCATTTTCGCACCCTCAGCATTGGGATGTATTTTGTCTTTCAATAAATCGGGACGGTCTTCCAGTAAAGGATGCATATCGATAACTTCTACTCCTTCTTTACTCGCTGCTTTTTCAGTCATGGGGATAATATCCCTTGCAATAACTGTATCCCATATCCCGGTTGTATCGGTCACGAACGAAACAATAGGCGTCAACAATATAACTCGTGGATTCGAAGGCAGATTCCTAAAAGAACGTATCATAGCTCTACAATCGGCCTCGAACTCATCCAGATATTTCCGGTTAATCAGTTTGCTGTCATTTCCTCCCAAATCGATAAACACAATATCCGGACTACAAGCTAATGCCTGTCGATACTCCTTTGTATTCCAATAAGGCAGATTTCCCTTTTTCAGCATTGTACAACCGCTTACCCCGTAATTGAACACTTCATCTCTCACACCAAGCAACGTACCTAATTGGGCCGGATAAGCATATTTTTCTCTTTCCGGTATCGTAGCACCATAAGTAATGCTCGCTCCTACACAGACAATTCGACGGGCATGTATTTCTGTAATCCCCCAAAGAAATATAAGAATATAGACAAAATATTTATTCATACCATCATATTATTAAATTTGAAAAAGAGTGAAGAACTCGCCCAATGAAAGGCCCTCACTATTTTTCACAGTTTTAAGAGGCTATCTAAATTTTCCAACAAAAAATATGATCGGAACGCAGAAAACCGGCTCTTATTTTTTATCGGCAAATTTCATATACCGTACCAGCTGTCGTAACAAATGATATTTTATCGTTATCGATCACTTCTTTCGCTATTGCACCACCGTTTTTCAACTTAACTATCAAATCTTTTGCATTAGGATATTTTATAATGCATTCTTTACCAGAATTAGAAGTCAGCTCAGCTGTAACGAGAACTCCGTTTTTCCATTCTGCATCGATCTCGAAATTTCCTCTCGCTTTTAACCCCTCGAATGTTCCATTCGCCCAATCGTCCGGTATGGCTGGAAGCAATTCTATATAACCTCCCTGACTTTGGAGCAACATCTCCGCAATACCCGAAGTTGCTCCAAAATTTCCATCTATCTGGAAAGGCGGATGCGTATCGAACAAATTCTGATAAACTCCCCCGATATTAGCCGGATTACCTGTATATGTAAGGGTCAACGCCTCTTTCAATAATTTATGAGCGCGGTTTCCGTCTCTCAAACGAGCCCAAAAATTAATCTTCCATGCTTTACTCCAACCTGTACCGCCATCACCTCGGGTCTCCAGAGTTTTTTTCATTGCCTCCACATATTTATCTTCCTGTGTACTTCTTCCGGCAACAATCTGCGATCCCGGATGTAACCAAAACAAATGATTGACATGTCGGTGCTGCCCATCTCCGGTTATATCTCTCGTTACTTCGTCTTTCCATTCCATAAACTGTCCACCTAATCCTATTTGAGGACCTGCCAATTTACTTTTCGCCGCCTTTATCTCGGCAACCTCTTTCGTGTCTTTTCCCAGATCTTCACTCGCTTTAATCACAATATCGAATATTTCGGCAATCATCGCCTGAACCGTAGAACAACCCAATGAATATTCTCCATGCTCGGGAGAATGCGACGGATTAGCGACCAACGTTCCATCCCGTTCATCCGTCCACAAGTTATCCACCCAAAACAAGGCTGCACCTAAAAGCGTATTATAGTTTTGTTCTAAAAATTTCTTGTCACAATTGAATTGATAATATTCCCATATATCCTGACACATCCATGCTGCTCCGGCAGGAAAATGAAATGCCCCATAACTCGTTCCCGGAGCTGTATTTCCCCATATATTATTCTCATGATGCGTTACCCAACCACGCACATCACCGCCATCAGGTTTGCAATAATAATGCCGAGCTGTTATCTCGCCTCTGGGAACTAAACTGTTAATATAAGAAATCAGCGGTATATGACAAGGGCTTAAATTGGTTTGCTGTGCCGGCCAATAATTCATCTGTACGTTAATATTGGTATGATAATCGGCATTCCACGGATTAGACAATCTTTCGCCCCATACACCTTGTAAATTCGCCGGCAAAGAGTTCTCCCGAGAAGAAGCGATCAATAAATAACGCCCGAACTGATAATACAGCATTTCGGCATATAGATTTTCTTCAATGGTATTGCCTCTATAAAAATCTCTCAACAATATATCGGTAGTCTTAGTCGGTATTCCGGTTATATTTCCCAAATTCAAGCTCATTCTGCCATACAATGCCTTATAATCTTTTTTATGCGAAAAGAGCAAATCTTCATATGTTTTCGACTCTGCTGCCGCCAACGTTCGTTTTACTGTCGTCAAAGGATCATCACTCGAAAAATAATTGAAATTTTCATCCATAGATTGCTGATAGTTCGTCGCAGCAGACATAAGCAAAATTACTTCATCGGCATCTTTTACACGAATCTTTTTATTATCGATAACTTCCAGATGTCCTCCTTTATTCAATACCTTTACTTGCTGTGCAAATTTCAATCCGTTCTCTTTATGCAATGCCGGCCGTCCCGTCATTGTCAATGTATTACCAGACGCAAATATTCGTTTTCTCGGTTGAGGGGATGTAATTGCAAATGTTCGGGAAATACATCCTCTCTTATCCGCCTTCAATCGCATCACCATTACATTATCCGGATAACTCATAAAAGATTCACGAGTAAACGTCGTTCCATTTTCCTTATAAATCACCGAATGCACCGCGTTATCTATATCAAGCATCCGCACATAATCGCTATACGGATCTAAAGGCTCATATAACTGTTCATATTCAAGCTCTATGTCCGACAGTTGCGGAGGTGTAGTCGTATTGCCGGCTGCAACCTTCGTAATTTCCAGCTTAAAAAATTTATAATTCGCTTCTTTTTTCAAGGGAAATTTTAAAACTTCTTTTCGCTTTTCAAATGTTACGTTCGACTGCTTATCGAGTAATTTATATCTCTTACCATCATTTGAGCCATAAAAGTTCCATGATACGGGATCTCTATCCGGGACATCGTTCCCCGATGTAAGGCTATAAGATTTTACCCGTAGTTTCGTTCCGTATTCCCAAGCGATATAACAAGGGAATTTTCCTTGAAATCCTTTATCGGCATACCACTTCGTATTATTATTCGCATCAAACAATTTATCGATCCGCTGATCGTAATTATTGATATTATCACAATCGCTTTCGAATCTCACGACATCCGGAATAACCAATGAATTATAAGCTATTTCGATATTGCCTAAGGTCTGATACGAACCGAAATTATTTTTAGTTCCGCGAAGACTCTCGATAAGAGACTTCATTCCGTCACTATTCTCGTCGCCGTAATTTTTGGTAACCAACTTTCCGTCAGAATCAAAATAAGCCGCGTCACTTTTAGAGAACTTATTCATTTTTTGCTGTAAAGCTTTCCTGACTTTCTGCAAATTAGCTCTATTTTCTGCAGGTGTTCCCAGATGACCTCCATTATAATCCGAATTCTCTCCCGGACCGCCTGACCACAACGAATGTTCATTAACTTGAATTATATCCCGATAAACATCTCCGAAAATCATAGCCCCCATGTACCCATTGCCGATAGGAAGTGCTTCACTCTCCCACACTTTAGCCGGCTTATTATACACAGCTTTCATTTCAGGCTGGTGAGAACCGGAAAAAGATATAGCATCCACCATCCGGACAGGATACAATAATACGAATAACATTCCCAAAGAAATTTTACTGATTCCCCTCATTTTACTGATTTTATATTAAAAAATACTCTTATTCGATCAATAATAAAATCTCATCTATCAACTTAAAAAAAAGCTACACTGTTTTCTTTTACGACCTACTCTCCAACTAAAAATTCAGGATATTATCTTCGAAAAGAAAAATTTGAAAATTATATTTATTTCCGATCTTTCCCAAACTATTTACTATACGAGACATCATCTAACGATGAGAATAAAATATTTATTCAAAATCTCACCCTTACGAAGAATTTCAATTACCGATCAAATATAAAAATTGTTTTTCAATATAAAAAGGGATTAAAAATAATTTGAAGGCTTTAGAACCTGTCTAAATTTTCCGACTAAAGAAAATATTATCAGGTCATTTTTACATTTTCTTCCGATCTGTTTTTACGTTTTCACTCCTCAGATAACCGGTTTATTATCCTTGCAAAAACAATAAAAGATCCTCGAAAGAAATTCCCAAACCTGCCCATGAAAATTTAGACGAGTTCTTATTACTATGCGACAATTTTACGACTTAAAATCATACAGAAGCGATTCCTTCTATCTCTATTAATAATTCATCCCGGCACACATCAGCCAAAAGAAAAATAGACTCAACATCGGGATACAGTCTTTCAATAACCATACGGGCTTTCTCCATAAAAGAAACATCTTTCAGATATACCCGGCAATTTTTTAATTTATAAGAAGATCCGAAAAGCGGAACACCCTGCTTCTGCATATTTTCTCTTGAAATAAGATAATCGATATTTTCCACCGTAGTCTGAGCCTGTTTTTCTATACCGACACCTAAAAGACTTTCCTCTCCTCGTATAGCAGCAGTTCCCGATACATAAACTATTTCATATTCTTCTTGCTTTACTCGTTTAGCACGTTCAAATTTAGGAGTAGTCTTATTTTGAAAACGAGGATCTTTCTCTCCCAATAAAACGCCCTGCGAATAAGCATGCGCCGCAATTTGCCAACCATTATCTATTGCATCGATATTTATAGAAGCATCATCCGCATAAACCGCATTGATATCGACAACAACTCCTCCACATGCCGTTCCTATTCCTGTTGCCGCAGGATAACCTTCAGGCCATTGTGAATAATTATAAAAAAAACTTCGTGCATCATTAAAATCCTGATAATGTTGATGTTCTCCGTCAAATGCCGTAATCTGTTCAATATAATTCCATTGTCGGACGATAGAATGTACAGGCATGTTCTCTATCTGCAATATCTTTTCGACAACATCAAATACATTGTAAGATTGAACGGAAAAACTTTCGTCTAAATTATCACTCATTACTCCCCCTAAAAAGAGATGTTTCACATGAGGAGATGTTACTGTAACGTAAAAATTTGTCCACAACGATTTATATTCAACCGTCTCCCCTTGAAATATTTTCAATTCATGAGCTTCCATGACCAAACCGCTTCCATCCAATGGTTTCTGAGCCACATAACTAATTACAGGAAGTTTATCTCCAAAATGGATATCGGCTTCTTTTCGAATAACATCAAGCTCTTCCCGATAACGGACATTATCCGTAACGTCTCCGAAAAAAACCAGACGGACAGGGACATTTTTCGGTCGATACTTACTCAATAAACGCTTCACCATAGTAGAAAAGTCCGCCCGACTTTCCCTTAAATAGCGACATATATAACGACAATCATTCATTACTATTTTTATTTTTTCGCAATATATTTTTACAGTGCTTAATTCTGCTGCAAAAGTACAAAATGATACAATCCCATTGCAATACCTAAAAATAGGTAAAAACAAGAACGTCCGAACATCTAATGATGACCGGACATTCTTAGAGCCTATTTAAATTTTCCGATTGCAGAAATTCTCGAACTTGACCCGTGCAAAATTCAATCAGGCTCTTACCCCTAATAATGAAAACCTAATAATTATTTACTTACCATCTACAGGTCCATCCAACAACAAATCGTGCTGAACTTTTTTACTTTTTCCTGACTGCTTATTAGCCTTATCCATATCTATTTTCATCACAGAAAAGAGTCGTTCCCAAAAAGCCGCAGTCTCTTTTGTATCGACAAGATAGTTTATAGAAGAAACTGCTATTACCGATTTTCCTAAAGGATAGGTAACCATCGCCACACCTGACGGTTTCCGTAGCTTTTCATATAATACTACTTGTGCACATTTCCTATTCTCCGGAGCTCGGTTAAAGAGAGACCAGTCAATCCCCGAAGCATCGAACACAACAGTCCCTTCATCGACAAAAGCTCCCGAGAGTCCTTGTTTGAGAATAGGTTCTTTACTATCTATTTCTGAAAAATAAAGTGCAGGTACAGTAAAATATTCACCCCATTCTGACTTTTTACCGGGATTAAATGCCGTCGCTGTTCTATTTGTCGTTTCAATATTTGCAGGTAATAACGGTAAAATCTTCGGATCAATACCTTTAGTAGCTGTCATAATCAGAATTGTACGATCGGATTTTTTAGCAGATTTCATAACAGCGGTAAATTGTTTTAATTGACTATCTCCGATATTTTCACCATCAACAATTACCACAGGCGATTTTTTATTCGTAGAAAACGTTATCCCTGTTTTTCTTAAATGATCAGCCAATGCTCCGGTTTTATCTCCGATAAAAAATACTTCGGAATATACCGGCTGAGGAAGATCTGCGGGTTTCGGAATTTTCAACTCTGTATAATGATCCCATTCGCAAGGTTTATCCGCTAATGCAGCCTTTAAGGCATGAAACATAGGCAAAGGTTTATAGAGAGGCAATGACGGATCGATTCCCGGATTAAAAGTTGTCACATAAGGCGGAATACGCTCAAATTGATATCCCGGTTTACCCTCTTCATAAACTTTTCCGGCAAATACTCCATCCTGCCCATCCGGTAAACGAGAATAATCATTATAGCCAAGGTTCAGATGTTCCAGTCCGAACCAACAAACTTCGGACGGTGAATAATAAGCCAAAAACGGCTTTGCCATTTTCTGTACATTCTGATATACATCTACTGCCAAAGCTTCATTACGTCCGTAATAAGAGACATAAGGTTTGTCTCCTGCGAACTGGTACAATTGGTCAGGTTTTCCGTAATAGGTAGCACCCGATTCTCCGACAATCATTGGTTTATCTTTTTTCTCCGGCAACAAATCCAATTTCAGCCCGTGCCCGAAATGCTTACTCCATACAGGCAAACGCCCATCTAAATCCCTGTCTCCGTCACAAGTTATAAAACCCCTCGTTGGGTCCCATGCCGGCACACGATCTGCAAGTTCTACAATTTTATCATCCCATTTTTCCGCTACCTCTTTAGACGGTTTATTTAAAAGAGCAATTGCGAACAACTCATTACCTACACTCCAACCGATTACAGAAGGGTGATTTCTATCTCGAAGAATCAAACGCTCCAAATGTTCTGCATAATGTTCCCAAGCTTCAGGAGCTTCAAAATTAAGATTGATAGAACTCCCGAACAACCCGGTTTCATCTAATACCATAATTCCCATCTCATCCGCCAAATCATAATACACACGAGGCCACGGTTGTGCGTGAGGACGCACCGAATTCCCTCCAAAGTCTTTAATCATCTGTAACCATGCCCAAGCAAAACGACGTGAACAGATATAAGGACCGAAGGGGTGCTGTATATCACCGACACACTGAATTTTCCTACCGTTCAACAAAAAATCTGTTCCCGACAGTTTGAACTGACGCCATCCGAAACGAATATTTTTAATATCATACGCTTGTTTCTTATCTGAAATTTTCAAAGAAAGCATATATAAATTAGGGGTTTCGGGTGACCAAAGCTTCAATTGATTTCTTACTTTAGTTTGCAAAGTTACTTTTTGTGTTTCTCCCGGTTTTAAAGTCACAGATACGGGATCTATCGTTAAAGCCGTATTCCCCAACGCCCATTTAATCTCAGGAGCATCCAAAATCGTTTTGCCGGCATTGTTGATCCACTCACGAGCATCTCCTCCTAATAAAATAGTTTTAAGTTGTCGAGACTGATTGATGACATTTACATCGATCTCCAGTTCATCACGATCTACCCAAGGCTTTATAAAAGCTTCCGTTACCCGAACTTCAGGTACAGCCCACAAAAATACATCTTGCCAAATACCCACGATCTTATCGGTATTAGAACCCAATGCATAAGTTGTTTTCATTTTTTTATATTCCGGATGAAATTTTTGGAAAAGAGTATTATGGCGTACACCTACTAACAACTCATTCGGTTTATTCCAATCAATATAATCGGTAACATCTGCATCAAACGGCAAATACTGGTCAAAATTCCGACAAACTTCTTTACCATTGACCTTTACGACACATTCTCCTGCAACAGCTTCAAAATGAAGTATCAAACGATTACCCTTTTTCCAATCGGCAGGTATCGAAAATTCCCGGCGTAACCACCCCATTTTTTCTCGTATCCAAGAGGACGGATATGAGGGATAATAAACAGAACTCGGAGCATAAGGGTTCTTCGAACCCTCTCCGGTCTCCATTCCACCACCCCAATCATTTACATTCCACGGTGACGGAATTTTTATTTTTACTTTTTCCCACCGGCCTTCTCGAGGTTCTGTCAATATAGGGGCAACTCCATTCCCTTGCTTCCAATCACGAGGCACGGCTACCGGTTGAAAATCCCACAGCCCGTTCAAACATATTTCTTGCCGATACGGTTTTTCTTGCGGTGACACAAGTCCTTCCGCAGGAGAAAAATCCCGATTAAACACGACTTTCTCCTTTGCAAATAACGAATCTCCTCCACTCAATAACGCTACCGTCAAGCTCAAAATTGCAATTGTATCTCTCATGTAAATCAAATTAATACGTTTTAAATAATTCCTTGTTAGGTTCTTTCCCCATTTCAAACTCCAATACTCCTCCGCTGACAAGCATTTGATGAGAAAAACGAGGTTCGGATAACGGTAAACCATTCCATTTTACCGACTGAATGTACTTATTTTCTTTACTGTTATTTAATGCTTTTACTACGAATGTTTTATCTCCGGACAATCGCACCGTAACTTCATCAAACAACGGACGACCAATCTCATAAACCGGAATACCCGGACAGAAAGAATAAAATCCCATAGAATTAAGGACATACCAGGCCGACATTTGACCACAATCTTCATTTCCCGAAATTCCATCCGGATCATCGTGATATAAAGTACAAAGAATAGAATCGACCAAAGCCTGAGTTTTCCATGCCTCATCTACATAGTTGTAAAGATACGGTATATGATGACTGGGCTCATTTCCATGTGCATATTGTCCTATCATTCCGGTAACATCGAGAGCTGCCCCAGCATCTCCGGTCAATTCCGAAGGCATTGAAAACATACTATCCAGCTTAGCAATAAAAGCACTTTTCCCTCCCATTTCTTCAATCAATCCCGGAACATCCTGAGGAATAAACCAACTCCACTGCCACGCATTCCCCTCTACATAGCAAGAACCCTTAAAAGCGGCTCTCGGATCAAAAGGCATTACCCATGAACCGTTCATATTGCGACCTCTCATCAAACGAGTCTCAGGATCGACATAATTTTTCCAATATTCACCTCTCTTCGTATAAATATCAGCTATATCTTTCCGATCCAAAGATTTTGCCATCTGAGCTATCAACCAGTCATTATATGCAAACTCTATACCTTGCGAAACAGATCTTCCACAACGATCGGCCGGTACATAACCTAATTCATTTTTATACTTTAACTCCAAAGGCATAATACGGGCAACAATAGAAGCCGGCATCATAGACGTAATGCCCGTCGTATCATAAGTTGATGAACGAACACATGCCGCCAAAGCTTTATTTACGTCAAAATTACGTTGATTCTTGAAAAAAGCATCGGCAATTACCGATACGGCATGATAACCGATCATCGTACCGGTTTCGTTCGAAGCCAGTTCCCATTTGGGAAGTACGCCGCTCTCATCGTATTTTTTCAAGAAAGTTCGGATAAATGCCTGATTAATATCGGGACAAATCACTGTATATAACGGATGCAATGCACGGAAAGTATCCCACAAAGAAAAAAGGGTATAATTCGTATAAGAAGTGTCTTGTACGATCGTATGTTCCATAGTTCGATAGCGTCCGTCAACATCAGAAGCGATACAAGGCGATATGGCCGTATGATATAAAGCTGTATAGAAAATTTCCCTTTGTTTAGCATCATCTGTCTTGACATCGATAACCGAAAGCTCATTATTCCATATTTTACGGGCATCCGCTACGATTTTATCAAAATCCCATCCCGGAATGTCGGCCTTCATATTTTTCTTCGCACCTTCACAATCGACAGAAGAAATACCGACTTTAACCAGAACCTCCTTTTTTGCCCCCTCCGGAATAAAAGTCAACAAGGCTTTTGCTGTCTCGGCTTTTATAAGATCTCCTTCAACTACCGTATCTCCCGAATACAATGTGTAGGAAAACGGTCGCGAAAACTCTGCATAAAAATAGACATAATGATTTTTTGCCCATCCTGTCGTATATTTCATTCCCGAAATGGTAGAATCATTCACAACTCGTATTTCTGTAACCGGATGTTGATGACCGTGAATCGTAGGCTCCATATCGATAATCAGATTGGCAGCTTTACCCTCTGGATATGTATAACGATGAAAACCGGTTCTCAAAGCAGCAGTCAACTCAGCGGTAATATCATAATCGGACAACCTAACTTTGTAATATCCCGGAACAGCCTCTTCTTCTTTATGAGAAAAACGAGAGCGATAGCCGAAATCAGGATCTTCTGCATTTCCCGATACCATAAATTTATTTTCTCCGGAAGTAGGCATCATCAGTATGTCTCCGTAATCTCCGATTCCCGTCCCGCTCAAATGCGTATGACTGAACCCGATTATAGAACTATCGGCATAATAATATCCTGAACACCCGTCCCACCCGAACAATCGTGTATCAGGGCTCAACTGTACCATGCCGTGAGGCAATGTAGCACCGGGATAGGTGTGCCCATGCCCACCTGTCCCGATAAATACATTAACATAATCTACATACTCTTTGGCAATATGAGTTTGCGAACAAGAAAAAAATAATCCCGAAAAAACAATAAAACTCGTTGCCAAACGACACCCTATCAATTTTATATTCTTCATAACTATCCTTGATTAATTCTGCGACTATTTTCTAACAGGTTGGGATATACTCAACGGTATCTCTTTTCTCAACATCCTCCCGGCTTCACCCACCAACCACAAGTAATGATCGCTTTGCAATTCCTCTTCTATTGGTACAAACGATTCCGGGACACGGGTAGCACATTTAAATATCGCCGTACCCTCGTCTATTTCATCAAACATGGCTATATACAGCATCTCTGCACCCATAGAAATAGCTCCGGATAACTGGGCCCAGAAAAAATCGCCTTTATTTCTCGGTATTTGAGTAGTATTAGGGCCATACATATTTTTCCAAGAAAAGCCGGGAAAAGCTAACGGAGCATAATCGACTCTATTTTTATTACACCAAGTTAAATGCTCTGCTATAATCGGCTGCATATTCGTATATACTTTATCATTATACCATCCCACAAACCAAGGCATTACGATATCGCATTCTTTAATCAAATCCAATAATTCGGCTTGACTTGCAGAAGGAGTTTTTCCTTCTTTGGGAAGCCACCTTGCCGGAGTCCCCAGCATAACGCTATATCCCCGTTTCCGGATTTCTTTTACCAATTTTGCAGCATCCTCCACATCATAAGAACGGCCGGGGAATCCCACTCCCCAAATAGCTACCAACGGTTTTTTATTATGGAAAAGATAGGTCGGCACTTTTTTTCTTTTCTTAAACTCATAAGTATTATTCAGCTCATCCAAATCCGAAAGTATAAAATCGACATCGGTCTTTTTCATTCCGCTCAAATCATACATGATGCAAACAGCCCGATCATATTTTTTGGCAGAAGAAACAGCAGAATCAAGCACTTTATTAAAATGCACCTTTCCACTCTTTCCTTTTACTTCATTGACAAATCGCTGCATGAACACACCATCCAAACCATACTCCTTCATCCAACGGAAATGAGTATCTACCGTAGAAGGATCATGCGAACTAAACGTGTAAGCCGGAGTACCGTCATCAAAAACGAATTTCGTCTCATAAACTTTTTCATATTCCCGCACATCAGGCCACATGTCGATAGTGCAACATCCCGGTTCGAAACGACCTTTAGGTCCTGAATAATGATACCAACCTCGTCCCGCTCCGTCATCGGGAGCATTGAACCATCCCTGATAACCGGCCATTATCAGTCCCTTATATGAATTGTATTTTGTATTTTTCGCAGAAATCGTGATAAACGAAAAGATCATTATAATCACGAAAAATAAACGATTCTTGTTCTTCATGCGTATATTCTTTAAATACTTCTTTATTCTCTGTCGATTACGGAAACAAAGTAAAAATCTCAATATTAATTTTCACTTAATAAGCCGATAAATAAATTCTTAAAAAGTGTACAATTGACCTTTTAATTTCATTTTTCTCAAAAAAATATCCGCTGACAAAGATTTTGACCCTCTGTCAACGGACATTTTTATCGATTACGATCGATGCCGTTATATCACTTCAGCATAGACTTCCAATTCCCCGAATAATATGCAACAGTCAACTGTTTTAATTTTTCCTGATCTCCTCTCTGCATAAAAGCGTGTTCAAGATCCTTATAGATATAGAACTGCAACCAATAACCGTTATTGTATTGTTGACGAACAGAAAAGGCCTGCATCAATTTAGCATACCACAATGTCTGTACGTTATATTTATGCGCAACTTGAACGGCAGTCATTGCATTTTTCCACATCGACTTAGACATTTTCTTCATCATAGAAGTGTAATCCTTGTATTTGAATGTAGAAATATCGATCAACTCACAGCGATCATCCAGCCCCAGTGCCTTGAAATCTATCGTCATCTCGAACTTTTTATCTCCGTCAAGATCATATTCGATATAATCGAAAAAGCCGTTGTCATCTTTATCGGTATATTTTACAGTACCGAATTTTCCGGGCTGCCTATCCATACCCATCCACATACGATCCCAGCCTTGATAATAATTTGCATTCTGGTCTATGCGCCAACAACCCCATTCAGCTCCATATAAATGCAAACGACCATCGAACTTTCCGATATATAATTTACCTTTTCCCGAATTATCCATATCCCATTCTCCCCGATCTCCGGCAGCATCAGATTGTTTATTATTATCAATACCGCCATTTTTCCAGCCGATCTTGAACGGATCTAACGGATCATAAAATTCTACTCGTTCCCAACGTCCACAATCGTCGTCTTCATCATATACAAAATTGACTCTCGACCACTCTCCTCTTTTAAAGATCATCTCTTTAGCACTTTTATGATCGGGATATAAAAATTCTGTCAATTGACGGTAACGAGGATCCATGAAAAATTTATCCGCCTCAGGCATACCTCGCAAATTATTAACTTTATGTACCTGATCGGTGTAATCGAAACCTTTACCTTGAAAACCTATTGTAAAATCAAAATCAAATTCGTTACCAGGACCATTGTCGTTATCTAAATCGACAGCCATAGAAACCCAATCGATACGACCTTCCAACTGACGGTTCACATAACTATTCGAAGGTTTGCTTCTATCTTTTATTTTAGGAGAATCGACAAACCGTATAGCCATTTCGGTCAGACCATCGCCATCTTCATCATAAAACAAAAACGGATTTTCCCAATTCAAACGTAAATCTTTAATATCATAAGTAGATGTATGAATTTTCATGAACATCGTCTGGCCGCTATAATCTTCATAAAAATCGCAAACTCCGTTTTTATCCCAACATCGCAAACTAAAATCATTCCAATTAATATAATTGAAAATATTATCTTTATCCAAATCACACATAATCATATAATGCCCGTTCGGCCAGACTTCTCCGGTATTTTTTTTCGGATATTCGATTACAATCTGCATATCTGCTTTACCGTCATCATCCGTATCGACCCAATCGATAATCAGATCTCCCTGTCCTCCATAAATTCCATCTTTATTACGGTCAATCAATAAACAATCATTGATCATATCTCCCTCGATATCTCCTTCTTTCATATTACCGTCGTCATCCAACCAAAGAACAGGAGTATCGTTTACCGTAACAGATTTAATCGCATCAGGCTTTCCATCTCCATTCAAATCGATATACTCTACCTGATAACCGACCGGAGGCAAAGGCAGACGAAACGGCTCGATCTGCAATTTCTGATTCCAATACTTCCGGTCATACGGCAATGCTTGAGCCACAGAAACAACAAGAGCTCCCAACATTGCCAGATAAATAAATTTACATTTTTTCATTGTGTGTGTTATTTATTAGTATTTGCATTAAATATCGTCCATCTCGCATTTACCTGCATATTTTTCGATCCTTGCAAACGAACAATCACAGGATAACATAGCCGAGCTCCTGTTCCTTCTTCTGCAAGTTTCAATGCAGGTATTCCGGGAGCTTCCCCGACCAACAGCTCTTTTACTGGAGCTTCTGATAATTTCAAGATCAGATTTCCTGAAGGAGTTTTAAATAAAATTTTTTTACCGAGTTTATATTTCCTTACATTTTTAATCTGCGAATGTACTTTCGACTCATTCAATATGACAGTCTCTCCTTTTCCGGCTTTAAATACGGGCTTTTCATTGAATAAAAGAACATATTCATACACATGAACAGAATCTGACATACACTCGAATGTATCATCCAAGATATTTCCCTCCAGATTCATCTTCCGCAACATTCTCACTCCTGAATAAGCTGTCGTACACTCAGCTTCCGCCCGACCTCCGTTTGGAGTAGCTTCATAACTGATTAATTTTCCTAAAGCCTTGCGATCCTGATCTTTATAATCCACTGTTACCATATTATGAGGCAACGAATTCCGATACCAATCCAAATATAATTTAAGACCATAAGCACACGTACCGAAATCAGAAATCAATTCTTTTTCTCCATTATGTATCGTTATAGATAATTTATCGGGATGCCCGTGCCCTATTCCTTGACCACCGAATTTTAATACCGAAGAAACAGCTCCGCTTCGCAAACAAAGAAATCCGGATTGCGGGTAACAATAACTCGGTTGTATCATCGGTTTCTTAACAGGCTTTATAACCTCTCCCGTAAGCAACGATTCATACGCCGTTCGGTCTGTCATTCCGTAAGCATGCTCCAAAACAGTCTCAATAACAGGGTCTTTTAAACGTGCAAAAGCCAATTCATGAATAGGCAACTCACTCAAAACACTCGCTCCATACCAACCGTCACTATGAGCAGGATAACTTAAATCGGGATAAGTTCCCTTAATCGGAGCAACAAACATCTTCCTCATATCCTCATTATACAAATTTATTCCTCGACAACGCATAACATCTGCCGTATGAATTAAAGCCTGTAACGGGAAATAATGATAATTAGGAGAACCTTCATCTATCCATCCGTCAGGTTTCAAGTGCTTTTTTATCAAAGCATAATATCCTCTTACCGGATCATTCATGGCAATGTCGATAATAGAGTCGTTTTCCAGTGCAACTCCCAAAACTGCAAGCCCGCTATTATGCCACATCTGCCAGTTCGCCCCGGCAGGGCGATTAAGCAATAATTCAGCGCAAGGACGCAAAAGTCCGCTTTCTATCTTATCGATCTCTTCTTGTGTCAGATATTTTTTTATAACCGTGTAAGACGGAAGTGCATAAGTAGCCCATGTTGCCTCATCCAAACTTTGCGCAAAAGCCTTACCGCTATGCTTATCACTAACAACACGGGCAGCATTATATTCTTTATATGCTGCATATTTCGACGCATAATCAAGCAAGAGATTTTTGATATAATCGACATACAACAAATCTCCCGTAGCCATATAAGCATACATACAAGCTTGCAAATATTCTTGATTTTTACGGTGCACCATATAAATCCAAGCCCAATCGAAACGGTCCACATGGGTATAAGTCGTTTTACAAGCTGAGCAATAGTGTGCATGAGGCTTATCCCAATCAAAAGTCAACCGCTGACCGTCTTTATCACAATAATAATGATGAATATGTCCTCCTTCGACAATGGGAACTGTAAGATCGTGAGAACGACGTTCGACTATATCCATTTTAATTCGGTCAAGAATCTTTCTCCCCCATGAAGTCTGGGCAGATTTTCGAATTTGAATGATATCATCCGGAGAATAACAATAATATGATCGTCCATCCGCAAATACAGGAAATACTGCTAAGGCAAAAACAAAAAGAAATAAAAGGCTTTTCAGTGATGTGTGTTTCATAAGATATTTCTTTGCATTAAACTTTATTGCAAAGAAAAAGCCGACACATTAAAAAGTGCTTAAAATTCACGCAAAAAACAATTAATATATCAAGTAATACGAAAAAAATCAGAGATAAGAGTCTATCTAAGTTTTCCAAGGAAATTTTAAAATAAATTTTTACCGGTATCTTTCTAACCACTGTGCGGCATCCTCATCACCCATTGAAGCAGCTTGCTCCATATCCGACCGAGCCCCGGTAAAGTCTTTTAAAGCAAATTTCGCCAAGGCTCTGAAATAATAAACAGTCGTCGTTATTCTGTTTCCTTTTTCAATTGTACGAGTAAGATCATCGATACATTTCCTATAATCTTTTAAATAATAATAAATACAGCCCCGAATTTCATAACTCTTTGCATCAGACCCATCTGCTGAAATTGCTTTATCTATGGTTTCCAATGCATTATTGTATGCTCCGATAAAAGCCTGACAAATAGATTTATTCTGGTATATTTCCGACAAAGAATAGTTTGCACTTCTTTCTTTATGATATTTCAAAACAGAATCATAGTCAAGAATCGCCTCATTTTGCCGTCCCAGTGCAGAATAACATAAAGCTCGGAAATAATAGGCATCAGTCCAAAGAGAGTCTTTTTGCAATTCTTCGGAAAGGATATTTACCGCTTCTTCGTAATTCCCCGAACGGTGTTTCTCTTTCACCTCATTCAGAACAGAAATACGATTGCTATTATCCTGTAATTCCGGACGAGGCATCGAACTTTCCGATTTATCGGCAACTATATTATTTTTAGAAATTTCAGACTCACTATTGCTGACTTTTATTAAATATACATTATTCTTCACCTGCTTGATAATCTCCGTCAACGACCTTTTTACAAGTACAGGTTTAAAAGTCAACTTGTTTAGAACAGGATCGCTCTCCAACAATAATTTAAGATAAGAAGCTTTTACAGCAAGATTCGCCATATAGTCGGCTTTGTCTCCATATCCGGCAGAAATTATACCCAAAATATTGCCATTGCTATCGATCAGAGGTCCTCCACTGTTTCCAAATGTTACCGGAACAGATATCTGACAAAAAACAGGTCCGGCTTTTCCCGCATTTACAGCACTTATTATACCATTCGTCACCTTTACGTTATCACCCAAAATATCCGATCGAGGATATCCTATTGCATAACAAGGTTCTCCTTCGACAGGGACATCTGTCCGCAAGTCATAATTCACCTCTCCTAAAGTTTCAAACTCGGGATCATCGATTTTTATAACAGAAAGATCTGTCATAGGATCGGATAGAATGACTTTAGCATTATAAAAACGAGTAAAATCACCATTAATCCCTGTCACCTGAATATACTTGGCATCTTCCGTCACATGATTGCAAGTAGCAATATACCCATCGGAAGAAAGCGCAAAACCGCTTCCCGTTCCGGTATTGGAGTCCTCCACCGATTTCGATTCTGACGTAGGATAGACCTTCATAAGCCTGAAATCCCACAACCAGCCTTTTATATCGAGACGATTGCGATATAACAAGGTTGCTATATGATTTATATATCTGACTTTACCGTATCTGCGACATACTACAAGATTAAAAGTTCCTTTATCTGCCGTCAGCTCTAAGAATCCGTCAACCATTCCCGGCGTCAAATACTTAAAAGTACTGACTTTGACCATACGATACTTAAAGCGTTCCGGTATATTCTTATCTGTAAAACGTTCAATCGACCATCGTTCTCCATTATAATTTTGCCAAATTCCTTCTATCGGGTCTATTTCTCTGGAATCGTGTAAAAGCCGGGCTTCTTCCTCTGTATAACCGTCAACACAATAACTCTGCTTATACCACTTTTTAACAGGTGAATCTTTTTTATCCGACTTTGCAAATACAGATAAAATTAGTGACATCAGTAAAAAAAATAAAGATATATATTTTTTCATGGTCTTAAAGAATTTACAAAACAATACGAACCGTAATTTTTGAAATCATACGAAAATCAATTAAAAGCTGTAATTGAACCCGAAACTCAACAATTCTTTAAATTGAAAATGCGTCTTACGATCTTTTTTCTCCCGAGCATCATCATACCTTAAATGAAGAAAAAGACGAGTTGAGAAAAAACGATTCAGAATGAAATCGAAACTATTTTCAAAGTCAGATTGAATTTGCTCATAATTAGTAAAATAGAATAGTCTTGAACTCCATTTCATATTTCTGTAAAATTCCCACTTAACAGTTACCTCGAAAGACGAACCGAACTGATTGAGCGTATTACCCGCATTAATACCGGAATTGGCCGGATTTATATCTCGATCGTTCGCTACGAATTTCAAATTATAAGAAAATGGCGATAATACAACCGATGATTCAAATTTCCATTTCTCTTGTTTATAATTATATGACATACCAAGACCTGCATTAAACTCTCCCGGAGAAAGAAATTCTGCTAATTTCTCGGTCGTATTGGCTTTATAATTATTAAACAACTGCGTTTTAAAAAATAGTGTCGCAGTATAATACCAACTTTTAAAGGCTTTGAAACCAAACTTCGAATTAATCTGGAAAAGGTCTTCGCTTATTCTTATTTTTCGTACAGTATCTTCCGGAGCACTGTTAATGTTTACTTTCCACTGAACCGTATTATCGAAAATCATCCGGTCATAGTCATCGAACTTCAACGTATATACCTGATTGCTGACAATATTTAAATTACTTTCGCCACCCTGATACCAATTCTCTGAGATATGTACCTGAGAAAACTGAACAGAACTTTGAAGTCCGGAAATCCAATGTCTCAATTTCTTCTCTCCGGCATTTATAGACGATTGAGATACCGAAACCGTCATATCCTCCAATTTCAACAAATTTTTTCTCGGAGACGTTTCCATTACTTTAACTTTAGGAACTTCAGGCAAATTATCCGTATTATATTTTACACATTCCGGATGATTTATAATTACCCAAAAACGTCCTCTCTCTCTCATGGTTTGCAATCCCTTGACCCGCATCAGCCATTCCGGTTCTTTAAAAGTATAAGAAAAAGGTTCGAATGACGAAAATGTTTCTTTAAATGGAATAAATACATTTAATGAATCCGGATTTTTATACTTGTCGAAAATAATCGGCAAAAAATAAGGAGAATCCAATAATGACATTTCGTCATCCTGAACTATACTATCCGGGAACAATACCATATCCAAAGCCTCCTGTACCTCAGGTGTCAAAGAAATAGAATCTGTGGATATCAACTGTAGCAATATACTCCGTTTACCTTGTAATGAATCGGTCTGTTCAACAGTAACCGAATCCGGCAAATGTTGTTGAGAAAATGCGCTAACCTGAAAAACTGTATCGTTAGCAGCAGAAGCAGTCATAAAATAAACAAAGCACATTAATAAAAGAATCGCACTCCGGCAAAATTTTAAAAACATATTCCAGTCTTTTAAATAAGATCTATTTGCCGAACCCTTTGCTCTCCAAAACAAGACCGGCACAGCAATTTTTTGCAAATGTAATTATTTTATAGTTAAATACATATTTCATAATTACAAAAAACGAAATATAGAAAGCCTCAAAATAATATTGTTAATTGATAGAGTCTGTCGTACATTCGTCTAAATTTCACCCGGATCAGATTCGAGAGTTTCTTTCGAAGATATTTTTCTATTTTTACAAGGAGGATAGCGGGTTATCGACGAGTGAAAACGGGGAAAAAGTCCGAAAGAAAACGCAAAAATGACCTGAGAATATTTTTTTGTCAGAAAATTTAGACAAGCTCATAATTAATTAAAAACAGTTTTCCCGAAAATCTGAAGTTTTTTTTCTACTTTTGCGTTTTGAAAAATCATCTGCACATAAATTAATGTATTAAATATCATATAGTAGTGGACACAAAGTATATTTTCGTCACAGGCGGAGTTGTTTCTTCTTTAGGAAAAGGCATTATCTCAGCATCTCTTGCCAAATTGCTTCAAGCCAGAGGCTATAATGTTACCATTCAAAAGTTCGATCCGTACATTAACATCGATCCGGGGACATTAAATCCTTATGAACACGGAGAATGTTACGTTACAGTAGATGGACATGAAGCCGATCTCGATTTAGGCCACTACGAACGGTTTACTAACATTCGTACGACACGTGCGAACAATATCACTACGGGACGTATTTACCAAAACGTTATCAATAAAGAAAGACGCGGTGATTATTTAGGCAAAACAGTACAGATCATACCGCATATTACCGATGAGATAAAAAGAAATGTAAAATTGCTGGGAACAAAAAACGAATTCGATTTCGTTATTACCGAAATCGGCGGTACTGTCGGAGATATAGAATCTCTTCCTTTTCTTGAAAGTGTCCGTCAATTAAAATGGGAACTCGGTAAAAACTGTCTTTGCATCCATTTGACTTACGTTCCTTTTATCGCCGCAGCAAAAGAGGTAAAAACAAAACCGACCCAACATTCTGTAAAACAGTTACAAGAAGTAGGGATACAACCGGATATTTTGGTTTTACGGACAGAACACGAACTAAGCAATGAAATTCGCCGTAAAGTAGCATTATTCTGCAATGTAGCACCAGAAGCTGTCATACAGTCTATCGATGTGCCTTCTATCTATGAAGTCCCGTTAAAAATGCAACAACAAAAATTAGACGAAATAGTACTGAACAAAACAGGTATGCCGGTCGGATCGACTCCCGAGCTGAAACCGTGGAAAGAATTTCTTGCCCGCGTGAAAAATGCGAAAGAAAGCGTTCGCATCGGGTTGGTCGGGAAATACGTAGAACTACAAGATGCATATAAATCGATCGATGAGGCTCTTTTCCAAGCAGCAACATACAACGACCGCAAATTGGATCTGAAACTTATTCATTCGGAAAAATTAAACGAGTCTAATGTCGAAGAATTGCTCGGGTCTATGGACGGGCTTCTCATCGCCCCGGGATTTGGACAAAGAGGTATCGAAGGGAAATTTACCGCTATAAAATATGCTCGCGAACATGATATACCGACATTCGGTATTTGTTTAGGCATGCAATGTATGGTGATCGAATTCGCAAGAAATGTATTGGGTTATGCCGATGCCAATTCAACGGAGATGGAAGTAAGTACCAAGCATAACGTAATCGATTTGATGGAAAGCCAAAAAAGCGTCTCCAACATGGGTGGAACTATGCGTTTAGGCGAATACGATTGTGTACTCGATCCGGATTCGAAGACAGCCCAAGCATATCAATCGACTCATATTAAAGAACGTCATCGCCATCGTTTCGAATTCAATAGCGATTATCGCGCCGAATTTGAAGCGGCAGGAATGAAATGTGTCGGAGAAAATCCTGAAACACATCTCGTAGAGGTCGTAGAAATACCTTCTCTTTCATGGTTTATAGGAGTACAATACCATCCGGAATACAATAGTACGGTATTACGACCTAATCCTCTTTTCATAGACTTTATCAAAGCTGTTATTAAAAATAAAAAATAATCCTGAAACCGGAAAAGGATAAAAAACGATTATACATATATATGGATAAAAATACGATTATTGGTTTTGTTCTTATTGCTGCCGTTCTTTTCGGCTATTCATGGTTTACAAAACCTACACCCGAACAATTACAAGAACTTCAACGTAGAAACGACTCTATTGCTCAGGTTGAACAGAAAAAACTGGAAGAGATACAACAACAAAGCCAAGCGGCAGTTAATGATGCAGACTCAACTATCGTTCTGAACGAGGATTCCCTTCGTCAAGTACAAATGAAAGAGACATTCGGGGTTTTCTCTAATTTCACAACAGGAGAAAATGAAAAAATAAACCTAAAAAACGATCTCGTCTCTCTTTCTTTCTCAAGTAAAGGCGGAGCTCTCACCGAAGCTACTTTAAATAAATACAAAACCCACGACTCATTGCCGCTTACTCTTTTCGATGAAAAGGATAACCAATACGGATTCATTTTCAAGACCGGAGGGCGTATCGTAAGCACGACCGATCTTTTCTTCAAACCTATTGCAGGAAAAGATGGCAAATCCGTAACGATGCGACTTGATTTCGGTAATGGAAAATTCTTTGATCTTGTCTATACATTACCGGAAGACAGTTATATGGTCAAAATGGATATCCGTCAAAAAGGAATGGAAACCATTCTTCCCGGAAATACGGCAAGTCTGGATTTATTCTGGAATCAGAACTTACGCAGTCAGGAAAAAGGACGCATGTTTGAAGAAAGGAATAGTGCATTATATTATAAATTCGTAGGTTCGGATGTCGATCATCTGAGCGAATCTAAGGATGAGCAAGAAACTATTTCGTTAGGACTTAAATGGATCGGATATAAAAATCAATTTTTTTCATCAGCTCTTATACCCGACGGAAAATTCAACGGAGCTCTTATTCGTTCAGGGATGAATAATGATCCTGCATATTTGAAAAACTTCCATACAGAAACGACAGTAGATTATAATCCGGCAGACAATAACGGTCCGGGATTCCGTTTTTATTTAGGACCGAATCTTTATCCTCTATTACACAGCTATGACAAAGGCGTCGATGATGACAAAGCCCTCGATCTGGATAAACTTGTACCGCTGGGATTTAAATTTTTCCGATGGATCAACACATGGATAATCATACCCATATTTACATTCTTAGGAAAATATATTGCAAATTACGGAATCATCATTCTATTGATGACAATCATCATCAAGATATTCTTAGCTCCGCTTACATTCAAATCCTACATGTCAAGTGCCCGTATGCGGGTATTACGTCCTCAGATCGAAGAAATAAATGCCAAATATCCGGGACAAGACAAAGCTATGGATCGTCAAAGAGCCACAATGGACTTGTACAGCAAAGCAGGAATCAATCCGATGAGCGGATGTTTGCCTATGTTATTGCAGATGCCGATTTTGTTAGCGATGTTCGCATTCTTCCCTTCATCTATCGAATTACGGCAACAATCATTCCTTTGGGCTCAAGATTTATCATCCTATGATGCAATATTCAGCTGGGATGCCTATATACCTTTGATTACTCCGTATTTCGGAAACCATATCAGTTTGTTCTGCTTGTTAATGACTATTACGAACATTCTATATACAAAAATCAATATGGACAATACCGGCGGAAGCCAGCAAATGCCGGGAATGAAAGTCATGATGTATCTCATGCCTTTAATGTTCTTGTTCATTTTCAATAACTACGCTTCAGGTTTGAGTTACTATTATTTTGTTTCTACATTGATCACAATTATCCAGACCTATATATTCCGCAAATGCATCAATGAAGAAAAAGTTCTTGCTCAGCTTAAAGAGAATCAGAAAAAACCTCGCAAAAAGTCAGGATTTATGGCTCGTCTGGAAGAGGCTCAACGGCAACAACAGGCAGCTTTGAGACAACAACAAAAAAACAAACGAAGATAATTCGTCCTTATAAAAAATAAACGGTCGGGAAGAGATTATTTCCGACCGTTTATTTTTTATTCAATGTAATGTTCGAATCTATAAATGTGTAAAAACAAGTCGGGGAACAAAAACTTCTCTCTAACCGACTTTTTTAATAAAAGACTCTGCATTATGTTCCTACAAAACCTACATCAATAATAAACAAACAAAAAAGAGATACCTTTTTTCGAAAGGTATCCCCCATAAATAAACATTCCTATTCTTTCTAACGAATAAAGAGTAACTCCCGATATTTCGGCAAAGTCCACATCTGATCATCCACAATCAGTTCAAGCTTATCGATATGATAACGGATTTCATCAAACTTGGGTGCTACCGTATCATGGTAGGCTATCGCCTTTTCTCTTTCATCGGCAATTCTATTAGCCTTTTTACGTGCTTCGATCATCTCTTCGACTTTCTCTTTTATCGCTAATTCCCGACGTCCGATTTCCTCGATAATATCCAAATCCTTACCACACAATAAGACAGCTTTATCTTCAGAAAAAAGACTTTTTATTTTATAAACATTATCGATAAGTTCAGATTGATATTTCGTTGAAATAGGAATAATATGATTCATGGCGAGATCTCCCAACACACGTGCCTCGATCTGTATCTTTTTAGTATAAGTTTCCCATTTCACTTCATTACGGGCTTCCAATTCCTTACGGGTCATCACTCCGGTAGATTCAAACATTTTGACAGAATCTTCTTTCAAATAATTATCGAAAATAACCGGTACACTGGTCTCACAATCCAAACCTCTTTTCAAAGCCTCCATTTTCCATTCCTCACTATAACCGTTACCGTCAAAATGAATCGGTTTACTCTCTTTTATATATTTACGCACGACATCCAAAATGGCTGAGACCTTCGGTTCTCCTTTCGCTATCAAAGCATCTACCTCAGATTTAAACTCTATCAGTTGTTCTGCAACAGCTGTATTCAAAGCAATCATGGCCGAAGCACAGTTTGCCTCAGAACCTACAGCACGGAACTCAAAACGATTTCCTGTAAAAGCAAAAGGCGAAGTCCGGTTACGGTCGGTATTATCAATCAACAATTCCGGAATTTGAGGAATATCCAACTTCATCCCGTGTTTCCCGCTCAATGCGATCAACTCATCGTTAGAGCTCTCTTCAAGATGATCGAGTACTTGTGTCAATTGTGTTCCCAAGAAACTCGAAATAATAGCTGGAGGAGCTTCATTCGCACCCAAACGATGAGCGTTAGTAGCAGAAGATATACTGGCCTTCAACAATCCGTTATGACGATAAACCGCCATTAAAACATTTACAATAAAAGTCACAAAACGCAAATTGTCTTCTGCCGTTTTTCCGGGTGCCATCAGTAAAACCCCGGTATCAGTTCCCAAAGACCAGTTATTATGCTTACCCGATCCGTTTACACCCTTAAAAGGTTTCTCATGAAGCAAAACTCGAAACCCGTGCCGACGAGAAATTTTCCGCATCAAAGCCATAATCAACAAATTATGGTCATTTGCAAGATTACACTCTTCAAATATAGGAGCTAATTCAAATTGATTGGGAGCAACCTCATTATGTCGAGTCTTCACCGGAATGCCCAACTTAAGACTCTCTATTTCGAGATCTTTCATAAAAGCTGCTACACGTGTAGGAATAGCCCCGAAATAATGATCTTCCAACTGTTGGTTTTTCGAACTTTCATGCCCCATAAGCGTACGTCCTGTAAGCAATAAATCAGGACGAGCGGCATACAAGCCTTCATCAACCAAAAAATATTCCTGTTCCCAGCCCAAATATGCAAAGACCTTTTTTACATTATGGTCGAAATAATGACATACATCTACAGCCGCTTTATTAACGCTATCCAAGGCCTTCAACAAAGGAGCTTTATAGTCCAACGATTCTCCGGTATAAGCTATAAAAACAGTAGGAATACAAAGTGTATCATCCACGATAAAAGCAGGCGATGAAGGATCCCAAGCCGAATATCCGCGAGCCTCAAATGTGTTGCGAATACCTCCATTCGGGAAACTCGAAGCATCCGGTTCTTGCTGAATCAATAATTTCCCGGAAAATTCTTCTACGACACCGCCCTTACCGTCATGCTCCACAAAAGCATCATGCTTCTCCGCAGTACCTTCGGTCAAAGGATGAAACCAATGAGTATAATGAGTAGCACCCATCTCGATAGCCCATTTTTTCATTCCTTCTGCCACAGAATCGGCAATTTCACGATCGAGAGGAGTGCCATTGTCGATTGCATCGACCAATTTCCGATATGTCTTTTCCGGAAGATATTTAAACATCTTCGCTCGGTTAAACACATATTTACCGAAATATTCCGAAGGTCTTTCATCCGGAACTGCGACATCCACCGCTTTTTTAGTAAAAGCAGTTTCTACAACTCTAAATCTCAATGTTGACATAATACCTATTGTTTGATTGTTTCTACAAATTAATAAATCAACGCAACCATTTTTTCAGTCGGAATATAGCCTCCATGCAGTCGTCCCGATCACCGAATGCCGTTAAACGGGCATATCCTTCTCCGGACGGACCGAAACCTATTCCCGGAGTACAGACAACGTTCGCTTCATACAACATTCTCTCAAAAAATTTCCATGAAGAAAGACCGTCCGGTGCTTTTACCCATAGATAAGGAGCATTCTCCCCGCCATATACTTCCAAACCCGTTTCGGAAAGACCGGTTTTCATAATACGGGCATTCGTCATATAATATTGAATAATCTCTTTTACTTGAATCTGCCCTTCAGGAGAATATACGGCTTCAGCTGCCCGTTGGGTTATATAGGACGTTCCATTAAATTTTGTACATTGTCTCCGATTCCATAATCGATTCAAAGGAATTCGTTCTCCAGTAAGAGTTGCGGCACTTACCTCTTTCGGTACGACCGTATATCCACAACGGACACCTGTAAATCCAGCTGTCTTAGAAAAACTGCGGAATTCGATAGCACATTTTTTCGCACCTTTAATTTCATATATAGAATGCGGGACATCCGAATCCTGTATATAAGCCTCATAAGCGGCATCAAAAAGAATCAACGTATCATTAGACAAAGCATAATTCACCCATTTTTTCAATTCTTGTTTCGAAAGTGCCGTACCGGTAGGGTTATTCGGATAACAGAGATAAAGAATATCGATACGATTCTCCGGTATTTCGGGAACAAAACCGTTCTCGCTCCGACAGGGGATATAAGTCACATTACTCCATTTTCCATTTTCTAACGTTCCGGCCCTCCCGCACATCACATTAGAATCTATATATACAGGATATATAGGATCAGTTACTCCGATACTATTATCATGCCGCAAAATATCTCCTATGTTTCCGGTATCGCTTTTTGCTCCGTCGTTAATAAATATCTCTCCCGGCTCAAAATGGATTCCTTTAGGAACAAAGTCATTTTTTATGACTGCATCAATCAGAAAACCGTATCCTTGTTCAGGACCATATCCTCTGAACGTATCTCTAACCGCCATTTCATCTACCGCCTTATGCATAGCTTCGATTACAGCTTTCGGCAGAGGTCGTGTAACATCCCCTATCCCCAAAGAGATCACCTTATCTTTCGGATGAGTCACCTTAAAAGTATTTATTTTCTTAGCTATATCCGAAAATAAATAACTATCCGGAAGTTTCAGAAAATGTTCATTTACGAGTGCCATATTCTTTCTGCATTAAAAAATTTAATCTATTTCTACTTCTCCGTCAAAAACTTTTACGGCATCTCCGGTCATTAAAACATGATCGGTCTCTTCATCCCAACATATCGTCAACACTCCGCCATCCATGTTTACGGAAGAAGTTCGTTCTGTACGTCCTGTCACAAAACCTGCCACTGCCGTTGCACAAGCGCCTGTCCCGCAAGCCTGAGTAATTCCCGATCCCCTTTCCCAGACCCTCATTCTAATAGAATTTTTATTTTTCACTTGAGCAAACTCCACATTGATCCGATCGGGAAACAAAGGATTATTTTCCAATATAGGCCCTACTTTTTCTAATTCGATTCGATCGACATCATCAACAAAAATCACCAAATGGGGATTCCCCATAGATATTGCCGTCGCTTTAAAGGACTTTTTCCCTACCATTATCGGCATATCAATCATGTAACCGGCATATCCCTCAGACATAATATAAATCGACTCCGGAATACCCATATCTACCGTGACACAAGTTACCTTTCCGTCCACAACCTGCAATTTAAGTAATTTTATACCTGACAAAGTATCAAGCAAAAGTTCCGTTTTATCTGTCAAATGATTGTCATACAAGTATTTTCCCACACACCGAGAAGCGTTACCACACATTTTAGCCTCCGAACCATCTGCATTAAAAATGCGCATACTAAAATCTGCCTTATCCGAATCGCCGATCAACACCAACCCGTCACTCCCTATGCCTGTGTGGTATTTACTCCATTTTACTGCCAATTTTTCAGGATTCATAACCGGAAAAACTGATGTATTCACATATATATAATCATTCCCCGCACCTTGCATTTTAGTAAATCCGATACGATGCATAATATATCATTTTGACAATATAAATAAGTAATACAATCTTTTTGCTTTATTTATTCGCAAATATATATCATTTTGAAAAACAACAATTAAAACTATAAACTTTTTTCTATTTCAAAAATAAAATATTATAAATCGAATATTCATTTACCATATTTATTACGAAATATTACTTATATACGCACAAAATAGAATAATTATAAGATATTATTTCTCGATCATAAAAAAATTGAAAAAGGATTATGAATAAAATTACTCAAGAAAACAGATAATTGCTTGAATAGATTTCGCAGGAAATAGAAATAGTAAAATTAATAAATTCTATTCTTTTCTTTTTTATGATTTCGGCATTATTAATCTAAAAAAAAATTTGATCTTACAGATTAAAATATCACACGATCCACAAATAACAAATTATGAAAAAGAGGAGAGTTCAGAAACGAAATAGTAAGATAACTTATTTCTTCTATTCAGAATTACAAATTAACTTTTTACAATACATATTTCATTTTAAGTATCTTTTTGCTCATTATTTTATATATAAAAGGTCAAAATGTCATTTTATATAATTATCTTTGTCGCCGAAATAAATTAACCCGATCATTTATGTGTGGAATTGTAGGATATATTGGAGCTCAAAATGCATACCCAATTCTTATTAAAGCCTTGAAAAGACTGGAATACAGAGGTTATGACAGTGCAGGTGTGGCACTCATCAGCAATAATCAACAATTAAATGTTTATAAAACAAAAGGAAAAGTTTCAGACTTGGAAGCTTTTGCCGCTCAAAAGGATATTAGTGGAACTATAGGAATAGCGCACACACGCTGGGCTACTCACGGAGAACCATGTCAAGCGAATGCACATCCTCACTATTCTGAATCTGAAAATTTGGCTATAATACATAACGGTATTATTGAGAATTATGCAGTTCTTAAAGAAAAATTACAGGAAAAAGGATATACATTTAAAAGCAGTACCGATACAGAAGTTCTGGTACAATTAATTGAATATATCAAAGTATCCCATAACCTCGATTTACTGACTTCGGTACAGCTTGCCTTACATGAAGTCATCGGAGCATACGCCATTGCCATCTTAAATCGAAATAATCCCGACGAAATCATTGTAGCGAGAAAAAGCAGTCCTTTGGTGATAGGTATAGGAAAAGGTGAATATTTTATCGCATCAGACGCTACTCCCATTGTAGAATACACTGACAAAGTCGTATATTTGGAAGACGGAGAGATTGCCGTAATACATCGCGGACAAGAATTAAAGATCGTAACTCAAGATAATATTGCCGTAAACCCAACAATCAATACTATAGAATTAAACCTCGGACAGCTCGAAAAAGGAGGCTATCCCCATTTTATGCTTAAAGAGATATTCGAACAACCCGACTGCATTCATGATTGCATGCGAGGACGTGTTAACATAGAAGGGACTGATATTGCGTTATCTGCTATTATCGATCATAAAGAAAAACTGCTCCATGCAAAAAGATTCATTATCGTAGCATGCGGTACATCTTGGCATGCCGCTCTTATCGGAAAATATCTCATTGAGAAATTTTGTCGTTTCCCGGTAGAAGTCGAATACGCTTCCGAATTCCGGTATCGAAATCCGGTCATCAACCCGGATGATGTAGTCATCGCCATTTCTCAATCGGGAGAGACGGCAGATACATTGGCCGCAGTCGAAGAAGCTAAAAACAAAGGTGCATTTATATACGGAATATGCAATGCAGTCGGATCTTCTATTCCGAGAGCTACACACACCGGCTCATATATACACGTAGGACCAGAAATCGGTGTCGCTTCTACAAAAGCATTTACCGGTCAAGTTACGGTTCTCACTATGTTGGCCCTTACTTTGGCTCGAGAAAAGAACAGTATCGGCAATGAAGAATTCAGGCAAGTAGTATATGAGCTGAGCACAATACCGGAAAAGATGAAAAAAGTTCTCGAAAAAAACGAAAGTATAGCCAATCTTTCACAAATATTTACCTATGCACATAATTTTATCTACTTAGGCAGAGGATTTAATTATCCGGTCGCTTTAGAAGGAGCTCTCAAATTAAAAGAAATATCATACATCCACGCAGAGGGTTATCCGGCAGCAGAAATGAAACACGGACCAATTGCCCTGATAGATACCGAAATGCCGGTTGTAGTCGTAGCGACGCACAATAACCAATATGAAAAAATAATCAGCAATATACAAGAAATAAAAGCTCGAAAAGGGAAAGTAATAGCCCTTGTGACAGAAGGTGATACAACTATTAAAAATATTGCCGATTTTTGTATCGAATTGCCGAAAACAATACCGTGCCTCGATCCGTTAATCACGACAATTCCTCTTCAATTACTGGCATACCATATTGCCATTTGCAAAGGGAAAGATGTAGATCAGCCGAGGAATCTCGCAAAATCGGTAACCGTAGAATAAAAATGATTCTAAAAAGAGATGGAAGAATTGAAACATGAATGCGGAGTAGCAATGATACGCTTACTAAAACCGCTCGAATATTATGAAAAAAAATACGGAACATGGATGTATGGGCTCAATAAGCTTTATTTGCTTATGGAGAAACAACACAACCGAGGACAAGAAGGTGCTGGATTGGCCTGTGTAAAACTCCAAGCCAATCCGGGAGAAGAATACATGTTTAGGGAACGAGCTTTGGGAACAAGCGCCATTACCGAGATATTCGAAGCTGTACATTCTCATTACACATCTCTGACAGAAACACAGTTGCATAACGCTGAATACGCCGAACAGGTATTGCCTTTCGCCGGAGAAATCTATATGGGACATCTCCGTTACAGTACGACAGGGAAATCCGGTATTTCATATATACATCCTTTTTTAAGACGGAATAACTGGAGAGCGAAAAATTTGAGCTTATGCGGTAATTTCAATCTGACCAATGTCGATGAAATATTCGAAAAAATTACGGCTAAAGGGCAGCATCCCAGAAAATACGCCGATACATATATCATGCTGGAAGAGGTAGGACACAGACTCGACCGGGAGGTCGAAAGGCTGTATGCAAAATGCGAAAACGAAGGACTGGAAGGAATGGATATTACGTATGCCATAGAAGATCAGATCGATCTGGCAAACGTATTGAAAAAAACTACTCCCGGATGGGATGGCGGATATGTGATCTGCGGTATCACAGGAAGCGGAGAAAGTTTCTCGATTCGTGATCCGTGGGGTATCCGTCCGGCATTTTGGTATGCCGATGACGAAGTCGTAGTACTGGCATCGGAACGTCCGGTTATACAGACAGCTTTCAACCTGTCAAGCGATTCTATAAAGGAGTTGCTTCCGGGACAGGCTTTATTCGTAAATAAAAAAGGGAATATCCGTACGGAGCAAATCAACTCTCCTAAAAAGAACAATGCCTGTAGCTTTGAAAGAATATATTTTTCTCGCGGTAGCGACAAAGATATTTATCAGGAACGCAAGCAATTAGGGAAAAATTTGGTAAAACCGTTACTCGATGCAATAAGAAATGATATAGACCATACGGTTTTTTCTTTCATTCCTAATACTGCGGAAGTTGCATTCTACGGTATGCTGGAAGGTTTTGAAATGTATTTGAACCAACTGAAGAAAAAATATCTTACAACGTTAAAAAACGGAGTATCGGAACAGGAACTCGAACACATATTATCGATGCGTATCCGATTTGAAAAAGCCGTTATTAAAGATATAAAGCTCCGGACATTTATTGCCGAAGGAAATACTCGGAACGATCTCGCCGCACATGTATATGATATCACATACGGCAGTGTAGAACCTTATTCAGACAATCTGGTCGTCATAGATGACAGTATCGTCAGAGGAACTACTCTCAAACAAAGTATTATAGGCATATTAGATCGGCTGCATCCTAAAAAAATCATTATCGTATCATCCTCTCCACAAGTAAGATACCCAGATTATTACGGTATAGATATGTCTCGAATGAAAGAGTTCATCGCTTTCAGAGCAGCGATAGCTTTATTGAAAGAGCGAGATATGAAACAGTTAATAACCGACGTATATCAAAAATGTATTGCCCAACGTAATTTATCCAAAACCGAAATGGTCAATCACGTGAAAGAAATATACGCGCCCTTTACCGCTAATGAAATTTCAGGAAAGATAGCGGAACTGCTCACTCCCCCAGACACAAAAGCTGAAGTGCAAATTGTTTATCAAACATTAGAAGGTCTGCACTCATCTTGTCCCGGCCATCCCGGAGATTGGTATTTCTCCGGGAATTACCCTACACCGGGAGGAATGAAACTGGTAAACGAGGCTTTTATTAACTATGTAGAACAGGAATTTTAATATAGAGTTTATAAAGTTCAAAATGCAAAAACAAAAAAATGTTTCACTAATACTGGATGACGGGAGCAAATTCTCCGGTATTTCTTTCGGATACGAGAGTCCGACAGCCGGAGAAATCGTCTTTAACACTGCAATGTCCGGTTATCCGGAAAGTTTGACCGATCCGTCCTATTCCGGACAAATAATGGTGCTCACCTATCCGCTCATAGGCAACTACGGAGTTCCGGCACGATCTTTTTCAGAAAATCTCTCGACTTTTCTCGAATCTGAAAAGATACATGCCGACGGGATAATCGTATCGGATTATTCTGAAAACTACAGTCATTGGAATGCGACAGAGAGTTTGGGTGAATGGCTGAAACAAGAAAAAATCACAGGAATTACCGGTATCGACACTCGAGAGCTGACTAAACTGTTGCGTGAAAAAGGAAGCATGAAAGGAAAGATCGTTTTTACTGATGAAAATGAAATCGATTTCATCGACCCGAACAAAATCAATCAAGTTGCACGAGTAAGTACAAATGAAATAATTACTTACGGAAATGGGGAAAAACGAGTCGTACTGGTCGATTGCGGTGTAAAACACAACATTATACGATGTCTCTTAAAAAGAAATGTTTCCATCATCAGAGTTCCTTGGGACTACGATTTCAATGCAATAGAATATGACGGATTGTTCATCTCCAACGGACCGGGTGATCCCGATACTTGTGGAATTACGGTAAAGCACATTCGGGAAGCCATGAAAAAAGAAAAACCGATTTTCGGAATTTGCATGGGTAACCAATTGCTCGCCAAAGCCGGAGGAGCTAATACTTATAAACTGAAGTACGGACACAGAAGTCATAATCAACCGGTACGCTTAGTCGGTACAGAAAAATGTTTTATCACTTCGCAAAACCACGGTTTTGCAGTCGACAATAATACATTAAGCGATGAATGGACACCTTTGTTCGTCAATATGAACGACGGTACAAACGAAGGTATTCAACACAAGAATAAACCTTTTTTCTCTGTACAATTTCATCCTGAAGCCGCCAGCGGTCCTACCGACACAGAATTTTTATTCGACCGATTTATAGAAATGATATAATCCTTGTCCGCCATTATGAGTACAATAAAGAAAGTTTTATTATTAGGTTCAGGAGCTTTAAAAATCGGGGAAGCCGGCGAATTCGATTACTCCGGTTCTCAAGCCCTGAAAGCTCTTCGGGAAGAAGGCATAGAAACCGTATTGATCAACCCTAACATCGCCACAGTACAAACTTCGGAAGGAGTAGCCGATCATATCTATTACCTTCCGGTAACCCCGTTTTTCGTAGAAAAAGTAATCAAAAAAGAACATCCCGATGGTATCTTACTCTCTTTCGGAGGACAAACGGCTTTGAATTGCGGGGTAGAACTTTACAAAAAAGGAATACTCGAGAAATATAACCTTCAGGTATTAGGTACTCCCGTACAAGCGATCATGGACACTGAAGATCGGGAACTTTTTGTAAAAAAACTGGATGAAATACAGGTTAAAACCATTCAAAGCGAAGCTGTAGAAAACATCGAAGACGCTCGCATCGCTGCAAAACGACTCGGATATCCGGTAATCATTCGTGCCGCCTACGCTTTAGGAGGGTTAGGAAGCGGATTTTGCGATAATGAGGAGGAACTGAACAAACTGGCAGAAAAAGCATTTTCTTTCTCTCCGCAAGTATTAGTCGAGAAGTCTTTAAAAGGCTGGAAAGAAGTAGAATATGAAGTTGTCCGCGATCGATTCGACAACTGTATCACAGTATGCAATATGGAAAATTTCGATCCGTTAGGTATCCATACGGGTGAAAGTATTGTAATTGCACCTTCTCAAACACTAACAAACAGCGAATACCATAAACTTCGGGAACTGGCAATCCGCATTATACGCCATATCGGAATTGTCGGTGAATGTAATGTACAATATGCATTAGACCCGAATTCGGAAGACTACAGAGTTATTGAAGTAAATGCCCGGCTGAGCCGTTCATCTGCCCTCGCATCAAAAGCAACAGGATATCCGCTCGCATTCGTCGCAGCAAAATTAGGATTAGGCTATGGGCTTTTTGATCTGAAAAATTCGGTTACACAAACGACCTCCGCATTCTTTGAACCTGCTCTCGACTATGTTGTTTGCAAAATCCCCCGCTGGGATTTAGGAAAATTCCACGGTGTCGATCGGGAACTGGGCAGTAGCATGAAATCGGTAGGAGAAGTCATGGCTATCGGACGTACATTCGAAGAGGCCATACAAAAGGGACTTCGAATGATCGGGCAAGGTATGCATGGGTTCGTCGAAAACAAAGAACTGGTTATACAGGATATAGACAAAGCGTTACGAGAACCTACCGACAAACGAATCTTCGTCATCAGCAAAGCCATGCAAAAAGGCTATACGGTGAACCAGATACATGAATTGACAAAAATCGATAAATGGTTTCTGGAAAAATTAAATAATATCATTTATACGGCAAAAGAGATCGAAACTTTCTCTTCTTTGGAAGCTTTACCATTAGAATTACTGAAAACAGCAAAAAAACAAGGCTTTTCCGATTTCCAAATTGCTCGGGCTATTTTTAAAGATCAAGGAGATATAGACCGACATCTGCTTGAAGTACGGAAGTTCCGGAAAGGAAAAGGCATCATACCGGTAGTAAAACAGATAGATACTCTGGCTGCCGAATATCCGGCACAGACCAACTATCTGTATCTGACTTATAACGGTACGGCAAATGACGTCCATTATCTTGGAGACCATCGCTCTGTCGTCGTACTCGGGTCAGGTGCTTACCGTATCGGCAGTTCTGTAGAATTTGACTGGTGCGGTGTAAATGCCCTTAATACAATCCGTAAAGAGGGATGGCGCAGTGTTATGATCAACTATAATCCGGAAACCGTATCGACCGATTATGACATGTGTGATCGACTATATTTTGATGAACTGACATTCGAACGGGTAATGGATATTCTCGAAATGGAATCTCCTCATGGCGTTATCGTTTCCACTGGCGGACAAATTCCCAATAATCTTGCTCTGAAACTCGATGCTCAGGGTGTTAATATTTTGGGAACATCGGCAAAAAGTATCGATAATGCCGAAGACCGAAACAAATTCTCGGCAATGTGTGATCGTTTGGGAATAGACCAACCCAGATGGAGAGAACTCACGTCAATGAAAGATATTCATCAATTTGTCGATGAGGTAGGATTTCCCGTACTGGTTCGTCCGTCCTATGTATTATCGGGAGCTGCAATGAATGTATGTTCAAACAATGATGAACTGGAACGTTTTCTAAAATTGGCTGCTAACGTATCTCAAAAGCATCCGGTAGTAGTGAGCCAATTTATCGAACATGCAAAAGAGGTAGAAATGGATGCCGTAGCAGATAAAGGTGAAATTATCGCATACGCCATCAGTGAACATATAGAATTTGCAGGTGTACATTCAGGAGATGCCACCATACAGTTTCCTCCGCAAAAACTGTATATGGAAACTATCCGCCGGGTAAAACGTATTTCTAAACTGATCGCAAAAGAATTACAGATATCAGGACCTTTCAATATTCAATTTCTTGCCAAAGGCAATGCTATCAAAGTTATCGAATGTAATTTACGTGCATCGCGAAGTTTTCCGTTTATCAGCAAAGTTTTGAAGATTAATTTTATCGATTTGGCGACACAGGTCATGTTGGGTAAAAAGGTCGAAAAACCTCATAAAACATTATTCGACATCGATTATGTCGGAATTAAGGCTTCTCAGTTCTCATTCTCCCGATTACAAAAAGCCGATCCTGTACTGGGTGTAGATATGGTAAGTACGGGTGAAGTGGGTTGTCTTGGAAATGACACGAACGATGCGATTCTCAAATCGATGCTTTCGGTCGGATATAAGATTCCACAACAAAGTATTCTGCTTTCGACCGGAACGGCAAAACAGAAAGTAGACATGCTTGCTGCAGCCGAGCTTTTACATAAAAACGGATATAAGCTTTTTGCAACAGGAGGAACGCATAGCATGTTGGCGGAAAATAATATTCCTTCTACCCGAGTAGCATGGCCGGGTGAAGAAGGTTATCCTCAAGCTCTCGATCTGTTACACGAGAAAAAAATAGATATGGTGGTTAACATTCCTAAAAATTTGACTGCGGGAGAGCTGGATAACGGTTACAAAATACGAAGGGCTGCAATAGACCTGAATATTCCTTTGGTAACCAATTCTCGCCTCGCGTCCGCTTTTATTACCGCATTCTGTACGACACCGATAGAAGAACTGGAAATAAAAGCATGGGAAGAATATAAATAAATATTTCCTAATCGATCAGCAAGGATATTCTCAAATCGGGAATATCCTTGTTTCTTATTCATCACTTTACCCCGATTTAGACAGGCTCTCAGATGTTAAATAATAAAAAATAGATATCACTTAATAATTAACATTTTATATCTTTATTGATATAAAAGACATAATTCTCGATCAAATAAATCAGAAAAATACAGGAACATTTTTTATATCCGACAATCTGCCAATATATTAAATATAAATTCAATATACACACTAATACACTATACTCATGAAAAATGTAAAAAATCGACTTCTATTCTTGCTGTCATTCCTATTTGTCGGGAGTTCACTCGTATCGACAGCAAAACAATCAGACAAAATCTCGGTAAAAGGAATCTGTACAGAAATAACATTCTATTCTCCGACTACCGTAAGAATATTAAAATATCCACAAGGCCAAATACCTCAAAAAGAATCTTTAGTCGTCTTGCAGAAACCCGAAAAAGTAAAATTGACCCAAGACAAATCTGCAGATTATTATTCTATAAAAAGCAATGAAATAAATGTATCGGTCAACACCAATACCGGAGAGATCATTTTTAAAGACTCGAAAGGAAATTTGCTTTTAAAAGATAAAAACACGCAATTCTCTTTCCGAAAAGATATGAACAAAGACTCTTATCAAGTAAAACAAATTTTTAATCTCGACACGAATGAAGCTATCTACGGATTGGGACAAATACAAAACGGACAATTGAACCAACGAAATCAAAAAGAATTGTTACGTCAAAGGAACACGGTGATCTGTATCCCGTTCTTCCAGTCTATTAAAGGATATGGTGTCTATCTGGACAATTACTCCCCTACCCGCTTCAGCGACTCACCTGAAGAAACGGTCTTTGACTCTGATTTGGGAACTTGCAGCGATTACTATTTCATGTACGGAAAAAACACAGACGGAGTTGTCAAAGCGATGCGTCAACTGACCGGAAAAGTTCCGATGTTGCCCGAAAGCGGATTCGGCTTCTGGCAAAGCCGGGAACGTTATGTCTCACAAAAACAGATTGTCGAAATACTAAAGAAATACCGAGACATGCAAGTCCCTATCGACGGGATTATTCAGGATTGGAGATATTGGAGCAACGATAATAAACATTGGAACGCTGTAGCCTTCGACAACCCCGAGTTTTCAAATCCGCAAGAGATGATTTCTCAGATACACGACATGAATGCCCGATTAATTATATCTATCTGGCCTTCTTTCGGTCCGACGACTGACATTTTCAAAGAATTAAAATCCCGAAATATGTTATTCGATTTCGAAACGTTTCCCACAAATAATGGAGTTCGGGTATATGACGCTTTCAATCCCGAAGCCCGGGACATCTATTGGAGGTATTTCAATAAAAATATGTTCTCTATCGGAATGGACGGCTGGTGGCTCGATGCAACAGAACCGGAATACCAAGATAAAAACGAAACACATCTCGATTCGGCTTGCTATTTAGGTTCATACCGAAATTACTATAACGCTTTTCCTTTAGTCTCTGTCGAGGGTATATATAAGAATCAACGTAAAACAAGCAGCGATAAACGGGTCTTCATCTTGACTCGTTCAGCTTTCGCCGGACAACAAAGAACCGGAGCTATCTCATGGTCCGGAGATATAGACGGAAATTGGAACGCTTTAAAAGCTCAAATTCCGGCAGGATTGAATTTCTCCATGACCGGCATTCCGTATTGGAACTGCGATATCGGCGGTTTCACTGTCCGTCAATATCCGGGTGGAAATAAAAATCAGGCCTATCAGGAACTATATACCCGATGGACACAATTCGCCGCATTCTTAGGGATGATGCGATCTCACGGGACTTCTACTCAACGGGAAATTTTTCTTTTCGGAGAAAGGGGATCTTGGGCTTTCGATGTACAGGAAAAATTTATCAACCTTCGTTACAAGCTATTGCCTTATATCTATTCTACTGCATGGGATATAACTCAAAATGACGCATCCCTGATGCGACCTCTATTTGCCGACTTCGTAGAGGATCAACGGACGCACAATCTCAATACCGAATTCTTATTCGGAAAATCGATTCTCGTAGCTCCTGTTTTAGACCCGCAATATACCGACGGGAAAGGAGCAGACGTGAAAATCGACTTCAGCCGAAACAAATCGATAAAAGTCTACCTTCCTTCCGGTAGCGAATGGTATGATTTCTGGACAAATGAAAAGATAACCGGAGGAAAGTCTATAAATAAAGAAACCCCTATCGATATCATGCCTATTTACATAAAAGCCGGATCGATTCTACCATTCGGACCTAAAGTGCAATATGCAAAAGAGAAAAAAGAAGCTCCCATCGAAATCCGCATTTATCCGGGCAAGAATGCAAACTTTACTTTATATGAAGATGAGGGGGACAATTACAACTACGAAAAAGGAAACTATTCTACGATCGATTTCAAATGGAATGATTCGACTTCCACTTTATCAATCGGACAGAGAAACGGGAACTTCAACGGAATGCTCAAAAAGAGGACATTCAAGATCATACTCGCATCTACTGAATCCGGTATCGGAATGGAGGAAAACAGTCCACAGTCGAAAACAATAAACTATAACGGAAAAGCGGTTTCCGTCAAACTTTAATCTCACATATAATACGAGGAGAACTCGGATAATATGACTGGGTTCTCCTCGTATTATACAAAAGATTAATTTTTATCTGCCGGATATACAACACCTAATTGACGGCGTACCTCATCGATAATTTCAAGAGTTATCAATGAATTCAGATGAGAATTAACAGAAGACTCTCTATCTCCGGATTGCACCAAATCGATAAACTCCTTTACTTCATAATAATATTCATTTTGCCGGTCGGCAACAGAAATATCTTGAGAGATTCCATTCCGGTACTTCAAAAGAATCCGATCCGGAGATTGTATCTTATCGATAACAATAGTCCCCTCTTCACCCTGTATTTCCGACGGAAGCAGAGAATCTGCAACTTTAGAATACAATATCGTAGCACACTTATCCTCATATTCAAAATTTACAGCGCCTTGCCCGTCCACACCGGTTGAAAGCAATGTCCCGGTCGCTGAAATCCCGAGCGGTCGTCCCCATAAAACAACCAGAGGATAAATGGTATAGATTCCCAAATCCATCACTGCACCATTGGAAAGTTCCGGTTTGAAGGCATTCATAACCTCTCCCGCTTTCAACTTGTCATAACGTGAAAAATACTGACAATAGGATGCAAAATAACGTCGTACCGTCCCTATTTCGGGCAAATGCTGCAAAACGGCTTTGAATCCCGGCATCAATGTCGATTTCATGGCCTCCATAAATACGACATCATACTTTTTTGCGGTCTCGATCATCCGACCAAGCTCACGAATATTAGAAGCCGAAGGCTTTTCACACAGCACATGTTTACCATGTTCCATAAAAAGGACGGCTTGTTCGGAATGCAACGCCGTAGGAGATGCAATATAAACGGCATCGATCAAAGGTGACGAAGCCATCTTCTCCAATGAAACAAACGTGTGCGGAATATTGTGCTTTTCAGCAAAAGCATCTGCTGTATCTTGTGAACGGGAATAAATGGCTGTCACCTCGAAACGAGTATCCTTTGCAGCACCTTCCAACAACCAGTCCGATATAAAATTCGTCCCGATAACCCCGAATCGTAATTTAAAAACAGCACAACCCATCAACAACTATTTTACATTAACTTGTTCAAAAATAAGAATATTTAAAATAGACAACTATATTTTCAACATTTTTTTCTCCCGTTCCAAATCTTTCTCGTTAAGTTGAGGAGAAGGGACGGTACAGGTTTTAATGTAATCTCCCTCTTGACATGTATAATTATAATAATGTAATTGTTCTTCCGTCAATTTATCCTTAGGAACAAGCTCTCCTTTCAACTCCAGAAAATCATCCATACAAGTACTATCCGAATATTTTATAAAAAGTATCCGCCTCGCTATCGGATTGCGGTTATAATCCAAACAGAGATACAGTCCTTTCAACATACGAGGATATTCATACATCGGCAATTGCAAATAAATCGTGAACAAAGCCACTTGCGGAGTTTCCCGTTCATTGAACATGATATACGAATTCTGATGGTTACTGAATATGCCTACCCCCCAATGTGTCGTATTATACGCGCTCATGTGAGCAACCTTTACATAATCGTTATTCTCCGAAGGGGTAATAAGATAGGGTTCTATTTTTAACGAATCTGAAGATGATGAAAGACTATAACTAATATATATACCGCTATAATTATACACATCTTGGGCAGAACGCAACATCTCTTCCGTTAACATATTCATAAACGGATTATCTTTTTGTCCGCTATTTATTGTAGGCTCTAATTCGAACAAGGCTTCTTTCAATTCTGTCAAATTTCCCAACAAACGCTTTTTCGAAACATTATTGACTTGCGAAAGGGCATAATCTAAAGCCTCCTCTTCCGGCATATCCTTTTTAACACAACTTACAAAAGTCGGAAGAACACTTGAGTAAAGAGAAGACAGGACACTGGCCGCCATATTGACATGGTCTGCTATCTCTTTCATTTTTACACCTTTATTACGTAAATATTCAATACGTTTATATATATCCAATAGATCATTCATATAAGCATATATAATAGGCAGTTTAACAAAATACTTTGCAAATAAATACCCATCATATTATATAGACATTGCATTAATATTACATTAATGTTACTTTATAAAACACTGTATGTATGAACTTTATTAATAATAAATATTCATTTTTAGTATCACAAACCGCCCATATATTTGCTGCCGAAATCAAAATTCGAACAACAGAGAAACAATATGATTACCGATACTAAAACGACAAAAATATCCAAAAAGAAATTATCCGACTTCTTATTTATACTTTGGGCAGGAGGTGCTGCACTTCTTTCTTATTCACTGGTATATGCCTTGCGTAAACCGTTTACCGCAGCGACTTTCGACGGACTCGATTTTTTCGGCATGGATTACAAAACAGCTACCAGCATTATTCAAATATCAGGATATCTTATTTCAAAATTTATCGGTATAAAACTAATTTCCGAATTAAAAAAAGAAAATCGCCTGAAATTCATTATTTCTTCTGTAGCCATAGCTGAATTATCATTAATACTATTCGGTGCATTACCTCGCCCATTCAATGTATTCGCTCTATTTTTCAACGGACTCTCATTGGGTTGCATGTGGGGAGTCATTTTCAGCTTTCTCGAAGGACGCAGAGTCACAGACCTATTGGCCAGTCTTATGGGGCTGAGTATTGCTGTCAGTTCAGGCACAGCGAAATCGATCGGACTATTTGTCATGAATAATCTGGGAATCGGAGAGTTCTGGATGCCGGCTTTAATCGGAGCTTTCGCATTTCCGCTATTATCCGGCTTAGGATGGTTAATGACACGTATGCCGCAACCGACAAAAGAGGACATCGAACAACGAACAGAGAGAGTAACATTAGATGGAAAGGCCCGTCTCAATATATTCAAAAATTTCATGCCCGTATTGGTGATGTTATTTTTCGCCAACTTGTTCATCACCGTTCTGCAAGATATAAAAGAAGATTTCCTCGTAAAAATTCTGGATGTAAAAGCTGCCGGACTCTCATCTTGGGTCTTTGCCAAAGTAGATGCAAGTGTAACCGTGATAATTCTTATCATGTTCGGTTTGATGTCTCTCATAAAAAGCAATATAAAAGTTCTTTGCCTTTTATTAGGGCTTGTTTCTTGCGGAACAGCAACGTTAAGTTTCCTTGCTTTCAACTACAGTTCATTACAAATTTCGCCTATAATATGGCTATTCCTCCAAAGCCTTTCGCTTTATACCGTTTATCTCAGCTTTCAAACCATATTTTTCGACCGCTTTATCGCCTGTTTTAAAATAAAAGGAAATGTAGGATTTTTCATCATTACATTAGATTTTATCGGTTATACAGGAACAGTGCTCGTTTTAATATTCAAAGAATTTTTAAATCCCGGTATCGACTGGCTCGAATTTTATAACTTTATGTCCGGTTACATCGGTATCATCTGTTGCGTTGCTTTTTGTAGTTCAGCTATCTATCTGATACAACGGTACAAAAAAGAAAAGCTACCGGAAAACAAGAAATCAATATCTGCTAATTCTACAAACAATAATAGCGATAATGTATTGATCATGAGATCACAGACGATTTAACGAATAAAGAAATAATAAATTACATAATAAAGAATTGTTATGAAAAGAATTGAATGTATTATCATGGACTGGGCTGGAACAGCAGTAGATTATGGCTGTTTTGCTCCTGTAGCAGCATTCCTGAAAGCTTTTGAGGAAATAGGAATCACGATAAGTATGGAACAAGCCCGCCGTCCGATGGGAATGGCTAAAATCGATCACATCCGGGAACTTTTTAAAATGGAGGGTATCGGAGACACCTTTGAAAAAATCTATAACCGGAAATGGACGGAAGATGATGTTATTGCCATGAACAAAAAATTCGAGGGGTATCTTTTCGCTTCGCTGGCCGATTATACCGATCCGATTCCCGGTGTTATAGAAACTTTAAAAAATCTCAGATCTCAAGGCATAAAAATCGGTTCTACAACCGGTTATACCCAAGCTATGATGGATGTAGTATTACCGAATGCGGCTGCGAAAGGGTATAAAACAGACAATTGTGTAACTCCCGATAAATTACCTGCCGGACGTCCCTATCCATACATGATATATCAAAATATGATCGATCTCGATATTCCGTCTGTCGATTATATTCTGAAATACGGTGATACTATCGCCGATATTAAGGAAGGTCGGAATGCTAAAGTGTGGACTGTCGGTGTAATACTCGGCAGTAATGAAATGGGTCTGACAGAAAAAGAAGTTGCCGACATGCCGACTCAAGAACTGGAAATTCGCAAAGCCGAAGTAAAAAAACAGATGCTCGATGCCGGAGCGCACTTTGTCATCGATACGATCAAAGAACTTCCCTCTGTGATCGATACTATAAACAAAAGATTAAATAACGAACAATTCTAAATAATTATAATTATGAGACCCTATATTTTACTAACTCCCGGACCGCTTACGACATCCGAATCTGTTAAAGCAACCATGATGACCGACTGGTGTACATGGGACGAAGATTATAATCTCCATATTGTCGAAGAAATAAGAAAATCTCTTGTCGAACTGGCAACCAAAGCGACAGATGAATACACCTCCATATTGCTTCAAGGAAGCGGAACTTATTGTGTAGAAGCCGTTATCGGAAGCACCATAAAGGCCGGAGATAAACTACTTATACTAAGCAATGGCGCATACGGCGACAGAATGGGTAACATTGCAGAATATCATGGTATCCATTATGACATGCTGGCTTTTGACGAAACAGAACCGGTTTCTGTAGAGTACGTAGATGACTATCTTGCCCATAATGCCGAGATTACACACGTTGCAATAGTCCACTGCGAAACGACTACCGGAGTACTGAATCCACTGAAAGAAATCGCCCATATCGTAAAAATGCACGGAAAGAAACTGATCGTAGATGCGATGAGCAGTTTCGGCGGAGTTCCTTTAGATGTTCAGGAACTCGGCATCGATTTCATGATCAGCAGTGCAAATAAATGTATTCAAGGTGTTCCCGGATTCGGTTTCATTATTGCCCGGAAATCGGAACTCAAATACTGCAAAGGCGTATCCAAATCCTTGTCTCTCGATATCTATGACCAATGGGAAACCATGGAAAAAGGTCATGGCAAATGGCGTTTTACTTCTCCGACTCATGTAGTGCGTGCATTCAAACAAGCCATGGATGAGTTGAAAGAAGAGGGCGGTGTTGCAGCCCGTCACAAAAGATATTGTGAGAATCACGACATTTTGGTAAAAGGCATGCGTTCATTAGGATTCGAGACATTACTGCCTGACAATATGCAATCTCCTATTATTACCTCTTTCCTCTATCCGAAAAGCAATTTCGATTTTAAGAGCTTTTATGCTCAGTTGAAAGAAAAAGGATTCGTTATTTATCCGGGCAAAATATCTCAAGCAGATACTTTCCGCATCGGTAATATCGGGGATGTTTATCCTGAAGATTTCAAGCGTTTGATCGAAGCTATACAGAGCACTAAATATTAATTACCAAGAGCCTGCCTAAATGTCGACAGGCTCTAATCTATATATAATCGGGGATGACTAAGAGCCTGTCTAAATTTTCCAACAAAAAAATACTATCAGGTCATCTTTGCGTTTTCTTCCGGTCTGTTTTCCCGTTTTCCTTCGTCGGATAGCCCGCTATCCTCCTCGTAAAAACAGAAAAATATCCTCGAAAGAAAATCTCAAAATTGACCCGAGTAAAATTGAAACAGACTCTAACAAACTGGATGTTAATCAACCCCGATCGTATTTCCCTGAAACTGATAAATTATCCCAAAATCCGTTTCTCTACAATATATTACATATCTCGGATAATGTCCTTACTTCATAGGTAGGGAGTTTTCCCGAAATCGGCTTCTGAAAAGGGTTAAAATAAACTTGGTCCAAACCGCTTTGCATAGCCCCTAAAATATCGGCGTCATAATTATCTCCGATCATCAACGATGTCTCACCTGATGAACCGGTTTTATTCAATGCATACCTGAATATATCAGGATGCGGTTTATTGACCCCGACCTCATCTGACAATATTATTTTTTCAAAGTAGTTTTCTATTCCGGCAGATTTCATCTTTTTAAACTGAACTTCTTTGAAACCGTTACTGATAATATGCAAACGGTACGAACGACTTTTCAAATAATCAAGCAACTCTCTTGCCTGCGGAACAAGTTCTCCTTGCTCTGACAATACCGACAAATAATCTGCATTCAATTGTAAAACCAGTTTATCATTATATGCTCCCACCCGCTGCAAAGGGTAACGAAATCGCTCTACAATTAATGTCTCTTTACTGATACGATTATGGTGATACAAAGACCATAACTCCGTATTTTTCTCGCTATATACTCTATAATATTCATCGAACAACGGATAATACTCACTCAATCCATAGCGATCGTAAATTATTTCTAATGCAATTTTAGAATTCGTACGAAAATCCCAAATCGTATCGTCCAAATCAATGAATATATTCTGATATTTCATTACTTATATTCTCTAAAAAAATAGATGCGAAAATAACATTTTTAGAGGTTATTTCCGCATCTATCTATAAAACTTTATCCGAGTCAAGAGATCAATCGTCCACTTTTACTACTAAATATTTAGACAAGCTCCAAAAATTTTGAGGATCACCGATCACTAATGTCAACAAGCCTTTGTCATTTTTCACCAAAGAATAAGAGCCTTCGGGATGATTGGTAAGAATCTTAGCTTTTTTCATTTCAAGAGGAATCTCTTTTAACGTCCGCAAATCGGCTTTAGTAAAATAATCTTTGTTGAAATCACCTTTCATCACCTCTTTTGCCTTAAACAAACCACCGCCAGAAAGAATCTTCTGTTCTTTCAACTCCTTTGTTGTTCCAAATACATAAAATACAGTATTCAATTCTTTATCCTGAGTAGAAATCGTATTTTTTTGTTCTTCGGTCTCCTGAGAAAGATCTGTTACTTTACCCGAAAGGTCTGAAACAGCATCATCGAGTTCTTTAATACGAATATCCCGTTTCGCCAAATCTTCCTGCAACGAGGCAATCATAGCCGTCTTACTCTCTATTTCTGCAGACAACCGATCTACAGACTGTTTTAATTGAGAAGACTGATATTTACTGTTTTTCAACTGGCTCTGCAACTGTGCCAATTTTTCTTTATTTTCTTTTAAGGTCTGGGCTACTAACTGCATATCCGACTTTAATTTTTCTCGTGTCGTCTTATCTACATCACCCGTCGCATTTTGTTGTACAATAAGATAATTTTCCGCTTCTTTCATCTGACGGAATCCGTCTTCGACTTCATTCATCAATTGCAACATTTCTTCAAAATCCGCTTTTGTCTGAACATTGACCTGCATCAGAGAATCATTCTCCTGCTTCAACCTCTGAACCTCTTTTCCGCCTCCTTGACAAGAAATCAGACATGTCGAGGCTATTACGGCAACTGTTAAAAAAAACTTTTTCATAACTTTTCCTTTTAGATTTCTACATATTTTGCTTTACTCGGAAGACCGCCTACCACAATTACAAATTCACCTTTTGGCTCTCTTTCAGTAAAATGAGCAACAATTTCTGATAATGTTCCACGAATAGTTTCTTCATGAACCTTTGATATTTCCCGGCTTACCGAAGCGTCTCTATCTGCACCGAAAACTTCGGCAAACTGAATCAATGTCTTCAACAGTCGAAAAGGAGATTCATAAAAAATCATCGTACGTGTTTCTTTTGCCAATTCGGACAAGCGTGTAGAACGACCTTTTTTTTGAGGCAAAAAGCCTTCAAAACAGAACCGGTCATTCGGTAATCCTGAGGTGACCAAAGCCGGAACAAACGCTGTCGCACCCGGTAAACACTCAACATCGATCCCAGCCTTTCTACATTCCCTGACCAGCAGAAAACCCGGATCAGAAATTGCAGGAGTACCGGCATCCGATATAAGCGCAATATTTTCACCCCCTTGTAATCGGGAAACAAGTCCTTCTACCGTTTTATGCTCGTTGAATTTATGATGCGACTGCATACGGGTTTTTATATCAAAATGTTTCATCAAAATACCACTTGTACGAGTATCTTCAGCCAAAACACAATCCGCTTCTTTCAATATCCTAATCGCTCTCATCGTCATGTCTTCGAGATTTCCCACCGGTGTAGGAACTACATAGAGCTTTGCCATAATATCAATTAGTAAAACGTTTCTCCAAAATATTAAAAAACTCTACAGCCGGCTCGTTATTTTCTATATCCCAGCCAAACTGATCCTGAAGAAAAGCGACCGATTCCTCAAAAGAAGAAATTTCATTCAACGCCTCAAGAGTATTATTCATCACCTCATCGCTGTTGACAAATAACTCACGCTTAAAACGGAATTTATCATTCAGACTCATCAACTTACGAATATCTTTCAGCTCTCTCACATTTTCAACCGCACTCAGATTTTCAGACTCGGGGCAAGACTCTTCCATCCCACCTGTAACAACAAAATCCAACGAATTTTGTTCCTCCATTAAAGAATCTTGCACAAGTTCAATCTTTTCTTCTTGAAAATTCTTCCCATCAGATCGAGTCGCCGATGTCTCCGGTTCTTTTGTATCCATGCACTTTTCTCCGCCGTAAGCACATGTATCAACAATAACATCCTCACTATCATTACCGGAAATCATCTTATCTTCAGGAATACCAGAATTCACACTCGGTAAACCTTTTACTTTTTCGGTAACGGCCTCTGCCTTTTCTACCGCCAGTTTATACAAGATATCAGGAACTTCCGGAGAACTTTTATCAATTAGTTTTAACAGTTCCTCCAATTCCTGCAGAGTCCGAAAAATTTGTTCCATATACATAATCGTAACAATTTGATCGTTTTATCCTCATTACATTACAAAAATAAGTATAAAATAGATACGAACTCTTTACTTGCACTTATTTATTTTACTCTAAAAATCCAATGCAATTCAATATCTGTAAACTGTTTACCAATTATACTACAAGAATGATACCTTATAAAGAGAAAAAGAATAAATAAATGATTATCAGAAAAATAATTATATAATGAGGAAAGACACAATATCGATACCGCTCCACACATTTGTAGATAAATTCTACACATCGAAACCCTCATGCCAAAATATACTGCATAGCTAAACATAAAAAACTCCCGGTAATTATACCGAGAGTTTCCTTTAAAGCCTGTCTAAAAAATTATATATCCGGACTTTTTCGAGTCTCTTTTCAAATATTCTCTTATTTAGAAGGGCCGGCTGAAGGTTTTGCTATAGCTTCCCGCATCGTCGTATCCGCCTCTATATTTTTCATTTTATAGTAATCCATTATGCCGAGATTGCCCGACCGGAACGCTTCCGCCATAGCTTTCGGAACTTCGGCTTCGGCTTCTATCACCTTAGCACGTGCTTCCTGAGCTTTTGCCTTCATCTCCTGTTCGAGAGCTATAGCCATTGCTCGTCTCTCTTCTGCTTTTGCCTGAGCGATATTCTTATCTGCCTGAGCCTGATCAATCTGCAAACCGGCACCGATATTTTTACCTATATCGATATCGGCTATATCAATAGAAAGTATTTCAAATGCAGTTCCCGAATCCAATCCTTTTTTCAAAACTAATTTAGATATAGAATCCGGATTTTCCAATACGGTCTTATGGGATTCCGATGAACCGATAGAAGAGACAATCCCCTCTCCGACACGCGCCAAAATAGTATCTTCACCGGCTCCACCAACCAACTGACGAATATTCGCACGCACCGTTACCCGGGCTTTGGCGATCAACTGAATTCCATCTTTGGCAACTGCAACGACCGGAGGAGTATCTATCACTTTCGGATTTACCGACATCTGTACCGCCTCAAATACGTCACGACCTGCAAGATCGATAGCCGTCGCCATCTGGAATCCCAAATCGATATTCGCTTTAGACGCCGATACCAAAGCATGAACAACGCGTTCTACATGACCGCCGGCAAGATAATGAGCCTCTAATTCATCCCGGGTTATCGCATTCAATCCGGCTTTATGCGCCTCGATCATCGCCCGTACGATAATTTGCGGCGGAACTTTACGAATACGCATCAGGAAGAGCTGTAAAAGAGAAATATTGACTCCGGATACTATCGCCGATATCCACAATAGAAACGGAACAAAATAAAAGAAAACTACCACCAATACAACAACTGCGATCAGTAGCAAAAAGCTGATTTCCATCATAAGATCTACATTTTTAATTTATACTTGTTTTTCATTCTCTTTTTTCTGTACAATCACCGTAGTCCGATCTACCTTTTCAACGATAACCGGAGTATCTTCATCGATAAAATCTTCTCGTGTACGGGCCTCTACAGTAATATTATTTATCAAGACAGACCCCATCGGATTAAGACGAGACAAAGTAATTCCCTCATCTCCCACTTTTATTTGATCCGATATCAATGTAGGAGCGACAGAGTCTATCGTAGTTTTCAGAGCCATTCGGTCAAGACTGCGAGAGCGGATAAATGCAATTATTCCTATTATGGTTACTATAACCGAAACGGCAATCGTAATATAACCGGCAAACTCACCTAACTGCATGAATGCATAAAAAACAGCTCCTACAAAAAAAAGAACGGCACTGATTCCGGCAATCGTTATTCCCGGTAAAAAAAAGACTTCCAGAATAACCATCACCAACCCGATAAAGATCAATAAGGCAATAATAAAAATATCCATTCCCATAATCGGCTTTTACTATTTTTTCTTTTGGTTCTGCAATTTAATAAGGTATGAAATTTCTTCAGCCCGACTTTTCGCCTCCAACTCTTCAGGTTGTCCATAAAGTTTAAGCAAAGTTTGTTCTAATCGGGCAATCTGCGACTCAAAAGGTTTCTTATTCTGAGCGATCCGATATTCGCTCCTTAACTGCTGCAACTTATCTTCTGTCTCTCGAATCGATTTCCGAATATCTTGCGCCTTAATAAATAAATTACGGGCTTCATTGCTATCAAAATCCTTTAATGTAACATAGGTAATTCTATTATTAATCTGAAACAAAAAGTCTCCTTTTTGCGCATTACCTTCATCCGGATTACCTATACGGGCAATTTTTTCAAGTATAGGTTTATAATCGACACCTTTTATCCATGAATCCTTAATCGCACCGATCCGCGCCAAAGAACGCGCACGAGACTCATCCCCTCCTTTATAAATCTTTTTCTCCGTATTCGGGATAAATAAATAAACTATCAGTTTATCCTCCGCCTGAAAACGGTCACTGACAAACCATCCTACATTATTCAATTCATCGATAGCTAACATATAGTCATTATAAATCGAATTGAAAGGCATTCCCATATTTTCAGGGACTAAATAATTTCCGGTATTCAAATTTAAGCGTGTGACAAATATATCATACCCACCCAATGATTCTTCACCGGAAGATGCAAAATAAAGAGTTGTCCCGTCCGATAACAAATAAGGATAATTTTCATTTGCCGAAGAATTAACCGGTGCAGGTAATGCGATCTCTTCACCCCAGCTATCATCAATCAGCTTACTACGAGTCATAATATCATACCCGTTCTTTGCTGTTTTCGCTCCATAAAGAATCTTATCACCCCGCTGATTCTGATACACAGTACTGTTATTTTTTGACGAAAGATTGAAAAACGTATTGTAATCATGCAGTGTTCCCGACTCGGAAGAAAGTTTATAATGTTTAAAGAATGATGCTTTATCTACAATAAGACTATCGATTATCTGAACTTCTTCAACACGACGAAGCATTTGGGCAGCTCGCTCAGCATTTTTAATCAATTTCTCCGCCTCCGCCGTATTCATCTTTTTTTTCTTCAATTGCTCCAAATACTTATTATATTGACTAAAAGCATCTTCAAAACGATAATCCAAGTAATATAAGTTCCCTAAATAACGGAATGATTCCAAAATATTACGGGATGCCGCATATTTAAGATACTTCTCAGCTGCTTTATAATCTCCGGTTTCAAAAAGACAAACACCATACCATTGGTTCAAACTCGAATTAAAAGGATTCTTTCGAATATTTTCCTCAAAAATAGGTTTAGCCTCTGCAAATTTACCGGCCTTATATAATTCTTTTGCCCGTTCTAAACCCTGTCCGCAAAGCGATATGCTCCAACTCAAGGCAACAATAGAAATAATAAAAGGTTTCAATATGTTCAATCTCATTTTTCCTGTTTTTTATTACATCCAATATGATGATACACAAAGATATTCTTTTTTAAGAAATGTTTTGCCTATTCCGATACATTATTTTATACAAAACCTCTTGTTCGAACCAAATACGGTCTCCATCATTGTAAAATATATTCTTAGGAATATAGAAAAAACGATTCTTATCGAGATAAAGCAGATAGTATGATGAGAACGGTTCTGCATTAATCATATCAGACCACCTCACTATTTCTGTTTTATCATCTTCAAAATGAAAAATCATCTGCTCATTATCCATATCCAATTGTTTCTCTAACAGCAGAAAACGATTATGAGGACGGGTAGCAATCTTAAAATAGGCATTTAACAACAAAAAAGGAAATGCACCGAATACTAATATAACAACTACATACACTACATCTGAAGTATGAAAAGCCAGTGCCGATAAGATAAATACCGGCAAAAGAAACCACCCCCAGTTTCTTTTCCAATATTGGCGAAACAAAAGTTTCAGATACCGTTCTCCGGAAATTTTATACGATTGTGTAACAATCACCTCTATGTATGTCCTAATTATAAAATTATGAGGGTAAAGATAAAAATATTTTCCTAAATCCGATTCTCCGATCATTTAAAATATACTACTTTTGTCAGCTTGAAAAACAGAAAGGGGTATGACTGAAAAAAGCGAAAAGGATCTATTATTATATCACCTCGATCGAAAAATAAAAAAAGCGATAGAATCGTACCGGTTAATAGAAAACGGAGACCGCATTCTTATCGGATTGTCTGGAGGAAAAGATTCTCTTGCTCTGATCGAGTTATTAGGAAAACGAATGAAGATATTTTCTCCCCGATTTACAGCAATAGCTGTTCATATACGTATGAAAAATATTTCATATAAAAGCGACACATCCTATTTGAAAGAACATTGTGAACAGTCGGGTATTCCATTCCTCGAATATATAACAGAGTTCGATCCTGAAAACGACAAAAGAAAATCGCCCTGTTTCCTCTGTTCATGGTATCGGCGCAAAGCTATGTTTTCCATAGCCAAAGAACAACAATGTAATAAAATAGCGCTGGGTCATCATCAAGACGACATAATACAGACGCTGCTCATGAATATGGCATTTCAAGGTTCTTTCGGAACTATGCCTCCTCGCTTATCGATGAGTAAATTTAAAATGACTCTTATCCGTCCGCTTTGTCTGATAGAAGAAAAAGACCTCCTCCGGTTATCTCAACTATCGGGATACATCAAGCAGGAAAAGGTCTGTCCTTATGAAAAATCATCAAATCGTGCTGAGATGAAAGAGGTATTAAAAAGTTTAGAAAAAATAAGTCCTCAAGTGCGTAACCATATATGGAACAGCATGACCCATATACAACCCGAATATTTACCGGGATTTATAGAGCCCGACCCAAGCAAAATTAAGACAGACTCATAAAACAATACAACATAAAAACAATTAATATGCAAGGACTTTACACTATTCTATTATTAACCGTATCAAACATTTTTATGACTTTTGCATGGTACGGTCATCTGAAACTTCAAGAAATGAAGATCATTTCGAACTGGCCTTTATACGCTGTAATTTTATTTTCATGGGGAATTGCTCTCGCTGAATATTCATTTCAAATACCGGCAAACCGCATCGGATTTAACGGTAACGGAGGACCTTTCAGCTTAATGCAATTAAAAGTAATTCAAGAGGTTATTACCCTTATTGTCTTCACAGTATTTACCACCGTTCTTTTTAAAGGAGAAGCCTTACACTGGAATCATTTCGCAGCTTTTATATGCCTGATATTGGCCGTTTATTTCGTATTCATGAAATAAAGGCAAAGAGGAATAAACTCTTTACCTCTATTTTAATCTTACTACTTACACCATTCTTCGATATGATCTTTTCCATAAAAAAGATAAAACAATAATCCGATCCAACTCGTAAGCAACAGAATTATCGTCACTCCTAATTTACAAGCTGTAGATATATTCTTTTTAAAAACATCCATAATCGCATAAACCGTTGCGACTATACCGATAATATAAATAATCAATCCCATAACTTTTTATTTTATAAACAAATTATTATTCATAAAAACAAAAACGAATACGATTAGTTCTTTATCAAGGACATGTCTAAATTCTCCGATAAAATTATATCCGGATTTTTTAATTCTCTTTCCGGTCTATTTTCCCGCTCTCGCACGTTACTATCCTTAAATCCTAATCAAAGATAAAATACTTACATAAAAATTCCTATGTTTTGCAACACATTCCAGATTTCTATTTATAATTAACGTATAGACTCGAAAAAGAAAAAACATATCATCGTTTTTTCCGTCTATATGCCATCGGAGGAATTTTTTTATGCTTCTTGAAAAATTTACAAAACGCCGCCTGATCTGAGAAATGAAGTTCTTCTGCAATCTGAGAGACCAAAATATTGTCATCTTCAAGCATAATCATAGCTTGATTGATCAGCTCATCACAAATAACCGCATGCGGAGTCTTGCCTATCATACTCTTGACAATACGAGTAAGATGTTTAGTCGATATACACAAAGCTTCGGCATAAAAATCAATATTATGTTCTTCCATGAAATGCTTCGAGACAAGCTTCATAAAATTCAATATAATAAAATCCCTTTTACTGATATAAGGCACAGCATCATCCCCATTTTCATCATGGGTAAACATAATATTTCCCAATTCAAGACTAAAACTTCTAAAATAAGTTTGTGAAAGCTCTCGCTGATAATAATGTTTCGGATTACAGAGAGTATCCCTCAACAAAAGTAATTGTCCCTCAAGAATCCGGCTTTCTTCCTTCGAAAGATTCCATACGGGAAGATATAAGCGTTCTAACAAATGATTCAGAGGACCGGGACGAAGATTTTTCAAAGACTCGCTGGCAAACTCGAATGTAATAAACAGACACCATGCTTTCAAGTCAGAACTGGTTCTGCTTATTAATACTGAGACTGTATCCAAGACATCAAGGAGAGAAGGACCTTTCATTTCGCATGACTTTCCGTTCAATTCCATATTCATACTGCCTTCACACACCAATATGTGCAAACGGCTCTTTTCGATGACATTTCCTTCTAACTTACGAAAACTGTCAGGCGGTACTAACAAAAGCATTCCGTCTTTATAAAAAGCAGAAGGAAATAACCGAGATAATTCTTTTTGAGTCATTTTTAATCTCCTTTGTTTACAAATCGACACAAAAATATGGGAAAATGTCCCGATTAAACAATTTCATGCGTCAAAAAGACACCCCATTTGCTAATAATTTTTAATACAGAGCAATATAAACAAATCCTTGCGCTATTTGCACAAATAAGGCAGAAAGTAACCCTCCTATTTTTGTGATGTAAAATAACAAATTTAACTAAAAAGAAAATGAAGGTAAGAAGTATTTTTGTATTGTATTTATGTTGCATGTATACACTGTCAGGTTGCCGACAGGATATAAAACAACAGGATAATGGGGGAAATTATCCTCTTATGACATTGAAACCTGAAGACAGGCAGCTCTCTGTCAAATACTCCGCAGTAATAAAGGGAAAACAAGATGTAGAAGTACGACCACAAGTTTCCGGAACAATTACACAAGTGTGTGTCGAAGAAGGAGCGCATGTCCGTAAAGGACAAATACTGTTTATCATAGACCAAGTACCATATAAAGCAGCCTTACAGAAAGCAAAAGCAGCTATAGCAACGGCCGAAGCTAATGAGGCAACGGCAAAACAAACATTAGAAGGTAAACAATCTTTATATAAAGATAAAGTAATATCTGATTTCGAATTGCGAACAGCGCAGAATGAATATAAAAGTGCTAAAGCTACTTTACAACAAGCACAGGCCGAATTGACAGAAGCAGAAAACAACCTTTCCTATACAAAAGTAAAAAGTCCTGTAGATGGGTATGCAGGCATGACTTCCTACCGAATTGGCGCACTGGTCAGCTCATCTATGGCAGATGCTCTTATCAACGTTTCAGACAATTCCGAGATGTATGTCTATTTCTCCCTGACAGAGAAGCAGGTACTTTCCCTGACCGCTCAATATGGTTCTTTGGACAAAGCACTGCAATCCTTCCCTGAAGTATCATTGGAACTCAACGATGGTTCTGTCTATGAACAGAAAGGAAAAGTCGATGTCATCAGTGGAATCATAGACAAAACGAGCGGGACAGTAGGCATGAGAGCCGTATTCGATAATAAAGACAAACGACTGATGAGTGGCGGACAAGCCAATATCATCATTCCATACGACCGTTCACAGTGTATCGTTATTCCACAAGGCGCTACCTACGAGATTCAAAACCGCATCTTTGCCTATAAAGTAGTAGACGGAAAAGCGGTTTCCACTCCCATAAAGGTTTTTGAAATTAATGACGGAACAGAATATATTGTAGAGGAAGGGTTACAAGAAGGTGATGTAATCGTTTCCGAAGGTGCTGGACTATTAAAGGACGGGACAGTCATCACTTCCTCATCCGTATCTGCCAAAGAAGGAAAGGAGGAATAAGCTATGAAACTGCAAAAATTTATAGACCGGCCGATTCTTTCGATAGTGATTTCGATCGTTATTCTGGTAGCCGGATTAATCGGGTTATATGCATTATCCGTAGAACAATATCCGGATATTGCCCCTCCCACCATACGTGTGTCAACCACTTATAGCGGAGCCAATGCGGAAGCCGTACAAAAAAGCGTGATCGTACCGTTGGAAGAAGCCATTAACGGGGTGGAAAATATGACTTATATGACATCCACCGCCAGTAATACCGGCAGTGCCGAAATCACTGTTTATTTCAAACAAGGTAGCGATCCGGATATGGCAGCCGTTAATGTACAGAACAAAGTTTCTACTGCAACCTCTTTATTACCGGCTGAGGTAACTAAAGTCGGGGTTACGACCATGAAACGCCAGAGCAGTATGCTGAAAATTTTCGGTCTTTACAGTCCGAAAGGAACGTATGATGAGACATTCTTAACCAACTATCTGACCATCAATGTAAAACCACAAATACAACGTATTTCGGGTGTAGGCGAGGTTAATGTCATGGGAGGAGATTATGCAATGCGTATCTGGCTAAAACCTGATGTAATGGCACAATACGAATTAGAACCCAGTGATGTGGAGGCCGCACTTTCCAGCCAAAATATAGAAGCGTCTACCGGCTCTATCGGTGAAGATTCTAAAAACGTATATCAATATACGTTGAAATATCGTGGACGTCTGGAGACAGAACAGGAGTTTGAGGAGATTGTCATCAAAGCGTACGATGACGGCCGTGTATTGAAACTGAAAGACATTGCTACGGTAGAACTGGGAGCACAAAGTTACTCCTATACCGGTACGGTCAACGGTGCACCGGGAAGTACCTGTATGATTAACCAAACAGCCGGAACAAATGCTAACGAAATCATTACGAACATAGATGCATACCTGGATGAATTAGAAGAGAGTCTTCCGGAAGATATGGAAATTGTAGAGCTGATGAGCACCAAGAACTTTCTCGACGCTTCTATCGACGAGGTAATTAAGACTTTGCTCGAAGCCATTATACTGGTAGTGCTGGTTGTATATGTATTTCTCCAAAACCCACGTTCCACGCTAATTCCAACTATCAGCATCTTTGTATCTCTGATCGGTACATTTGCAGCTCTCTATATTGCAGGATTCAGTATCAATTTACTGACTCTTTTCGCTCTGGTACTTGCTATCGGCACTATTGTGGACGATGCAATCATCGTGGTCGAAGCGGTACAGACCCGTTTCGATGAAGGCTACCGCTCTCCCTATAAGGCATCTGTCGATGCGACCAACGGCATTTCTTCGGCCATCGTTACCTCCACTCTGGTCTTTATGGCCGTATTCGTACCCGTATCTTTTATGGGAGGTACGTCCGGAATCTTTTACACGCAGTTCGGTATTACCATGGCTGTTGCCGTAGGCATCTCAGCGATTAATGCATTGACGCTTTCTCCGGCACTCTGTGCCCTGATACTACGTCCGAATGAGATTCTGGTGGAAGGAAAGAGACCGGAATTCTCCACTCGGTTTCGTATGGCTTTCGACTCAGCCTTCAAGCGCATCGTTTTAAAGTACAAAACAGTAACCAAGTTCCTTATCAAACGTAAATGGCTGGCCTGGTCTTCTTTGGGACTGGCAATCATACTGCTCTGCTATCTGATGAGTACCACCAAAACCGGCCTTGTCCCCTCGGAAGATACCGGTTCGATATTCGTCAGTCTGGATGCACCTGCGGGAAGCACACTGGCAGAGACAGCAAGCATCATGGACAAAGTCGAAAAGGAACTGAAAAAAATTCCGCAGATTGATAATTTCAACAAGGTTGCAGGATTCGGTATGGGGTCAGGGAGCGGTTCTTCTCACGGAATGTTTATTATCAAACTGAAACATTGGGATGAACGTCAGGGAAAGGAAAACAGTGTGGATGCCATTTCCGAAGAGATTTACCGACGTACGGCAAATATCAAAAATGCCAATATCTTCGTCTTCTCTCCTCCTATGATTTCAGGTTACGGTACAGGAAACAGCTTCGAGCTTTATATACAAGACCGTAGCGGAAAGGGAATCGAAGCTCTGAGCCAAGTAACCGACGACTTTCTTATAGAATTGAACAAACGCCCAGAGATACAGATGGCCTACACATCGTTCAGCACCAACTTCCCGCAATACCGTATCGATGTAGATGAGGCTCAGTGTCAGCGGGCGGGAACTACTACTGAAGAAGTTCTTGATGTACTATCCGGCTACTTCGGAAGTATCTATGCTTCTAACTTCAACCGTTTCACGAAGCTCTACCGTGTCATTATCCAAGCACCTTCAGATAGCCGGAAGAACATGCAAGCTCTGGATAATATCTTTGTGAAGACAAACAACGGAATGTCACCAGTCAGCCAATTTGTGAAATTGAGTAAAACTTACGGTGCAGAGTCTCTGACTCGCTTCAACATGTTTTCCTCTATCAATGTACAGGGAATGCCTGCGGACGGATACAGTTCGGGTGACGTCATCAATGCGGTGACCGAAGTGGCTGCACAGACACTCCCTACCGGTTACGGCTATGAATACTCCGGCATGACACGGGAAGAAGAACAAATGGCAAATTCCCATGATACCGTTATTATCTACGGCGTATGTATCCTGTTCATTTATCTGATACTTTGCGCTCTTTACGAAAGCGTATTCATTCCGATGGCGGTAATTCTTTCCGTTCCTTTCGGGCTGATGGGTAGTTTCTTGTTCGCCCGTATATGGGGAATCGAAAACAATATCTATTTACAGACAGGACTCATTATGCTGATAGGATTGCTTTCTAAAACAGCCATCTTAATGACCGAATACGCAACTGAACGCCGGCAAGCGGGCATGTCTCTCTCACAGGCTGCCATGAGTGCCGCTTCCGTCCGTTTTCGCCCTATTCTGATGACGGCACTGACTATGATTTTCGGTATGCTTCCGCTAATGTTCGCTTCCGGTGTAGGAGCTAACGGTAACCAGTCATTAGGTGTAGGCACTGTAGGCGGTCTGATTATCGGGACAATCGCCTTATTATTTATAACACCTGCATTCTTTATCGTATTCCAGCATATTGAAGAACGAGTAATGGGTAAACGCAAAAAAGATAGAAAGTTATGAAAAAGACAATATATATGATAATATTTACGGCATTGTTGAGCAGTTGCCACATCTATCGCAATTATCAACGACCGGAAAGATTGCCGATGGACAGCTTATACAGAGAGACAGAAAACATTCATACAGAGGACTCTATGACACTGGGAGACCTACCTTGGCAAGAGATGTTTCGCGATACTCTGTTACAAAACCTAATCCGTTATGGGTTAAAAAATAATACCGACTTGCAGACAGCATTGTTGCGTGTGGATCAGGCTAAAGCACAATTGAAAGCCGCTCGCCTATCATTTCTTCCATCACTCACTTTATCTCCACAAGGAACGTTAACTCGTACTGATGGAAACAAAGCTGTAAAAACTTACGAACTGCCCATACAAGCAAGTTGGGAAATAGATCTTTTCGGTAATTTACGCAATGCCAAGAAAGGTGTACAAGTTTCTTTACTCGGGCAACAGGCTTATCAACAAGCTATCCGTTCAGAACTGATAGCGACAATTGCTAACGATTATTATTCCCTACTGATGCTGGACGAACAAATATTCATCAGCCAAGCCACATTAGAAATATGGAAAGAACAGATACGGACAATGGAGTCAATGCTCAGAGTGGGCGAAGAGACGGAAAATGCCGTAACACAGGCCCGCGCCAGTCTATACGAACTGGAAGCTACACATAACGACCTGCTTCGTCAGCAGCGGGAAACGGAAAATACGCTTTGTACTTTGTTGGGAATGACTTCCCGGAGCATACCCCGCAGTTCGTTGGCAGAACAGGTCTTACCGGAAAAGATTAATGTCGGTATTCCTTTACAGTTGCTCTCCAGACGTCCAGACGTGGTACAGGCAGAAATGGCACTGGCAAGCGCCTACTACACGACCAATCAGGCCCGTTCAGCCTTCTATCCCAATCTGACACTGACCGGAAGTGCCGGATGGACTAATTCTCTGGGGCAAGCAGTGACCAATCCCGGAGGCTGGATCTTGTCTGCCATCGGTTCTCTGACTCAGCCTATCTTCAACAGAGGAAAACTGATATCCAACCTACGGGTCTCCAAAGACGAGGAACAAATCGCCCTGCTCGACTACAAACAAACCTTATTGAATGCCGGACAAGAAGTAAACGATGCCCTGTATGCCACAGAATCGGCACAGAGAAGCCTTGAAAGCCATCGAAAACAATGTAAAGAACTGGAACGGACCGTACAAACATCCGAGGCATTATACCGTACGGGTAATGCCACTTATCTGGAAGTTCTCACAGCACGGCAGTCGCTGTTAAATGCCCGGTTAAATGTAACTTCAGACCAATTCACACGTTGTCAATCTATTATTAACTTGTACAATGCTTTGGGTGGAGGCTGCGAATAAATAGGCTGAAATCACTCACGATCATTTTTACGTTAGCTATTACGATATTTCAACTATTTTATTCGATTAACAGTATAAAAAATTACCCAGAAAAGACAAAGTCGATAAGCTTTTCCGCATTTAGCTATACTTCATACCTTTAAACTGTCTTTATTTGGGTATATTTTGCAGCTTGGGTAAACCCAAGCTGCATTTTTTATTAATAATCTTTTATATCGACTGCGGTTGTTCTTTCTTTATATTTCTGATTTTTCCCGACATCCTCAACTCATGCTTTATAAAACGACGAATAGTTCTATACTTCGGATGCAATACATATCGAGGACGAATAGAACTTTCTTTGATCATAAATAATAAAAGGCATAATAAACTCAATAAAGTAAGCCAACCGAATATTTCTTTCATCGATACAATCAAGGCTTGTTGCTGCAATACACCGTAAAGTTCTTTTTTCGGAATTTGATTTGCAAGAACATTCACATGATCTAAAGTCGAGCCTAACAACATTCCATTTTTTTTCATTATGATACTCAGCATCCTTCCCAAAACAGCACTCCCTACAGCACCGCCAACCGCTGCACTGACAAAAGCCTGTACCGATACGGCCTGAAAAAAATATTGAAACGGAACTTTGGAGAGGGAAGTAAGAAAACAAATAGCGACTATCACATAAGCGACGCTTCGAAAGAATATCGGTAGATACAACGCTTCTTTCGGCAATCTGTAATCTATCGTAAAATAGAACATCATCAAATAAGCTGTTATTAATGAAAAAGCAATAACAGTCATTGTTTTATAACGCCATTTTAAACGGGCAAAAGTACAATAAGTAAAAATACTTCCGGCTATAATGCCACAAAGTACTACCCAATTAAAAGAAATTACATTTAAAGAATCAAACTTCAGTACAGACTCCGCATATATATGTTCGAACAAATGAGACGGAGCTAACAATATATTGATTACAATATATAGAAAGAACGTCATATATACGATTTTATACCGCAACGTTTGCAACGAAATATAGGGATGACGGATAAAAGACGCCCTCCATATATTCAATAGCAAAATTAAAGTTCCTATAACGGAAGCCATTCGTATATATACAGAATGGAACCATTCATAATGCTCTCCATATACACATATAAAAATAATACAAAGCAAAGTTAATCCCCACATCAATCCGCCAAGCCAATCTATTCCCCAAAGAGGTAATTTACGCATAGAGCGATAGTTCCGGAATAATACCCAAACAGTCAGCATTACCATACCAAGCAACCCGATAATCAACCAATGCATGTATTCCCATTTAGCCCAAAATACTGTATAAACTGTAATCAATCCCGATAATTGAATGCACGCTTGTACCAATAAATAGATATAGCAAAAGAAAACAGAAAGGTCTCTTTTCGGAGTTATCCATAATTGAACAGTCGAATTGCACTCGAATGTTCCCCACATTCGGAAAATACCTGCAAAAAAACAAGTCACGACAAGTACGAGAATACTCTGCGTATACATGCATATAAGATTACACACGATAATGGCAATACAACAGGTCATTAAGGATGTTTTCGATGCAAAACGGAATTTAAGTCTGAACATAATAGCAAATGTCAATGACATTCCTACCATAGAAGCATATCCAGCCATCATTATATCTTCTTGCATCAATGACATAGAACCAACCATTTCACTAACGGCTGAAAGATAAATTCCTCCTGAAAACTGAAAAATAATGACTATGGCAATAACAATCCAAGGCCTCAACCTATTCGGAACAAAATTGCGCATAGCCGGTATAGAAAAAGGATCTACCTCGTGCATGAATCAATAATTTACGACACATTCAACATTCATACCTGCACGTAAGCGACTCATATCTTCCGGTCTGTTATCATTCGAAAACTCTATACGTACCGGAATACGTTGCTCGACTTTTACAAAATTTCCGGCAGAATTATCTTGCGGAATAAGGGAAAAACTCGCCCCAGTAGCCCGAGATATCGACTTTACAACACCTTTAAACTTAATTTCAGGTACAGCATCCACTTCTATATCTACCAACTGACCGTTACAAATATGAGTAGTCTGTGTTTCTTTATAATTGGCAACTACCCATTTTTCTTTCTCATCAACAATATCGACCATTGTTTGTCCGGGTTGTACCAGTTGTCCTTCCTGTATTTCCTTTCGTCCCGTAGTCCCGTTACAAGGAGCTACAATTACCGTATATGATAGATTTAAACGGGCTATTTCCAATGCAGCTTGAGCTAATTTAATTCCCGCATCAGTCTGATCCAGACGCTTAGTCTGTTCCTGTTTTACGAGTGCTGCACTTTTTTTCTGTCTGAGCAAAAGCTCATAGCGGGCTTTTAAAGCTTCATAATTTGTTTTTACTGCGTCATATTGCTGCCGGGTAACAGCATCTTGTCCCAATAAATTCTTATATCGGTTATACTCCCTTTCTGAGTTATCCAAAAGGACTTTCGCTTCTTGAACTCCCGCATCCGACACCTCTATGTTATTGGATGTAGTATTTATTGTCGAAGTCATCACGGTCTTTCCAGACAGGGCACTTTGATAATCAGCTTCAGCCTGAGCCAATCGGAAACGAAACTCGGCATCTTCAATAATAACAAGCGTATCTCCTTTACAAACGGGTTGATATTCCTCAAAACAGATTTTTTTTATAAATCCCTGGACTCGTGAATTAACAGGTACTATCAACTGCTTAACCTGAGCATTATCGGTATATTCCACATTTCCAAGATGTATGAAACGAGTACTAACCCACACGATACCTATGATAATCAACAATCCGACGACTATATTATAAATCAATTTCTTAGTTTTATGTCTCATTTTTATACTATTTAATATATTATTATAAATTTCCCGATGCCTTTTTCAATTTGTAATAATTAAAAAGAATATTGATGCGGGCATTCACGACCTGTAATTCTGCGCTCAATTTAGAATTACTTGCATCAAGCATGTCGGTTATCAATGCCAAATCATTCAAATAACGGTTATTTACCACTTTATAATTCTGCTCTGCCAATTCAAGACTTTTTTCTTGAGTATCATAAACTGTAAATGCTTCTCTAAAACGGATATAGGCTTCCTTAACATTCATATGTATATTTTCCTGAAGCAATAAATCTTTCTCAACTGCTTTCTGCATAGAAAGTCGGGCTTGCCTGACTTTTTTACCGGATTTATATATCGAGCCTATATCATACTTTAAACCTATTCCTACATACCAATAATTAAGATTTTTATTTATCGGCGGCACTTCTATCGTAATAGGTCCGTCAAAATGATCTCCGGCAATTAAAGCCAATGATGGCAACCGTTCTGACTTTATAATTTTCTCATTATAATGAAACTGTTTGATATTCAGCTTCATCTGTTGCAAATCAGGTGAGGCAGTCAACGCTGATTCTTGCCAATACAACTCGCCCGATAATTCCGGTAACTTATCCAACAAGCATGTATCGACATCTATAATTGTTTCTTGTGGCAAACCGAGTACTGTAACCAGTTGGTCATTGGCAATTAAGATTCCATTTTGAATTTGCGTCAAAGCCAGTTCCAATGATTTCAACTGCAATTCATATCTTGTAATATCGTTTTTCAATGCAAGACCCTGTACTTGTTTTGCGGTGATATCCGACAACAATTTGCGCGTCTGTTCTATATTTTTTCGATAGACTTCTGCCTGATTTTTCAATTTATACATCTCCAGATAATTCCCGACAAGCAAAAAACGTATATCCTGTCTATTTTTCTCCTTATCCAATTGTGCCAACTGATATTGTAATTTCGAAACTGCAATTTTATTAGATATCGCTCCCCCTGCATAAATAATTTGAGAAGCCTCCAATGCCAAATTATTCCCGAAATGAGGCATCGAAGCATTCTGTCCGTTAGAGAAGTCTCTGTCCGACAACCATGCATCTCCTAAAAAACTCGCAGAAACAGAAAGCTCTATTGCAGGAAGCTTGGCATTTTCCGCAATTCTGACAGCTTGTTCCGCTTCCTCTTCAGCAATACGATAGGTCCGCACACTACGACTACACAAATCTGCTATCTCAAACATCTCATCGATACTCATTTTTCGGATATTCTGAGCTGTAAGAAATAAAATGCAATTTGAAAAAAGAAATAAAAAAAGAACTTTTCTAAAATCTACCATACCATTCGTTTATTATTATCCTCCAAATCCTGAACTCATTTAAAGTTCATAAAAATAGGATTGAAACAGAATATTTTTCTATCGCAGACAGAACATTAAATAAATTCTGAAAAACGATTGCAAAGTTCGTCCAAAAACTCTCCTACTGAAAATCCGAAAATGCATAAAATTGGTTTAATTTGAACATATAAAATAATTCTGCTACTTTTGTATAAAGGAAAATCAATACACGATGAAAGAAAAAATACATATTAAAAATATTCGAGAATTGTCTGTAACAAGAGGAGAATCGAACGACATGAGAAAAAAAATAAACTGCATCACAATTGATCATGCCGATGTCTACAACCAATTCTCCTCAGCAGTATATTTCGATGCTATCATATCTATATTGGTTTTATCAGGAAAAGCAGATATATACATCAATTATAAATCTTATCCGATCAGCAATAATACTTTGTTAATATTATCGTCTGCCCACTTATTTCATTTTTATGAATGCAGCAAAGATTTTAAATGTATATGTTTATTCGTCAGCAGAGACTTCATAAATGAGATGGACTCAACAGATATGATTTATCAAAGAATCAAATACGGAGTCCGACTATATAACACTCCGATAATGTTCTTAAACGAGAATAACAAAAACATTGCTCTAAAAAGGATCAATGCAATTAACGAGGCAATCGACAATACCGGACATTTTTATTATAAAGAGGTAATTCTTAATAATCTATTCGCCTTTTATCTTGATTTGAGCAACATCATAGAACATAATTCTCCGGCATCTCGGGGAGAAGGTAACCCGACCCGATACGAAAGTATAATCAAATCTTTTATAGAACTGTTAGCTGCCAATTATCGGGAAGAGCATAAAGTAGACTTTTACGCTTCACAGCTAAATTTATCAGCCCATTATCTAACCCTCATTGTAAAACGAGTTACCGGTCAAAGCGTATCTGACTTTATATTTGAAATGCTATATAGCGAATCTCGTACGTTATTGACTCATTCAAAGCTTTCTATACAAGAAATCAGTTCGGTACTAAATTTTTCAGACCAATCTTCCTTTGGAAAATTTTTCAAAAGAAAGGCTGGTATTTCACCGGCAGACTTTCGTAAAAAAAGATAAGATCAAATTTATTCATTGTCAATGGAAGAATTGACCGGTATTTGTATTAATTTAAGAGCCTGTCAGAATTTTCCGACAAAAAAATATTATCAGGTCATTTTTGTATTTTCTTCCGGTCTTTTTTCCCGTTTTCTCTCGTCAGACAGTTCGCTATTTTCCTCGTAAAAACAACAAAACATCCTCGAAAGAAAATCTTAAAACTGACCCAAGTAAAATTGAGATAGGCCCTAAGACGTTTCTTACTCGATAAATCTTATTACATTCAAAAGACATTTGTGCAAATATTACGGATAGTTGTAACATTATTACTGATTCCGAATAAAGAGGAACAACATTCATGTTTATATTGATTACATTTGTAACGGAATAAAATTAAGCACTATGGAAGAAATCATAAAGTTGGATACAGTAGATCAATATAACGAATTATTCGGTCTTGAGACACTACATCCGTTAGTAGGTGTAATAGATTTATCGAAAGCCACAAAATTTCCGACTCATTTCACACTGAATTACGGACTATATGCATTATTTCTGAAAGAAACCAAATGCGGAGATATTCGCTATGGAAGGCAGATTTATGATTATAAAGAAGGGACTGTCACCAGTTTTGCTCCCGGACAAATCGTCGAAACAGAAATTACAGACGGGATAAAATTAGGTGCTCATGGTATTTTATTTCATCCGGATTTGATAAAAGGGACATCATTAGGCAAGAATATAAAACAATACTCTTTCTTTTCCTATGCTTCGAATGAGGCTTTACATCTGTCAGAAGAAGAAAAAGAAATTTTTCTCGACTGCTTGAAAAAAATAAATATAGAACTTAGTCATCCGATAGATAATTACAGTAAATGCTTAATATCGAAAAACATCGAACTATTATTGGATTATTGCATGCGTTTCTATGCCCGGCAATTTATCACAAGATCAACTGTCAATAAAGATATTCTTACAAAATTCGAAAATTTACTTGAAGAATATTTTACAGATAATAAACCTAAAGTGGACGGCTTGCCTTCCGTTAAATATTTTGCAGATAAAGTATGTCTTTCTCCCAACTATTTCGGAGACTTAATAAAAAGAGAGACCGGAAAAACAGCACAAGAATATATACAAAATAAAATCATAGATCTTGCCAAAGAGATGATTGTCGGGACAGAAAAAACGATCAGTCAGATATCTTATGAACTGGGATTCCAATATTCACAACATTTTAATCGCATATTCAAAAAAAATGTGGGGTACACCCCGAATGAATACAGAAGGCTTCAGGTTTAAAAACAACGAAAATTTATCAAGCAGACATGATAGCGCAATGTGACAAATCGTTACACAGCAAAACAATACATCCGTTGATAAACATCGGCTGTTTATCCGATATATCGAATACTTTTATAAAAACCGGATTTTACCGTATTATACTAAAAGGCAGATCTTCATGCCCTGATTTCGGAAGATTGTGTTGCGATTACCAAGATGCAAGCGTAATATTCTTATCTCCGGAATATTCCCTGTCTCGTTTAATATCAGAAGACTTGAGTTTTTATAAAAAAAGCATATTTTTGTCTTTCCATGCAGATCTGGTCAACGCCTCTGCCATAAAAAAACATTTTGACGATTACTCTTTTTTCAATTATCGACAAGACGAATCTTTACACATCTCATTACGAGAAAAGAAAATTCTCACGGCTCGTCTCGAAGATATTTCTGATGAACTGAATTGGGGTATAGACAAATACACTAATATCCTGATCTCAGGAAAAATCGAGTTATTTCTGAATTATTGCAGACGTTTTTATACCCGACAATTTATTACAAGATCAGAGGTAAACAGATGTATAATACAAAAAACTAAACGGATGATCGATGAATATTTCTTTATGAACAAAATATCGGAAGAAGGTCTGCCTTCTTCCGAGTATTGTTCAAATAATTTAGACCTGTCTTCCGCATATTTCGAAGACCTGTTTAATCACGAAACAGGAATGAGCATAGCCGAATACATTCAATTAAGACGTATGCATCTGGCAAAAGAACGCCTTTGCAACACAAACAAAACAATCTCGTGTATCGCACGAGAATTAGGTTACCCTTCTCAACAATATTTCTGCAAATTATTTAAAAAATTATCAGGATATACACCGGATGAGTACCGAAATCCTTGCAGGTCAATATCATGATAGGTTCAATACAAAAATTCCCTCTATTCTTCATATTACAATCGAATAGAGGGAAAACTATGAATTAAAAAAGCCAATTTCTTTAAGCTATTTCAATAAGTCATATCGTTTAAAGCACTTTTGGATTTTATCAAGAGCAAAATCCAACTGTTCTTTCGTATGTGTAGCCATCAAAGAGAAACGGATCAATGTACTATCGGAAGGTACGGCAGGAGACACTACCGGATTTACAAATACCCCTTCATCGAAAAGTTCACGAGTAATGCGGAACGTTTTATTATTATCTCGAATAAATAATGGAATGATCGGAGTAGAAGTATTACCTATCTCACATCCCATATTACGAAAACCGTCTAAAGCATAATGGGTCATTTCCCAAAGATGCTCTATACGTTCGGGTTCACTCTCCATAATATCCAAAGCTGCCGATACTGCTGCTGTAGAAGCCGGTGTAATGCTGGCGCTAAATATATAAGATCGAGAATTATGACGCAAATAATTTGCCGTAATAGAGTCGGTAGCGACAAAACCGCCTAAAGAAGCAAACGATTTAGAGAACGTTCCCATAATCAAATCGACATCTTGAGCTACACCGAAATGATCGCAAGTTCCCCGACCCTGTTTCCCGAAAACTCCGATACCGTGAGCTTCATCTACATAGACCGCAGCATTGTATTTTTTTGCCAAAGCAACGATTTCAGGCAAATTGGCAACATCCCCTTCCATACTGAATACACCGTCCACAACAATCAATTTCACTTTGTCTTCAGGACAAGATTTCAGAACCTTCTCCAAAGAGGTCATGTCATTATGCTTAAACTTCAACTGAGTAGAAAACGAAAGACGACGTCCTTCGATAATCGAAGCATGATCGAGCTCGTCCCAGATAATATAATCTTCTCGTCCGGTAAGACAAGATATTACCCCCAAATTCACCTGAAAACCTGTCGAATATATAATCGCCTCTTCTTTTCCGACAAAACGAGCCAAGCGTTTTTCTAATTCTACATGAATATCAAGTGTTCCGTTCAGGAATCTCGATCCGGCACAACCAGTACCATATTTTTTTATTGCAGCAATCGCTGCTTCTTTAATTTTCGGATGATTAGTCAATCCCAAATAACTGTTCGACCCGAACATCAGCACTTTTTTGCCGTTGATAATAACTTCGGTATCTTGATCACTTTCTATTTCGCGAAAATACGGATAAACACCTAAAGCCTTCGCTTTTTGCGGTGCATCATATCTCGCTAATTTTGCTTGTAACAGCTTCATAATAATTAAAGAAGTTAACAGGTTATATAATTAAGTCATCAGATTTTCAAGGTATTACGCAAAATCGCCCAATACAATTAAAAATTTACAAGATGCAAAAATAAGTAATTATTTTTAATGTGGGATATTTCTGAATTAAATTTGTCATTTTTATTTTTCTCTGAAATCGACAGGTACATTAAGAGGTTGCCTGAATTTTTCGATAAGAAAATACGATCAAGTCATCTTTGCACTTTCTTCCGGTTTGTTTTCCCGCTTTCACTCGTCAGACAGCCCGCAACCTTCCTCATAAAAACAATAAAATATCCTCGAAAGAAATTTTCAAATCCGATCCGAGCAAAATTCAGACAGCTCCTAAGAGCCCGTTTCTATCTGATACTTGCTGCAAACTATAATCGGTCAAACAGACAAAGAGCACACAAAACTTTTTATAATACAGAAGTTTCCATACTTGAATAAAAACAGATAAATATCCGTCATATTTGAAAAAAAAATACGTAATTTGCAAAATGAAATAATTTTGTAACCATTAGAATTAACTTAATACGAATGGAATTTTCCGCACAGCAAATCGCCGATTTTCTTCACGGCGAAATTATCGGAGACAATCAAGTTAAAGTAAACAACTTGTCTAAAATTGAAGAAGGAAAGCCCGGAACACTGACTTTTTTGGCCAATCCCAAATATACGCATCACATCTATACAACCCAAGCCAGTATCGTTTTAGTAAATCGAGATTTCGAGCCCGAACAAAAAATAAAGGCGACACTAATTAAAGTTGACGATGCGTATTCTTGTCTGGCACAACTACTTAACTTAGTAAATCAAGCTCGTCCCGAAAAAAAAGGTATCGATAAAGATACATGCATTGCAGCGTCTGCAACAATTTCTCAGTCTGTATATATAGGTGCGTTCGCTTACGTAAGCGAAAATGTAAAAGTAGGAGAAAATGTCAAGATTTATCCTCAAGTTTACATCGGTGATAACGTAACGATCGGAGATAATACGATTTTGTACCCAGGTGTAAAGATTTACCATGACTGTGTGATCGGGAAAAATTGTATTATTCATGCAGGTGCGGTAATCGGAGCTGATGGTTTCGGCTTTGCTCCTCATAACGGTACATACGTAAAAATCGCACAGATCGGAAATGTAATCATCGAAGATCAAGTAGAGATCGGAGCAAACACAACGATCGACCGCGCCACAATGGGATCGACTATTGTAAGAAAAGGAGCTAAACTGGACAATTTGATTCAAGTCGCCCATAATGTAGAGATCGGAGAAAATACGGTCATGGCAGCCCAAGTGGGTGTTGCAGGATCAACGAAAATAGGCAGTCATTGCATGGTTGGCGGGCAAGTTGGTTTTGCAGGACACATCACTATCGGTGACCGGGTGAATATAGGTGCCCAATCGGGAATTCCTAACCACGTAAGTTCCGATGCAAGCATATTGGGTTATCCGGCAGTACCGGCAAGAGAATTTGCCCGTTCTACCGTGATGATAAAAAAGTTACCGGAATTAAACCAAACCGTTAAGCAGTTGCAGAAAGAAATTGAAAATTTAAAGAAACAACTCGAAAAGTAAGGCCTTTTCTTATTTAGAGTGCATTATTTAGAGAATATTTATGAAACAACAGACTTTACAAAACAGCTTCTCCTTAACAGGAAAAGGATTGCATACGGGAATGGACATCACAATCACATTCCTTCCCGCACCTGAAAATCACGGGTATAAAATTCAACGTATAGACCTTCCCGAACAACCGGTTATCGAAGCTGTCGCAGATCAGGTAAGTGAAACTCAACGAGGTACTGTAGTGGGAAAAAACGAAGTTGTCGTAAGTACCATAGAACATGCCATGGCTGCCCTATACGGAGCAGGAATAGATAACTGCCTGATACAAGTAAACGCTCCTGAATTTCCGATACTCGACGGTAGTGCCAAATATTATACCGACGCAATCGAAAAGGCCGGTATCGCCGAGCAAGAAGCAGAAAGGGATTATTACATCATCAAAGATAAAATCGAGGTTAAAGATGAAAATACCGGATCATCGATATTAGTATTACCGGACGATCATTTTAGCGTAAACGTACTGATAAATTTCGATTCGCCTGTTCTCAATAACCAATATGCTTGTCTGGAAGATCTGGAACTTTTCAAAGACGAGATCTCGGCAAGCCGTACATTCGTATTTGTCCGAGAAATAGAACCTTTGGTAAAACATAATCTTATAAAAGGCGGCGATCTCGACAATGCAATTGTCATATATGATCAAAAAACATCACAAGAAGAACTCGATCGTCTGGCCGATTTGATGAATGTCCCCCACAAACATGTAGATGAACTCGGATACATCAATAATAAACCTTTAGTGTTCGATAACGAACCTGCACGCCATAAGCTTTTAGATATACTCGGCGATATAGCTCTGATCGGGAAACCGATCAAAGGTCGCATCATAGCTACCCGTCCCGGACACAAAATCAACAACCAACTGGCACGCTCTATTCGCAAGGAAATGAAACGGCAAGAAATACAAGCCCCGTCATACGATCCGAATAAAGAGCCTATTATGGATGTGAATCGTATCAAGCAATTGCTTCCTCATCGGTATCCGATGTTATTGGTAGATAAAATTATCGAAATAGGGAAAAATCATATTGTCGGGGTAAAAAACTTTACATCGAACGAACCGTTCTTTCAAGGCCATTTTCCTCAAGAACCGGTCACTCCCGGCGTCTTGTTGATTGAAGCTATGGCACAAACAGGAGGATTATTGGTATTGAACACAGTCGAAGAACCGGAAAAATATTCGACCTATTTTTTAAAAATAGACAACGTAAAGTTCCGTCAAAAAGTAGTTCCGGGGGATACGGTTATATTCCATATTTCATTCATGACAGAATTACGCAGAGGATGTGCCTATATGAAAGGCTATGCTTTTGTAGGCAACAAAATCACAACCGAAGCTGAATTTATGGCTCAGATTATAAAAAATAAATAATACCCACTTTTATGAAACAACCATTAGCTTATGTACATCCGGAAGCCAAGATAGCTCCTAACGTGGTTATCGAACCGTTTGTTACTATCGATAAAAACGTAGTTATCGGTGAAGGGACGCGCATTGGTTCCAATGTAACAATTCTTGAAGGAGCTCGTATCGGGAAAAACTGCAATATTTGTTCCGGTGCGGTTATTTCAGGAATCCCTCAAGACCTAAAATTCAAAGGGGAAGAAACTACCGCCGAAATCGGAGACAATACCACTATACGCGAATGTGTTACAATCAACAGAGGTACTGCGTCAAAGGGTAAAACCGTGATCGGAAGCAACTGCCTCATTATGGCTTATTGTCATATCGCACACGATTGTGTTATCGGAGATAACATTATCATGTCAAATGCGACACAAGTAGCCGGAGAAGTACGAATCGATGATTTTGCTGTTATCGGAGGCGGTACTCTCGTACACCAGTTCTGCCATGTAGGTGCTCACGTTATGATACAAGGAGGGTCACTCATTAATAAAGATATTCCCCCTTACGTCAAAGCTGCCCGTAATCCTATTTCTTATGCCGGCATCAACTCTATCGGTTTGCGCCGACGTAATTTCACCAATGAAACCATACGTGATATTCAAGAAATATACCGATACCTCTATCTATCCGGCTTAAATAACTCGGATGCAATAGAACGTATCGAAGCAGAATTACCCGCAACTAAAGAAAGAGACGAAATCGTGCTATTTGTACGTAACTCTCAACGAGGAATTATTCGCGGTTATTTATAATATAAGAAATATATTCTATAAGGGGCTGTCCAAAAAGTCGGACAGCCCCTTTTGCTATTGTTTATTTCGGTAAA